>NZ_JBGCCK010000011.1:0-248604 GCF_041262525.1 Streptacidiphilus sp. MAP12-20
GAACAACCGCCTGACCAACGCTGGTCACCAGTGGGCCTTCGCCGCCCTCACAGCCTCGCCGGGGGCCGCCACCCACTACCGCGGTCGACGTGAACGCGGCGACTGGCATGCCCAGGCCCAGCGGCACCTGTTCAACCGCATGATCGGCCAGCTCTACCACTGCCTGCAGACCAGGCAGCTCTTCGACGAACAGCACGCTTTCACCTCCGTCCCGGCAGATCTGGCCGTCGCTGCTTGACTTGTTAGGCACGTGAGATGTCTTTCAGCGGCCGGACGAGGTAGCGGTCGCGAAGTCGGTCGGTCCGACGTCCTCTCCAGGGGGCGGACCGGGTCGACGATCGGCGAGCCCGGTCATACCGCGACCTCCGGTGTCGTCGTCGCGTTGTGAGTGTGTGCCAGGTCGGCTGCCCAGAAGGTTCCGTCGGGGAAGCGGTAGGTCTCGACGGCTTCGGGGTGCAGGGCCGCGGAGAACCCTGGCAGGCTGGGGGCCGTGTAGTGGCCGCCTTCGATCACGGCCGGGTCGACGAAGTGCTCATGCAGATGATCGGCGAACTCGATGGCCCTGCCCTCGGTCGTGCCCGAGAGCGCGACGTAGTCGAACATCGACAGGTGGCGGACCAGTTCACACAGCCCCACCCCGCCCGCGTGCGGGCAGACCGGGACGCCGAACCGGGCCGCGAGCAGCAGGATCGCGAGGTTCTCGTTCACGCCGCCGACCCGCGTGGAGTCCAGTTGCAGCACGTCGATGGCGCCCGCCTGTAGCAACTGCTTGAAGACGACGCGGTTCTGCACGTGCTCGCCGGTGGCCACGCGGATCGGGGCCACGCGTTCGCGGATCGCCGCGTGGCCGAGGACGTCGTCCGGGCTTGTCGGCTCTTCGATCCAGTAGGGGTCGAACTCGGCGAGAGCGCTGGTCCAGGCGACGGCCTCGTCCACGTTCCAGCGCTGGTTGGCGTCGATGGCCATCCGGATGTCCGGTCCGATGGTGGCGCGCGCCGTGCGACAGCGGCGGATGTCGTCCTGCAGATCCGCGCCGACCTTGAGCTTGATCTGGCGGAAGCCGTCGGCGAGCGCCTGGTTGGCGAGACGGACGAGCTTCTCGTCGGAGTAGCCGAGCCAGCCCGGCGAGGTGGTGTAGGCGGGGTAGCCGCGCCGGGACAGCTCGGTCGCGCGTTCCGTCGCGCCCTCCTTGCCGCGCTGCAGCAGTTCCAGTGCCTGCTCAGGGGTGAGGGCGTCGATGATGTAGCGGAAGTCGACCTGGGAGACCAGCCACTCCGGCTCGGCCTCGGCCAGGAGCCGCCACAGCGGCAACCCCGCACGCTTCGCGGCCAGGTCCCACACGGCGTTGACCACGGCGCCGACCGCCATGTGCATCACCCCCTTCTCCGGACCGAGCCAGCGCAGCTGGCTGTCGCCGTTCAGGTCGCGGTAGACAGAACCCGGGTCGGCGCAGACCTCCAAGAGTGGACGGCCGACGACATACGAGCGCAGCGACTCGATCGCGGCCACCTGGACGTCGTTGCCGCGACCGATGGTGAAGGTGAACCCGTGGCCCTCCAGACCATCGCCCGCGTCGGTGCGCAGCACCAGGTAGGCGGCGGAGTAGTCCGGGTCGGGATTCATCGCGTCCGAGCCGTCCAGCTCGCGGGAGGTGGGGAAGCGGATGTCGTAGGTGTCGAGGCCGGTGATGCGCGCGGTGCCCGGAGACAGGAGGGTCGACAACTGAGTGCCTTTCATACGTGGGACAAGAGCTGACGTTGGGCGCCGGTACGGCCGGTCGGGCAGCCGGGGGCGACCGCGGCCTTCGGCGACATGACGGGAAGGATCAGTCGCGACGGTCTCGCTGAGTCGTGGTAGACGGACTGGCGCGAGGTGGTTGTCGGCGACCCCGGTGGCACCGGGCCTGCGCTGCGGGTGTCGGCCAACATGGGGTCACCGGGATTGCGGTCCCAGCGGGGGAAGCAACTGGATGCGATATGCAGGCGCACGCGATGTCCCGGCAGGAACACATGGGCCGTGGACCACAGGTCGACCAGAAGCTCCGGTGGCCGTTGCCCATGCCCGGTGTTCGGGAGTGCCGGATCAGTCCGCAGGATGCCGTCCGTGATGTTTCGTGAGACTCCGTCGGTGCCGACGTCGCACAGTCGGGCCACCCAGTCGGTCGGGCCTGCGGTGGAGTCGGCGAACAGGCAGACCCTGATCCGGCCGATGACCTCCAGCGGTGCTTCCATTGGTTCGCTGGTGTACAAGAGGACGTCGTCGCGCTTCTCGACCTCGTGCTGGTCGAAGGGCCCGGCGGGGAACTCGGGAGCCATGAGGACCGTGCCCCCGCAGGTCGGGACCGGGTTGTTCGGGTCGTGGCGGAATTCATCCGGTGGCGAAAGCGGTTCGGGGGCGTCGCGTGACAGTCGGCCGTCGCCGTGCAGATGCCAGGGAACCTCGATGGACTTCGGGGGCCAGGTGTCGAGGCGGCGCCACCGGTTGCTGCCCATGACGAACAGCAGAACCGCCGCTTCGGGCGGCGTGGGTGGCACAGAGGGGGCCTGTTCCTGCTTGAGATGCCGGCCGAACCAGTCCAGTTCGCGCTCGAGCAGTGACTCTGCGCCGTCGATTCCCGCGGCGTCGGCGATTGCGCCGAAGTCGGTGTCGCCGATGCGGCTGGACAGGTTGGTGTGTGTCCAAGGTCCGACGATCAGGGCCGCCGGTGTCCCGGCATGGCGTGCCCGGACGAAGTTGTCGAGGCTGCCCTGGAGGAAGCAGTCGAACCAGCCTGCGACGGTCAGCGAGGGGACAGCGGCGCGCGGGAGACCACTCGCGGGATCGGGCGGGTCGGCGACCGGGGGAGGGCCGGAGGCCGGCGTCGGCAGGCCGAGGCGGCGCAGCGTGGGGGAGGGGTGAGCGGGGAGCTCCCAGTACGTGTGCGTGATCAGGTCGTCGAGCGCCGTGTTCAGCGCGGCGAGTTGCCGTTGCAGTTCAACGGGACTGTCGGCGTACCGGCGCTCCAGCACGTTGAAGCCCAGAGTCAGTGTCCAGTGGGTCAACAGCCCGAGCTCGAACGCGCCGCCGCGGGAGACCAGGCCGTCATCCGGGTCCGACCAGGTGAGTTCGGGGACGGCGGCGTACAGGTGCGGGGGCCGCGCCGCCATGGCGGCCCGTTGGGCGTACCCGAGATAGCTCGGTCCGTACATGCCGACACGTCCGTCGGACCCGGGCAGGCGGGCCGCCCACTCGACCGTGTCGTATCCGTCGGCGCTCTCCTGCACGAGCGGTTGCCAATGGCCTTCCGAGCGGAACCGCCCGCGGCAGTCCTGGATGACGACCAGGTAGCCGCGGCGGGCGGCGCCGAACGGATCGAGGCGGGCGAGCACGCCGGGGTCCTGCTTGCCGTAGGGCGAGCGGGCCAACAACACCGGCCACGGTCCGCCGGTGGCCGGCCGGTAGGTGTCGGCGCGCAGGACAGTGCCGTCGCGCATGGGGGCTTCGACATCGACCTCGACCTCGACCTCTGTCTCGATTTCGATCTCGAAAGCCTTCTGATACGCCACGGCACCTCCTACGCGTCCTTGTTACGGCCGGTCAGCCGATGGACAGGTCGTCGATGTAACCCCGGTAACCTCCGGTGGAGTTGGGGTTGTCGTAGCCGACGATGAGTCGGCTGATCTGCTTGTTGGCGTTGTTGGTGGCCAGGTTGACGGTGACGTGATTCCAGGCGTCAAGCGTCAGGTGTCCGCACTGGTGGGCAGGGTGAATGCCGTTGCCGTTCTGGTCGACCGCGCCGGAGTCCCTCAGGGTGCTGCCGTCGGTGAAGACCATGTCGATGGCGACGCAGGTGCTGTTACTGGACCCTGCGGGCACGTAGCTGCTGGTGGCGTTGCTCTGCGGATAGATCCAGTAGCTCAGGGTCTTGCTCGTCCCGATCGCCAGCGGTCCGCCGCTGAGGTCGTAGATCTTCATGTAGGCGTGAACATTGCTGCCCCCCTGCCCGGACCCGGAGTACATCAGGGAACCGGAGCCCGTGTGCGAGGTCTCCCCGGTGCGCACCCCCGCCTCAGGGCTGGTCAGCCCGCAGCAGAGCCCGGTCACGGACGAGAGGCCGCCGCCGGTCGTGTCCACCGTGTCGGTCCAGGTCAACGCGGGGTCGCTGGACTCGAAGCCGGAGCTGAAGCTGCTGCTGGTGCTGGTCTGCAGCGGCTGAGTCAGTTCGGTCTGGATCGTCGAGAGCGCGGTCCCGGCGGGGGCGAGGTCGAGGGTGTCGTTGGCCGAGGTGGCGATCGTGATCTTCGAGCCGGACACCGCGCCGGTGTCGGTGCCGTTGCGGTAGACCTCGACGCTGCCGGACCAGGGGTTCGTGAAGGTGAAGTTGCCGCCCTTCTGGCTGACGACCCTCACGTACTGCACGGCGTTCGCCGCCTTGCTGCTGGAGACCAGGAAGTCGCCGTAGGCGAGCAGGTCGCCGAACTTCGCGTTCGTGTTCGCCGGCCAGTCCGGGAACAACTTGACGTCGCTCTGGAAGGACTGCAACAGCATCTCGTCGAGGCCCGAGGTGGTGACGTTGATGTTCTCGATGCCGCCGCCGTTGTGGTGGATGGCCATGTTGGGGAAGCTCTGGTTCGTGGCCTCGTCGTGCAGGTTGGTCAGGACGGTGCTGGGGTTGTAGCCGACGCGGGCCGCCGCGGCGTAGAAGGTCGCCGGCGCGTTCCCGCCGTGCCAGGCGTTGGTCAGCGCGCCGACCGTGTTCTGCGCGGTCGTCAGCAGCGACGTGGCGCTGTCCAGGCCGACGAGGCCGCCCGGGTAGATGGCCTGGGAGTCGAGGTCGTTCCCGTCGTTGTAGAAGTCGCTGCCGACCTCGGTCTCGCGCAGGATGGTCTGGCCGTTCAGGGTCATCGTGGGCAGGGCGCTGAGGTGCGAGGCGATGTTCTGCCAGGTCGTGCGGGTGCTCGCGTCCTGGTTCAGCGCGGTGCTCATGTCGATCAGACCCTGGAAGAGCAGGTGGACCAGGCCGAGGGACAGGCCGGCGTTGGTCTGCGGGTAGCTCTGGTCCTCGTGCGGGGCGTCGTTGGTGATGACGTACCGGTTGTTGGCGGCGTCCCAGGTCAGGTAGTTCTGCCAGAACAGGCCGACCTGCTTGAGCCACGGGTAGACGGTGCTCGCGTACGAGGTGTCGCCGGTGTACTCGAAGCGCATCACCATGTCGCTGGCGAGGTTGGCCGCGTTGGACTTCTGGTTGTGCAGGTTGGTGTCGGCGCTGGTGCCCTTCGGTGAGAGGCCCACCGGGTAGAGCACGCCGGTGTACCCGTTCGAGGTCGCCAGCGACTGGCCGGCCGACTGCCAGTCGAGTACCGGCTGGTCGTAGGCGGTCATCTGGGCTATGTGGTTGGTGGACAGGGCCGCGTAGAACGGGGCCTCGTAGTTGTAGTTGGTGTGGTAGTCACCGTTCCAGTTCATCGCCCCGGTGATCCAGTTGCCCCAGAGCCCGGGGGCGTACTTGCCGGATCGCGAGGCGGAGGCAAGCAGGTAGAGCGAGCCGTACCAGCTCTTCTCCACGGCCTTGTCCGGGATCTCGACGTACGACTGCGACCAGTAGTTCTGCCACCAGGCGCGGTGCGAGGCGTTGTGGTTGTTCACGTCCTGCTGGGTGAGGGCGCCGACCAGGGAGTCGGCGCTGGACTGCCAGGAGGAGCTGTCGATGCTGGAGATGATCCCGGTGACCAGGGTGGCCGTGGTGCCGGGCTGCACGGTCATGTTGATGGTGTTGCCGGAGATCGTCTGGGTCTGGCCGATGACGCGGGCAGCCATCCGGGCGTGCGGATCGCTGCCGGTCCCGGTGTCGGCGACCACGTCGGCGTCGAGGTCGTTGCCGGTGGTGGAGACGCTCGGAGTGCCGCCCGAGCCGTTCTGGAGCGTGATGCCGATGTTCTGTGCGCTGCCTCCGGCGAGAGCGAACGAGGTGACCACCAGGCCCGCGTTCGCGTCCACCCAGCTGGACGTGGTCATGGTCTGACCGTTGAGGCTGTAGGTGCCGTCGACCTCGGCGTGGGCGATGTCCTGCACCACGTTGTACGACGAGCCGCTCAGCCCGGGGGCGTTGATGACGATCCGACCGAGAGGCTTGATCGCATGGCTGGTGGAGGAGAAGAAGTCGTTCTTCCCGATGTACATGGTCTGGTTCGCGATCGACCCCCCGACGGCGACGCCGAGGTCGCCATTGCCGATCAGCGGCGCGTCGACGGTCTCGCCGCTGGTCAGCTGCGTGGGCGGGCTCGTCCACACGCCGGTGTACTGCTGGGCGATCCGCCAGGCCTGGTTGGCGGTGACCGAGTCCGCAACGGCGGGACTGGAGAACGCCGTGGTCACCATGGCGCCTGCAAGGGCCAGGACGGTGGCGACGCTGGTGAACCGTCTGGGCTGAACTCTGAGCTTCATGAACCGGACCTCGAGCCTCATTGATCGGACCTCTCATCCAGAAACGGCAGTGGGTGGGTGGCGAGACGGAAGCCCCTCCGGGCCCAGGCGACACGTCTTCCGGGCACACCGGAGCGCAGTGACGCCAGGGCGCGGCACCGGAAGAGGGCATGCCGACCAACGGCGCGCATGCGATCGAGCCGTTGGTCGGGGCCGTCAGCGAGGGAGTCGGCCAGGGAGTCGGCGCTCCCGGGCGCCTGCCGACGGTGCGGCACTTCCGGGCAGTGGTGACGCGAGCCGGAGCAACACGATTCACACCCCTCGCGCGATTGGCGGAATCGACGGGATGGCCGGCCGCGTCGAAATAACGTTATCGCGAACGATCGCGGGAGTCCTGGGCGTCTGTCAAGAGGTCGTCACGGGGTAGTAACCGGCCGGAAACTCAGGCCTTCACCTCGCCGGAGCCGCGGACCTTCAAGGTGACCGGGACGATCACGGTCTGCACCGGGCGGGCCGGGTCGGCCATGCGGGCTCGGAGCAGTTCGACGGCCGTTTGGCCGATCTTGGAGGTCTCCTGTGCGACCACGGTGAGCGCGGGCTGGAGCAGATCGGCGAGCGGCACCTCGTCGAAGCCGACGATCGCCAATCGTGAGGCAGCCTCCGGCCCAAGGCATCGCAGCACCGCCAGGGTGCTGTCCATGTTGCCCGTGACCAGCGCGGTCGCCGGATCCGGGCCGTGCAGCGCGGTGTCCAGCGCCGCGGCCACCCGCTCTGCGGAGATGTCGCCGGGGTGCACCAGGCCCTCGACCGGCTCGCCGTGGGCCCCCAGGGCCGCGCGGAAGGCCGCCGCGCGATCCCGGCCGGAGTAGACGCGCTCGCTGTCGCCGATGTAGGCGATCCGGCGGTGCCCGTGCTGGTGCAGGTGATGGAAGGCCATGCCGATGCCGGCGGCGTTGTCGGACATGACGCAGTCCACCGAGATCCCGCTCATCGGCCGGTCCATGGCCACCAGCGGCATGCCCGCCTCCAGCTCCGGCTGCAGATAGCCGTGGTTCTCGCCGAACGGCTCGACGATGATGCCGTCGAGCCGCTGCCGGCACATGGAGATCAGGATCTCGCGCTCCCTGGCCTCGTCGAAGTCCGTCGACGCGGCCAGGAGGGTCAATCCCGAGGCGCGGGCCGTCCGCTCGATGGCGGCCAGCTCCGGGTTGACCTCGGCGATTCGGCGGACCGCCGCGCCTATCGTTCCGGCAACTCCGGTGCGCAGCTGCCGGGCGCGCTCGTCCGGATGGTAGTTCAGCGCCGCGATCGCAGCCTCGACCTTGGCGAGGTACTCGGGCCCCACTGTCGGGTCGTTGTTGACCACCCGCGAGACCGTGCGCAGGGCCACCCCGGCCTCGCGCGCGACGTCGACCATCGTCGGCCGCTTGGGTCGCCCCCCGTTCCCGCCCCGTGCCTGGCTCATCCGGCTTCTCCTCGTGGTAACAGTGCACCGTTATCAGATCGACTCTTGACACATTCCCGCAACGCGAGCCTATCCTCGCGATAACGTTATCTCGAAGGTGGCCCGGCGTCGATCCACTCCGATCCGCCCCACCCATCGGGTCAGATCACCCCCAGGAGATTTCCATGCGGCACCACCGTCTGACCGCTGTCTGCCTCGCCACGGGGCTCGCCCTGCTCACCGGATGCTCTGCCGCGTCGACCGGCGGTACGACGGGTGGCACCACTCTGAACTACCTGACCTTCGAGACTCCCAGCCTCACCGCGAAGTTCTGGGACACCTCGATCGCCAACGCCGAGAAGCAGGTCCCCGGCGTCACCGTGAAGAAGATCGTGGCTCCGAGCACCGACCGGGACGCCTATGCGAAGCAGTTGCAGGCATCCGGACAGTTCCCGGACCTCCTCCAGTCGATCACGCCGTCGACGTTCGCGACGGCGGGGCTGCTCAAGCCGTACGACCAGAGTTGGGTCAACGCCAACTTCATGCTCCCGCTGGGCAACGCCTACAAGGGTAAGGTCTACATCCCGCCGACCAACTCCCAGATCATCCCCGAGGTGTTCTTCAACAAGAAGTTGTTCGCCAAGGCGGGCATCACCGCGCCGCCCAGGACGTGGTCGGAGTTCATGGCGGTGTGCGCCAAGCTCAAGGCGGCCGGCATCACCCCGATCGAGCTGGGCGGCGGTGATCCGTTCGCCGCGTCGATGCCGCTGGTCGGGATCCTGTCCGCGGACGTGCTGGGCAAGGACCCGAACTGGCTGCAGGAGCGATACGCCGGCAAGGTCAAGTTCACGGACGCCAACGTCGAGGCGGCGGCCACCAAGTACCGGACGATGGCCAAGGACGGGTACTTCGAGGACGGCGCGCTGGGGGTCAAGTACGCCGACTCGATCACGAACTTCACCGCCGGCAAGACGGCGATGTACATGATGGGCAGCTGGTTCCTCGGCTCGGTGCCCAAGGACCACGCCGACGACTTCGGTGCCTTCCTCACCCCCACCGAGGACGGGTCGCTCGTGGTGCCGTTCGCGGTCGGCGGATCCATGGCGATCAGCGCCAAGACCTCGGACCCGGCCAAGGCGACCGCGTTCGCCGAGGCCTGGTCCCTGGACCCGGCCAACTACAAGGCCCTGATCGAGGGCGACGGCGCGTTCCCGATGCTCAAGGGCAAGACCCTGGCCGACTACAACGTCAACGTCACCCAGGTCTTCAAGGACTCCTACGCCTACGTCACCAACCAGAACACGAAGGTCTCGGCGTTCGGCTGGGCGACCAACGACGACTCCATGCCCTCGGGACTGAACGACGCCTTCTACGCGGCCAGCCAGGCGCTCTTCACCTCCGACGACGTCCACGGGCAGATGGCCAAGCTCGATGCCGCCTGGGACACGGCGACCAAGTAACCTCCAGGACCGGCGCCGGGCGGGACGCCCGGTGCCGGTCTCCGTCCCACAGACCTCCCCCAAGGGAAGAACCATGACCACCCGAGTCCGACCACGCCGCGGCGACCCCGCCCTCGGTACGATCGCCGTTCTCGCGCTGGGCCTGTACGTCCTGTTCATCCTCGTTCCGGTGATCATGAGCGCCTGGCAGAGCCTGACAGACGAGAACCCGCTCCTGGCGCAGGCCCGTTTCGTCGGCGTCGCCAACTACACGGAGATGACGCACGACAGCGCCCTGGCCGCCAGCCTCGGCTTCACGCTCGTGCTGGCAGGCGCGGTGACGGTCGTCGCCAACGCCGCCGGCATCGGATTCGCGATGCTCCTCAACAAGACGTCCCTGAGCTTCCGGATGATGCGCACCGTCGCCTTCCTGCCGCAGGTGCTCTCCGGTGTCATCGTCGGCTTCGTCTGGCGCTACATCCTGGCCCAGGACGGCATCCTCAACAACGTCCTGGTCTCCACCGGGATCATCGGCAAGCCGATCACCTGGCTCGGCAGTCCGCACCTGGCCATGTTCTCGGTCGGCCTCGTCGCCGCCTGGGTACTGACGGGCTTCACCACCGTCGTGCACCTGGCCGCGCTGCAGTCGATCCCGGTCGAGCTCTACCAGGCCGCGATGGTGGACGGAGCCGGCCGCTGGCAGCGGTTCCGGCAGATCACCTTCCCGATGCTGGCCCCGGGCACCACCATCAGCGTCACCATCTCACTGATCACGATGCTGAAGCTCTACGACATCATCGCGGTGCTCACCTCGGGCGGCCCGGCCGACTCCACGCAGTCCACCGCCCTCTACATCATCCAGCTCGCCTTCACCGACGACCGCTACGGCTACGCCTCGGCCGTGGCCATGCTGCTCCTGGCCGTCTCCGCCGTCATCGCGCTGTCCGTGACCGGCCTGCTCCGCCGCCGGGAGGTGGAACTGTGACCGCATCGACCTCGCATCGGCCGACATCGCCGCGAGAGACATCCCAGCAAGCGACATCGCAGAGCCGAACCGCCGCCCGCCCCGCCCCCGCGCCGCGCGCCAACCGACGCGCCTGGGCCGCCAGGAGTCACCTCGTCGCGGCCGGACTGCTGACGCTGGCCCTCGTCAGTCCGATCTACCTCACCCTCGTCAACGCCTTCAAGACGCAGGACCAGATCATCCGGAACCCGGCGGCCCCGCCCGCACCGCCGACCCTGCACAACCTGACGGACGCTCTGGCCCGACCCGACCGCATCATCGAGATCGGCCTGACCAACTCCGCGGTCACCGTCATCGCCTCGGTGCTCCTGATCATCCCGCTCGGCGCGGCCTTCAGCTTCTGGCTGTCCCGCCGCTCGGCCCGCTTCCGGCGGATCGTCCTGGCCGGCTTCGCGGCGGGCCTGATGATCCCGCCCGCAGTGGTCCTGCTGCCCACGATCCGCATCCTGACGTTCCTGCACCTGGACCACACCTATCCTGGGCTCGTCCTGGCCAACGTCGGCGGCGGATACCTCTCCTTCGCGGTCTTCGTCTACTCCGGTTTTCTGCGTTCGATTCCCGGCGAGATCATCGAGGCCGCGACCGTGGACGGCGCCGGGTCACTGCGGATCTGGTGGACGATCGTCATGCCGCTGCTCCGACCGGCCACCGCGACCGTCGCGATCTTCCTGTCGCTGTGGATCTGGAACGACTTCATGAATCCGCAGTTCATCCTCGGCCCGTTGCGCGGCCAGACCATCACCACGGGGCTCTACCTCTCGGTCGGCCAGTACTCCACCAACTACGCCCAGCTGTTCGGCGTGATGCTGCTGGCAGCGGTCATCCCCGTCGCCGGCTACCTCGCCCTGCAGAAGCAGTTCATCGCCGGACTCACCTCGGGAGCCTCCAAGTGACCACGCAGACCGCCGCCGGATCCGAGGACGCCGTCGCCAAGGCCGGCATCCCCGACCTGGACGACGTCGCCGGACACTGGGTCGGCCTGGACGAGATCGCGCACCTGCCGTCACTGCGCAACCAGCAGGGCCAGGGCCATGTCAACTACGATCTGAGCTCCATGTCCTGGCTGGTCGCGCCGCCGTTCACCTTCGGGTACCACACCGGCGAGCTGCGCGTGGACGGCCGGACCCCCGCCGCACAGCGCTTCCTGTGGAGGCCCTGGGGCGTCATCCGCGAGCACCGCGGCGACGGGCTGCTGCTCAGCACCGACACCCGGATGGCACTGTCGCGGGATCTGCTGCTGTGGCGCATCGTGGTCACCAACGAGGGCCGCGAAGTCAGGACGGTCGACCTGTCCCAGGACCTGTTCGCGATGGCGGCCCACACCGAGGTCGGCTTCGGCTGGCTGTACGACGTGCCGTGGAACCACGGCGACCACCACGACTTCATGGCGCTGGAGCGCATCCGCGCCACCACCCGCGGACACGGCGAGTCCTACCTGCTGTCTCCGGCATCGCGGCGGCTCCGACTCGGCAAGCCGCGCGTCCCGGGGATCCAGCGCGACGAGGACCTGGGCCCGATGCTCCTGGACGACGCGCTCCCGGCGCACGTCAGCCACGACAAGGAGCCGGAGCGGCGGATCGGTGTGGCGGCGACGGTCCGTGCGCTGCGGGGTGAGGCCGCGGACGGCCGCGTGGTCCTACGGGCCGATGAGGCGATCGCGTTGACCCCCGAGGGCGAGGCGAATCTGGACACCTTCGCCCTCGCACCCGGTCTGACGATCGCCTTCGACCTGCGGCTCGACTCGGCCGGGCAGTCCGGAACCGTCCTCACCCACGGCAACCACCCCGACTCCCTGCAGATCGGCGTCGAGAACGGCCGCCTGTGGGTCGGCATCACCGGGGAGCGGGAGTGCTCCGACACCGAGCTCTCCGCCGGGGACTGGCACCGCGTCAGCGCGTACGTCGAAGCCGACCACGTCGTGCTGCGCCTCGGCGACGACGACATCGCACGTACCCGACACTGGACCGATTCGCGCCGTTGGACGTCCCGCCCGGAAGACGGCACGGTCAGCATCGCGGACACCCGGTCATCGGCGCGCGCCGTCTACGCCTTCGCCGGGGCGCCGTCCAGCCTCGAGGTCGCAGGCGCCGGAGGCCGCGCCACCTGGACCTCCCGGATCGAACCCGGCCAGAGCGTGACCATCGGAATCGTGTGCGCCTACGGAACCGATGCCCACATCGTCGAAGCCGAGGCCCGCGCCGCGGCCGAGGACTTCGAGACGGCGATGCGCGCGGGGGAGGACGGCTGGCGGCAGCACTGGACCAACATGTTCACCCCGGGCAACCCCGACTTCTCCGGGCACCTGCCGACCTTCACCACCGACGACATCGGCCTCGCGAACACGTACTACCTGGGCGCGCTGCAGGCCCTGTACATGCGCAACATCCGTATCCGCCCCGGCGAGCCGGTGTTCCTCACCGGCGGCCCCCGGCTCGGACCGACCACCACGTACTTCTGGGACCACAGCGAGTGGAGCCGGATGTACGCCCTGCTGGAACCGGCCGGGCTGCGCTCCTGGCTGCTGCGCGTCCTGGCCGGTCCCTACCGGGACTCCTTCGGCATCGAGGCCCGCAGCGGCGGGCCCCTGGGCAACGCCTACAGCGCGAACGACTACGCGCTGTTCCGGCTGCTGGAGCACTACGTCTGCATCACCGGCGACACCGCCTTCCTCGACGAGTCGACCGGCGGAGCGACCGTCTTCGAACACCTGGAGCGCCTCGGGTTCGGCTGGCGCGACAAGCGCAGGCCGGCGACCGGAGGCGTGCTCGCCGACTTCGGTGACGATCCGTGGAGCCTGCTGGAATGCGTCCCCTCCTACACCGGGGTCGTCGCCTCCTTCAACGGGGCCTACGTCGGTGCGACGCGCTCGCTGGCCGCCCTGTACCGGCAGCGCGGCCGCCACGAGGACGCCGACCGGGCCGAAGCCGAGGCCCGGGTGCTGGCGGACGCCGTGCTGGACCTGTACGCCGGATCGGGCCGCTGGCAGGTACGTCGCCCGGACGGGACCGACACCATCGGGCACTGCCTCGACTTCGGCCTCGTCTCTGCGGCCCTGTACCGCGACCTCAGCGACGACGCACGGCGCGAGATGGCCGACTTCGTCACCGACCGCCTGCTGGTGGGCGGATGGATGCGGGCACTGAGCCCCGACGATCCGATCGCCGCCGCCTCCGACCGCCCCGACCACGGCGCGGCCGGCGCATTCTGTGCCTGGCCCGGCGTCACCGCCCACGGCCTGGCGCGCCTCGGCTACCGCGACCGAGCCATCGCGCTCCTGCGCGACCTCTCGTCCGCAGCGTCGGGCGGGGTGTGGGGTCAGGCCATGGAGATCGTCACCGGCCCGGGCGGACAGCCCCGCGCCCAGGTCGCCGAGCGCGCCGTGTCGAATCGCGACTGCATCGCGGGCGCCGCCGGCGCCGAAGCGGTGCTGTCCGCCCTGTTCGGGGTCAACCCGTCGTTCGCCGCCGGCGGGCCTGCCGCACTGCCCGGCACGTTGACCGTCGACGGGGTCGGGACACTCACCGATCTCGGCCCCGCCGCCTGATCGGCGCGACCGAGGGCGCCCGGTCACGCGGACGCCCGGCCGCGCGGACACAGGACGTCGGCCGGCCGGACCGCTCGGCGCACCGGACGGCCCCATGGAACACCTTGGCAATCATCGAAGAAAGGCTGACATCGCCATGTCGCCAGTTCATGGCTACGAACCCGAACCCTGTCACGGCATCACCGGAGAGGTCGGCGTCGGATACCGGCAGGCTGTTGCCGGACTCGTAGCAGGTCAGGTCCTGGCCGTCGACGGGCCGGTGGCCGTCGACTGGGAGGTGGTCGCTGCCCGGATCTGTGACGCTCTGGCCGCCCGCGAGCTCCCGGCGAAGCAGACCGACATGCGCGGGCACTTCGCCGCATGGCAGGACATCCTCGACTTCACCGCGTCAGCGGTGCTGCCCGACGACCCCGACTTCGCCCCGCTCTCCCAGGCAGGGCTGGCCGACTTCTTCGCGGGCACGCCGGACGTCGTGGCCGCTCCCCACGCTGTGAGCGTGGTGTTCGGGCCGGGGGCGGCCCTGGTCCCGCACGACCGGCTCTGGTACGCGGATCTGCCCAAGCGGTATGCCGAGGTGCAGGTGACGGCCGGGACGGGCCGCAATCTCGGACAGCCGGCCGGCACCGGGGCGGGTACCACGCGCCGCCTGTTCTACATCGACTGGCCGGTGCTGGACCGGCATCGCGACGCGGTCATCGGCGACATCGACCTGTGGCTGGACACCCAGGACCCCGAGGAACCGGCCTGGTTGGACGGGCCGACGCTGCGCGCCGCGCTGGTCGACCTGGCCGCCCGGCCGTTCCGAACCCGGCCCACCTTCAACACCACCTCCTGGGGCGGACACTGGGCCCAGGACCGACTCGGCTTCAACAACGGAGCCGCCAACACCGCTCTGGGCTACGAGCTCATCGCTCCGGAGAGCGGTATCCTCGTCGGCGCCTCGGACGGCGCGCGAGTCGAGGTCCCGCTGCAGGCACTGGTCGCCCTGCACCCCGAGGAGGTCCTCGGGGAGTCCGTGCACGCCACGTTCGGCACGTCGTTCCCGATCCGGTTCGACTACCTGGACACCCTCGGCGGCGGTAACCTGTCCGTCCACTGCCACCCGCAACCGGACTACATGCGGCGGGTCTTCGGCTGGCCCTACACGCAACACGAGACCTACTACATGATGGTCGGCGGACCGGACCGTCAGGTGTTCCTCGGCCTGCACGGGAACGCCGACCTCGACGCCTTCCGGCGCGAAGCGGACCGGGCGGTTCACGACGGCGAGCCCTTCGACATCGAGCGGTACGTCCAGACCTTTCCCGCCGAGCAGCATCAGCTCTTCCTCATCCCGGGCGGAACCCCGCACGGCAGCGGCGAGGGCAACGTCGTTCTCGAGATCAGTGCGACGCCCTACCTGTACAGCCTCCGGTTCTACGACTGGCTGCGGAAGGACCGCGAGGGCAATCAGCGCCCGGTCCACGTCGGCCACGCGTTCGAGAATCTCGACCCCGCCCGGTCGGGGGAGGCCGTGGCTCGCGATCTGGTCCAGCAACCGCGGACGCTGCGCTCGGGCGACGGCTGGCGTGAGGACGTCATCGGCCGACTGCCGGAGATGTTCTTCGAGGTCCGGCGCCTCCAACTGGCCGCCGACGCCGCCGTGGACGACGCCACGGACGGCCGGTTCCATGTCATCAACGTCGTGGAAGGCGACGGCATCGCGCTGGAGACGACCAGCGGACACCGCCACGTGCTGGCCTACGCCGAGACCTTGACCATTCCCGCCTCGGTCGGCGCCTACCGCGTGCGTGCCCTGGGCACGGCCCCGGTCCGCTACGTCAAGGCCCTCGTGCGATGAACCCGGGCAACGGGACCGTCATATCGGTCATGGACGTCGGCGGCACCCACGTGACCGCGGCGATCGTGGACCTGCAGACCCGCAGCCTCCCGCTCGGCCGATCCATTCGCGAGCCGCTGGACGGCGACGGCAGTGCCGAAGAGATCGTGTCGGCCATCGCCCGTTGCGGCGGGCGCCTGCCGGCGCAGCGTGGCAACCGTTGGGCCATCGCGCTGCCAGGACCTTTCGACTACGACGACGGCATCGGGCGATATGAAGGCGTCGGCAAGTTCGACGCGCTCCGTGGTTTCGATCTCCGCGCCGCCCTGACGCCGTTGCTGCCCGGCCTCCCCAGCGTGAGCTTCTGCAACGACGCGGACGCGTTCGCGCTCGGCGAGTGGTGGGCCGGGGGAGCGCGGGGGCACCGCACAGCCGTGGGGATCACCCTCGGCACGGGCGTGGGCTCCTGCTTCATGCGAGACGGCCGATCCATTCGGCACGGTCCCGGAGTTCCGCCCGACGGTCGGGTCCACCTCCTGCGGTACGCAGACAAGCCCCTCGAAGAGACCGTGTCCCGACGTGCCCTGCGGCGGGCCTACGCCCAGGCCACAGGTGACGTCCCACCGCCGGACGTCCGGGAGATCGCACACCGGGCGCGGCAGGGCGACCGTGCCGCGGCCGACGTCTTCAGCCAGACCTTCCGCGCGCTGGGAACAGCGCTCGGACCGGTGCTCGGAGCTTTCGAACCGACAGTTCTCGTCGTCGGCGGCTCCATCGCGGCGTCCTGGGACCTCATTGCCGAGCCGCTGCGAACAGGACTCGCCCAATCCGAGCCCGCCCGAACCGACCGCATCGCCCTGCAGCCCGCCCAGCTCCCGGACGAGGCGCCACTGCTCGGCGCGGCCTATCTCGTAACGGCCCCGATCGGGACGGGCTGAACCCGTCGTACCCACCCGTCGTACCCGCCCGCCGTACCCGCCGCCGCATCCGGCGGCGGGTAAGGGACCGACCCTTCAGGTCGGATCCCGACAGCCTGCGCTCCACCCGCCACAGACCATCGAGTCGAGGAGCAATCCTGATGTCGGAACTGAGCCGTCGGACATTCCTGGGGAGCAGCGCAGCCGGGGCGCTGGCTGTTCTCGCCGCCAACCTGCTGCCCGGACTGACGTCCGTAGCCCGGGCAGCATCGCCGGGATCGCCACCGAGCCTCGACTCGATGGCCGGTGACTGGCTGCCGGTCAGCGGGACCGTTCACCAGCCCGAGACCAGTAACTTCTGGGGTGGCCTGGAAGCGGATTCCAACGTCACCGGATTTCAGCGCCTGACCATGGCGCCCTACTCGCAGGGCGGCTCCGCATTCGACCTGACCTTCGACGGGGCGGCCCTGGCCTCGGAGTTCGTGCGCTGGTATCCCTACCAGATCCACCGGCTCGCCGAGACGGCCGCCGGCCTGCGCGTCCAGTCCGGAACCCGGATGGCCTTCGAAGCCAACCAGGTGCTGATCACGATCGACATCACGAACCCGACCGCAGCCCAGCTCTCGACGACCGTCTCGCTGGCCCTCAACCCCCTCATCCGCAAATACACGACCGGGTGGAACTGGCAGATCCCGAGACCGTCGGACCAGAATTTCACCGCCCAGCTCGTCGGCGCCGCGCCGAACCAGAACCTGCTCGTGTCGGACAAGACCGGGCCGGCCGTCACGGCGGTCGCGCTGTCCCCGTCGCCTCAAGGACTTTCGGTCAGCGGCATCGGCGGCACGGCCTCCTGGAACCTGACGATCGCCGCCGGCGCCGTCACCACGCTCCGCGTCGCCATCGCGATCGGCGATACCTCGACCGGCAATCCGCTCACCAACTCCTCCGACGCGAGCGCCACCCTGTCCGCCGCCAACGCGTCGATCAACTCGTTCGCGAGCGTCTTCGGCGCGGCCGAGACCGGCTGGTCGAACCGCTGGAACGACGCCTTCACCCCCGGGAACTCCCACTACTCCGGTTCCCTGCCGACGCTGGCGACCGACCACCCGGCCATCGACCGGCTCTACTACATGAGCGTCATGTCGGTGCTGGCCGCCGAACGCACCAACCTCGGGCCCGCGTTCAACAGCTTCCTCGGGCGTCCCTCCGGCGGGTTCTCCGGCTTCGACCGGATCTACACCACCGGCGCAAACGAATTCGGCGGGACGACCATGTTCTTCTGGGACACGTCGTACTGCTCGGCGCTGCTGGCCCTGCTGGACCCGGCCATGCTCAAGGCCATCACCTCGTACTTCCTGACCCAGGACATCCACACCTGCTACGGCATCGACACCCTCACCGGGAACAAGGTCGGGAACTACTACAGCGCCAACGACCTGACCGTCTCCAGCACCGCGCTCAACTACGTGAAGCTCACCGGGGACTGGGCCTATCTCAGCGCGACGGTCGGGACCAGTTCGGTCCTGCAACTGCTCACCTCCGCCGCCACGTACTGGAAGAACTTCGTACCGAGCGGACAGCAACTGGCCGACTACGGAGCCCCGATCAACCTGCTCGAAGTCCTGCCGAAGTACACCAACCAGGTTGCCTCGCTGAACGCCGGCAACGTGTGGCTGATGCGTCAGATCGCCGACCTCCAGACGCGGTCCAACAACCCCGGCCAGGCCGGCTCGTTGACGACAGCGGCCGGCAACCTGCTGCCGAACGTCCTCGCGCTCTACGTATCGGGTCAGGGCGTGTGGAGCTGCCGGCACTCCGACGGGACGCTCGTCCCGGTGCGCACCGTCGTCGACTTCTGCATCGGGTCCAACGCGCTGGCCGGTGACCTGAGCCAGACACAGAAGAACGAAATGAAGGCGTTCGTGAACAACGAGCTGCTCGACGGGAACTGGATGCGCGCCCTGTCGTTGCAGGACAGCGAAGCACCCATCTCCCGTCCCGACCACGGCTCGACCGGCGCCTACGAATCCTGGCCCGCCCTGACCGCGCAGACCTTCGCCCGCTTCGGCGACTACGCCTCGGCGCTGTCCCAGCTCAACACCTTCAGCGGCGTCACCAGCCAGGGCCCGTTCGGGCAGGCGCACCAACTGGTGCCGGGACGGTTCGGCCAACGCGTGGTCGACCGACCGTCGCTGAACCCGACCGGCGCGATCACGCTGGCGGCCTGGATCAATGCCTCCTCCTGGCCGACGAACGTCTGGCAGGGCAGCATCATCGGCAAGGACGCCTTCGAGGCCGAAGCCGGATACGTCTTCCGCGGGGGCGCCGGCGGTCTGCTGTCGCTCGTCCTCTACACGGGCGGCACCTGGACGGAGCTGGCGACGACAAGCCCGGTGTCGCCCGGGTGGCACCACGTCGCGGCGACCTACAACGGCTCGACGATGATCATCTACGTCGACGGCGTCCAGCAGGCGAGCAAGGCGCAGACCGGGACGATCACCCCGTCGAACGTCGACCTGATCGTCGGCAACTGCCCCTCGGACACGACGCGGCAGTTCCACGGTGCGATCCACGGAGCCCAGGTCTACGGCAGGGCGCTGTCGGCCACCGAGATCTCCGCCGCCCACGCCGCGGGCGACCCCTTCGCCGGCGACGACCCCGCCATGGTGCTGCACGTACCGATGCAGCTCGGACTGCCGAGCCCCGTTCCGGACAGTCCAGCGCTGAACCCGACCAGCGCGATCAGCCTGGCGGCCTGGATCAATGCCTCCTCCTGGCCGTCGAACATCTGGGAGGGCAGCATCATCAACAAGGAGTCCTTCGGGGCCAACGCGGGATACGCCTTCCGCGGCGGCGCGGGGGGCCGGCTGTCGTTCCTCCTCTACACCGGCGGCGGAAACTGGTCCGAGCTGACGACGACCAACCCGGTGCCCTCCGGGTGGCACCACGTCGCGGCCACCTTCAACGGCTCGACGATGAGCATCTTCGTCGACGGAGTCCAACAGGCCGCCAAGGCGCAGACCGGGACGATCGCGCCGTCGACCGGCCTCGGCGCGATGGTCGGCAACTGCGCGTCGGACATGACGCGCCAGTTCGTCGGCACGATCGTCGACGCGCGGATCTACAGCCGGGCGCTGTCCTCGACCGAGCTCTCCGGGATCTACGCCTCAGGCAACACCTTCGCCGCCCACTCCGATCCCGCCCTGAAGCTCTGGTACCAGCCGGTGACCGGCCCGAGCTCCACGGCGCCCGACGTCGGACTCATCGCCGGCGACGACCCCCAGGTCTACAACGGCACGGAGGGCGGAGCGTTCGCCGGAGTCATCATCACCGATCTCTTCGGATACGCCCCCGACGGCCAGCAGACCGGGCTGAGGGACCCCGGCATCGCCCGGGGCATCAACGGAACGCTCTCCGGACTGTCGTTCAGCGGGCGCAGCTACACCATCACCAGCGGGTCGAACGGCCTGACGATCGGGTGACCTCCGGAACCGCTTTCGAGGAGGAGCTACGGGCGGCCCCGGCGAACCGGGCTCACCAAACGAGCTCGGCCGCACAACGCTGACAGCGGATCAGGGTTCCGCCGACTGCGGCGTCCCAACCTGAAGCCGAGCCCCGCCACGGAGATCACGGTGATCCGTGGCGGCGGTTCGGCCCCGCCCACGTGGGGCCGTGTTCACCGTCCTACCCGGCAGAACGGCGCCCCCGTCGCCCTAGCCGACCAGGCCGCCTACCTGGGGATCGGCACGGCCACCGACCGGCCACTCTCGCCTGATCAACCCGAACACCCACGAATCGGATACCTCGCCGTTCACGACGCAGTCTTCCCGCAACGTCCCTTCCCGCACGAATCCGATCTTCTCCAGAACCCGGGCAGATGCCACGTTGCGCGTATCGGTCTCGGCCTGAACTCGATTCAGGTCCAGTGTGTCGAATGCCCACTGCAGCAGGGCGTGCGCGGTCTCCGTCGCGTAGCCGTGGCCCCACATCGCTTCGTCGAGGACGTAGCCCAAGGACGCGCTGCGGTAGTCCGGGTTCCATCCGGTCAGACCGCACCAGCCGACGAAGGCCCCGTCAGAAGCACGGTCGATGGCCACGCGCGCCCCGGTACCTTCGTCCGCCATCTTCCGGCACATCGCAATGAAGCGATCGGCGCGAGCCCGTTCGTTCCACGGCGGGGAATCCCAGTAGCGCATCACGTAGGTGCTGCTGTGCAGCGCGAAGAGGACATCCGCGTCGGCGTCGGTGAAGGGGCGCAGGCGCAGGCGAGCGGTGTGCAGTATGGGAGTGGCCAAAGTCATGCGCACCATGTTGCGTCCTCCTGGGGCGGGCAGAACACCGAATATCCGATCCCGGTCCGGTCCGCGTGAACCGGTCTGCGTGAACCTCTCCCGGGCGGCCAGCACCGCTCGGGTTCACTCGGTGTGGCGGGGCTCGGAACGCAGTTCGCCGAGCACCGCCCAGACGACCGACACCAGCGGTACCGCCACCACCGCCCCGATGACCCCCGCGACGATGCTGCCCGCGATGACCGACACGGCGACGGCGACGGGATGAAGCCGGACGGCCCAGCTCATCACCAGCGGGTGCAGCAGATGTCCCTCGATCTGGCCGACCCCGACGATGAGCGCGAGCACGATCAGCGCGGTGACCGGCCCCTTCCCGGCCAGCGCGACCACGGTGGCCACCGCGAGCGCGATAGGGGATCCCACCAGGGGGACGAAGCTCGCGAAGAAGACCAGGACGGTCAACGGGAGGGCCAGCGGGACGCCGAGGAAGTGCAGGGCGATGCCCACCATCACCGCGTTGACGGCGGCGACGATGATCAGCCCCCGGGTGTAGCCGGCGAAGGTCCGCCACGCCGCCCGGCCCGCGCGGTCCCAGCGGCCGCGGACGGCCGGTGGCAGTTGATCGCGGAGCCAGCGCCACATCCCCTCGCCCGAGTGGATGAAGAACACCGAGCAGAACAGGGCCAGAGCAAGTCCGGTGACCACCGCGACGACCTGGCCCGCGCTGCTCAGCGCTTGGCTGATCAGCAGCGAACGGTGCTGCCCGATGAATGACCCGATCTTGCCCTGCAGCCCGGTCAGCGCGCTCGGCCGAACGTGGAAGGGGGCGCCCTCCAGCCAGTTCTCGATCCGACGCAGTCCGCCGCGGAACTCCTGGCCCAGTCTGGCCGACTCCCCGGCCACCGAGTTGCCGACCAAGGACCCCAGCGCCGCGAGCATCACCAGCGCGCCGAGGTACGAGCCGACCACCGCGATCGGGCGTGGCAGCCGACGAGCCAGCAGGCCGGCCAACGGGCGCAGCAGCGCGGTCAGCACCAGAGCGACGAACACGGCCACGGCGACGAGCTGGAAGCGCACCACGATCGTGTAGATCGCGTACACCAGCGCACCCACCGCCAGCAGCCGCCAGGAGTACGCCGCCGAAATCCGCACGCCCCGGCGCACCTGCTCACCCTGCCGGACCGTCACCCGGTCGTCGTCCACCCGGCCGCCGCTCTCCAGCCGGGTGACCCGAACCACAGGACGCGGTGCCCGCCGCGGACGGCTCCCCAGTACCGCCTGCCGGGACCGACCGCCGCCGGGGACCGCTCGCCCTCGTCTGCGGCCTGCTCCGCCTGGGGCCCGCCCCGAACCGCTACTCACCCTGGCCACCGCCGTCTCCAGGGCCCTGAGCGGGGCACGCCGTCCCGCTTCCTGTCGCGGCAGTGCTCAAGGCCGATTCTTGGTCCGTGTTTCTGATGATACGAAGCAACTCGGGTGACGCATGCCGCGCACGATCGCGCACTCGGGGGATATGCGGATATGCGCCGCGACGACCTGAAGCGGCCGGAGCTTCGCGGCGGATGCTTCCCCTCGGACGACCGTGGCGCGGGGCCCCCACGGTCCGACAGCGGACTGAGCCGACGCCACGCGCGCAGCGACGGATCGCGTCGACTCTCCTGGGATCCAGCACGTCACCGAGCCGGTCCCGCCCCTGACGGCCCCCGCCGGAGAGCTCCGCCCGACCACGGCCACGGCCTGCAGGTCCGCACAGGCGTCGCGGGCAGCCAACGCTCACCGCACCCGCCACGTGGCGGCGTCGCGAGTAGTCTGTCGCCGAGTTGAGGCGTGAGCCCGTTGGTGTAGGACGGCAGGGAAAAGAGGCGGAGACGGATGACGCGTCGTGTGGCCGTGACCGGCGGGAGCGGCAAGCTGGGCCGGGCCTGTGTACGAGATCTTGTGGAGAACGGCTGGTCGGTGGTCGTCCTCGACGCCGTGGCGCCTGCCGAGCCGCTCTGCCCGTTCGTGCGGGTCGACCTCGGAGACTACGGCCAGACCGTGGAGGCATTGACCGCGGTGGACGACCGGCACCGCGGGCTCGACGCCGTGGTCCATCTGGCGGCGATCCCCGCTCCGGGGCTGACCACCAACGCCGCGACGTTCCGCAACAACGTCCCCGCCACCTACAACGTCTTCGCCGCCGCCCGCCAGGCGGGGATCCGCAACGTGGTCTGGGCGTCCAGCGAGACCGTCCTTGGCCTGCCGTTCGAGACCCCGCCGCCGTACTTGCCCGCCGACGAGGAGTACCCGCCGAGCCCGGAGAGCACCTACTCGCTGGGCAAGGTGCTGGAGGAGCAGATGGCGGCTCAGTTCTGCCGCTGGGACCCGGAGCTGAAGATGATCGGCTTGCGCTTCTCCAACGTCATGGAGGTCGCCGACTACGCGGCCTTCCCTTCCTTCGAGAGCGACATCGACCGGCGCCGCTGGAACCTGTGGTCCTACATCGACGCCCGAGATGGCGCACAGGCGGTCCGCAAGGCACTGGAGTACACCGCGACCGGCATGGATGTCTTCCTGATCGCTAGCCCCGACACGGTCATGACCCGGCCCACCAAGGACCTGATCACCGCGGCCTATCCGGACCTGCCGCTACGCCGCGAGATCGAAGGGAACGAGAGTCTGTTCTCCATTGATAAGGCACGTCGGCTGCTCGGCTTCACACCCGAGCACTCATGGCGCGACGAAGTGGGCGTCACGGAAGAGGCAGGCGCACCGTCCTAGCGGGCGGCATGGTCGGCGTTCGTCCCGCCAGGGGCACCCGGCCGACGTGCCGTGACGGGCAGTCAGCGCGCTGATCCCGGCGACCACGAACGCGCCGAGGCCGGCGATGTACATGCTGATCGCGAGGGCGATCACCCCTACGGCCTGAGCAGTCGGCCCGACCTGGTCGACGGGCCGAGGACCGTCAACCAGAGTTACGTCACTCCCGTCGGCGGCGAATCCAGCCCAGGGCGAGCAGGACCAGCCCGACCACCACGGCCACGGCCCCCAGCACCGCGTACCCGGGGTGCCCAGTCATCATGGAACCGTGCAACGCCCCGATCCCTTGCGCGATCCACACCCCGCCGAGCACCACCAGGACCGCTCCGATGATCCTCAGGATCCACATCTCGCACCCTCCAGCGCTGCACGGTTGCTGACTGCCCGGCACGTTCCACCGCCTCCTACGCGCGAGGGCGGCCGCAGGTTCACTGCACCCAGAATCTGAAGGTCGCCGTCGGCGCACTTGGCAGGCGAGTAAGGGGCCGGGCCAGGTCTGGACGGCATCGTGTCCAAGACGCTGCGCCAGTCGACCGTCTCCACCCGAGGTGGACCACGCTGAGAGCGTGCACGACCACAAGACGACCACCAAGGGAGGAGGCCGCCTCAACCATTCGGTGGAAGCGGCCTCCGACCTGCGAAAACGCGGTCGGGACGACAGGATTTGAACCTGCGGCCCCTCGACCCCCGGCGAGGTCGGTAATCGGGGTTACTGGACGGTGTCAGTGAAGTGGGTGCCGTTGGTGTAGTAGCTGTTGACGGCGTTCTGCACGTCGGCAGGGGACTGGGCGACGTTCTTCGCGAAGTACACCCAGTTGACCTTCTGGTCCCAGCTGCGGGCGCCGGTGAAGGGCAGGTCGATGAACCACTCGTTGAAATCGATGGTCATCGGCTGGCGCGGGTAGTACTTGCCGGTGCTGGAGAAGACCTGCTTGCCGTCGATGTAGTAGGTGACTGTGCCGCCCATGACGGTGGCTACCAGGTTGTGCCAACCCTGCAGGCTGCCCATCGTGTCGGTGGTGACGCGGTCCATGGCGTCGGCGCTGTACCAGGTGGTCGTGTACATCGAGTTCGCCGGGCCGCCCCAGCCGCCGTTGGGCAGGTACTCGAAGTCGTTCTCGCTGTAGAGCGAGTTGTCCGGAGTGATGGCGTAGAACGTCTCGTTGACGTGATCGCCGTTGGCGCCGGTGGTCGGCTTGTCGTTGAAGTACACCCGCGCGGCATAGGTGCCCTCGAAGAACTTCTGGGCCTTGGTGTCCAGTTCGGCCTGCTTGGTGCCCGCACTTGTGCCGTCGGTGCTGGCGGTCAGGTCCATCGCGTGCCCGCCCTGCGCCGTGGTGTCGGCCGGGAAGCTGATGCCGTCGGCCGACCAGCTGTTCTGGACGCCGGGGCCGCCGGAGCCGGTGCGCACCGACCAGCCGTGGGTTCCCAGGCTCGGGTCGGTGGGGCCGGTGTAGGTGAAGTCGTCGAACAGGGCGCCGCCGGGCGGCGGTGTGCTGGTGGCCGAGCTGCTGGGCGAGGCGCTCGCGGACGCCGACGGGCTCGCGCTCGCGGAGGCGCTGGCGCTGGGGGTGGAGCCGCCGCCGGGCTCGATGCCCCAGGCGAGGTTGCCGTTGACGTAGCCGGTGACCTGGTTCCACGGGGTGTAGGCGGTGTCGGCGGGGTTGAACGAGTAGTCGTTGGCCTGGTTCACGTTCTGCCAGTCCGCCCGGTACAGCCGCAGTTGCAGATCCTGGGTGTTGGCGCCGGGCGCGAGGCTGCCAGCGTTGGCGGAGAAGCTGATCTGCAGGTAGTGGTCGGCGGTGGCGGTGGGGTTGGCCATCGCGACGACGGTGCCGGTGAGCTCGGCGCAGCCGACATGGGCCCACGCGCACTGGAAGGTGTACGAGCCGGTGGTGTCGGCGGTGAAGTAGTAGCGCAACGTGACGGCGCTCAGGTCGACGTTTCCGGTGCCGGAGTTGACGACCTCGAGCCAGGGGTCGATCTCGCTCGCGGAGGCGGACGTGGTGGTCGTCCTGTAGTCCACGGTGATGGCCGGGACGGTGTCGGCGTGGGCCTGGTGGACCGCGGGATAGAGCATCGTTGCGACACCGGCGAGCGAGGCGGCGCAGAGCAGTGCGAGGCGCCTGCGGCCCATGCGCTGGTGGGGGTGGATGTGAGCCATCGGTTCTCCTTGTGGGGAAGGGGAAAGGGGGGCATCGGCGCACGGCTTCGGGGCCCGTGGGCATCGCCGTGAATTACCACTGGTAAGTAGCCGTGCGGGCTGTCGTCGTCAAAAGTGATGCGTCGTCAATCACTTGTCAAGGCCCCGAATGTGCAGACAGTTGGCCAAGACTGGTCTAGTCCTGACGGCATGCCGGGTCGGTGCCGGCGATGCGGCGCAGACCACTTGACCTAACCAATGGTCATGTGTGAGTCTCTGCATCCATCAGCCGCCACCCTGTCCCAAGGAGGACTCCCGTGCGCATCAGATCTCTGGCAGCCGTCTCCTGTGCTGTGTCGACAGCTCTGCTGACCGCTGCCTGCGGCAGCAGCTCCAGCTCTTCCGCCGCCACCGGTGGCGCCTCCGGCGGGACGCGGACGCTGACGGTGTGGATGATGGACGGCGATCTCAGCACGCAGGCCACGAACGCCATCAACACGGCCTTCGAGAAGGCCACCGGTGCCAGGGTCAAGGTCCAGATCCAGGAGTGGGCCAACATCAACACGAGGATCAGCACGGCGCTGGCCCAGGACAACCCGCCGGATGTGCTGGAGATCGGCAACACCGACGTCCCGCTCTTCGCCGCCACCGGCGCCCTCGCCGACATCACCGCCCAGCGCTCTGACCTGTCCGCCGGCCAGACCTGGTTGCCGGGCCTGGTCGGCCCGGCCACCGTCGACGGCAAGGTCTTCGCCGCACCGCTGTTCGCCGGAAACCGCGCCGTGATCTACAACAAGACCGTCTGGGCCAAAGCCGGCATCACCGCCCCGCCGGCCAGCTTCGCCGAGTTCACCCAGGACCTCAACAAGATCAAGGCGAACGACACCGCCCCCGGTTTCTCCGCGATGAACCTGCCCGGCCGCTACTGGTACGCCGCCCTGCAGTTCGTCTGGGACGCCGGCGGGCAGCTCGCCACCAAGGACGCCGGCGGCAAGTGGACCGGTCAGCTGGAATCCCCAGCCGCTCAGCAGGGCCTGACAGCCTGGAAGAGCTTCCAGAACACCTACTCCTCGGTCGCTTCCCGCAACACCGACAACAAGACCCCCGACCAGGCGGCGATGTTCGCCCAGGGCAAGACCGCCACCCTCGTCGACACCAGCATCAACACCATCCTGAAGGACAACCCGTCACTTCAGGGCCGGCTAGGGACCTTCGCCTTCCCCAGCGTCGCCACCGCGGGCGCCACCCAGCCGGTCTTCCTCGGCGGCTCGGATCTGGCCGTCGCCGCCAAGAGCCCCAACCAGCAACTGGCCCAGGCCTACCTCAAGGCCGCCACCAGCCAGACCGTGCAGACCAGCGCGATCGTCGGCACCGACCACTGGACGCCGGTCTCCACCCAACTGCTGGACTCCACCCAGAGCCTGCTCCCGCCGACCTCCGCCGCATTCTTCGACGCCGCCAAGAACAGCGTCGGCACCCCGGCCACCCCCGGCTGGGCCACCATCGAGAGCGACCTGTCGATCAACCAGTTCTTCGCCGACATCGCCACCGGCCGTAAGAGCGTCGCCCAGGCTGCCAAGGACTTCGACGCCCACCTCGACCAGGCCCTCAACGCCGCCTCGTGACCATGGCGACCACCACCGAATCGCACACCGCGCCGCCCGCCCCCACCGGGGCGGCGGCCCGCCCGCCCCGTCGCGCCCGGCGACCGCGCCGGCACGGCCACGCCCTGCCCTACCTCCTGTTGCTCCCCGCCACCGCCGTGCTCGCGCTGGTCCTGGGCTACCCGCTGGTCCGGCTGGTGATCATCTCCTTCCAGGACTACGGCCTGCGCGCCCTGTTCACCGGCGTCATCACCTGGGCCGGACTCGCGAACTACCAAGCCGTGTGGCAGGACCCGCAACTGCTGCCGGTCCTCGCGCGGACCGGCGCGTTCTGCGCCGCGCTGGTCGCGGGCACCCTGGTCATCGGACTGCTCGTGGCGCTGATGATGGCCCGGCTCGGCCCGCGGATGCGGACAGCCGTCACGCTGTGCCTGATCACCTCATGGGCCATGCCGCCGGTCGCGGCCACCCTGGTGTGGCAGTGGCTGTTCCAGCCCGTCTACGGCGTCGTCAACTGGCTGCTCACGCAGACCGGACTCTTCGGCGACCTGACCCAGCACGACTGGACCACCTCGGCACTCTCCGCCTTCGCGATCGTGTGGCTGCTGGTGGTGTGGCAGTCCGTCCCCTTCGTCGCGCTCACCTTGTACGCGGGGCTTTCGCAGATCCCGCGCAGCTACTACGAGGCGGCGGCGATCGACGGTGCGGGCGCCTGGACGGTGTTCCGGGTGATCACCCTGCCGTTCCTGCGGCCGATCCTGGTCCTGGTCACGATCCTGTCGGTGATCTGGGACTTCAACATCTTCACCCAGATCTGGATCCTCACCCAGGGCGGCCCCGGCGGCGGCACGACCACGCTCGGGATCTGGTCCTTCACCAAGGCGTTCAGCGGCAACTCCTTCGGGCAGGGCGCCGCGATCGCGGTGGTCTCGGTCCTGCTGCTCCTGGTCCTCACGCTCTACTACGTGCGCCGACTGGTGCGCTCGGGAGAAGACTTGTGACCCCCTTCGGCGCCTCCGGGCGACCCACGCTGCGGAGAGTCCCGCTGAACGCGGCCGCCGCGCTGTTCTGCCTGCTGTGGATCTTCCCGGTGTACTGGATGGTGAACACCGCCTTCAAGCCCTACGGGGACATCCTCAGCCCCGCCCCGCAGTTCCTGCCGTTCCCCCTCAGCTTCGCGAACTTCGCCGACGCCATCGGCAAGCCCGGCTTCCTCACCGACCTGCGCAACAGCCTGGTCGTCACCGCCGCCGTGGTCGTCCTCGCGGTCGTCGTCGCGTTCTTCGCGGCCGTGGCGCTCACCCGGCTGCGCTTCGCCGGCCGCCGCACCTTCCTGATCGCCGTGCTGGTCGTGCAGATGGTGCCGCTCCCCGCCCTGGTCATCCCTGTCTTCCTGAGCCTGAAGAGCGCCCACCTGCTCGACAACCTGCTGGCCCTCGTCCTCACCTACGCGGCCATCGTGCTGCCCTTCACCATTTGGACCTTGCGCGGCTTCCTTCACGGTATCCCGGTCGAACTGGAAGAAGCCGCCATGGTCGACGGCGCCGGGCGGATGACGATCACCCGACGGATCCTGCTGCCCCTGGTCATGCCCGGCGTGATCGCCACCAGCGTCTTCGCGTTCATCACCGCCTGGAACGACTACCTCTTCGCGAATGTCCTGATGAAGGACCAGGCCCACGAGACCCTCCCGGTCTGGCTGGTCTCCTTCAGCACCGCCACCGGCACCGACTACGGCGGCCTGATCGCCGCGTCCACTCTGTCCGCGCTCCCGGTCATCGTCTTCTTCATGCTCATCCAACGCCGTTTGGTCGCCGGCATGACCGCCGGCGCCGTCAAGGACTGACCCCTCGCCGCCCGCGGGCACCCCGCCGCGCGGAGTATCCCGTCGCCCCCGGCTTCCGTACCGAAAGGCCCACGTGATCATCCCCCGACCCAGCGAACTGACCCCTCATCCCGGACGGTTCGTCATCGGCTCTGCCCTGCGCCTTGAACCCGGACCGGGTGCGGAACCCGCCGCCGACCTGCTGGCCGGCTACCTCGGGCCGGGCCGGGCCCGCACCCACGCCGGCCCGGTGATCCGGCTCGGCCTGGACCCCTCCCACCAGCTGGAGCTCGGCGCCGAAGGCTACCGACTGGACATCCGGCCCCGACGCGTGGAACTGACCGCGCCCGCCGAGGCCGGCCTGCTCAACGGCGTGCAGACCCTGCGCCAGCTCCTGCCGCCCGCGGCACTCGCCGCCGACACCGCCCCGGCCGACGCGTGGTGGTGGCCCTGCATCAGCATCCGCGACCGGCCACGCCTGGCCTGGCGCGGACTCCTCCTGGACGTCGCCCGGCACTTCATGCCCCTGGACTACCTCTTCGAGACCGTGGACCGCCTGGCCCTGCACAAACTCAACGTCCTGCACCTCCACCTGACCGACGACCAGGGCTGGCGCATCGAGGTCGACGGCCTGCCCAGACTGACCGACATCGGCGCCTGGCGCACCGAGTCCCAGATCGGCCCTCCCGGCGATTTCCACCTCGATGGCACCGCGCACGGCGGCTACTACAGCCAGCGCGAACTGCGCGCCCTGGTCGCCCACGCCGCCGCCCGGGGCGTCACGATCGTCCCCGAGATCGAGATGCCCGGCCACACCCGCGCCGCCCTCGCCGCCTACCCCAACCTGGGCAACCATCCCGACCGCACCCTGCCGGTCTGGACCCGATGGGGCATCAGCGAGGACATCCTCTCCGTCGACGACCACACCCTCGACTTCTGCCGCCAGGTCCTGGCCCAGACCATGAGCGTCTTCCCCGCCCGCTACGTGCACATCGGCGGCGACGAGTGCCCCACCACCGCATGGCACACCAGCCCCGAAGCCCGCCGCCGGGCGGCACGCCTCGGCTTCCGCGGAGTGGACGAACTGCACGGATGGTTCCTGCGGCAGATGCACGACTTCCTCGCCGCCCACGACCGCCGGGCAGCCTGCTGGGACGAGACCGGCCACAGCGCCGGCCGACTCCCGGAAGCGATGGCACTGACCGCCTGGCGCGATCCCGACCACGGCGCCCGGGCCGTGGCCCACGGCCACCAGGTCATCATGGCCCCGCACACCTCCACCTACCTCGACTACCCGCAGAGCACCCAGCCGGAAGAGCCGCAGGGCCAGCCCGGGGAGATCGTCACCCTCGAGGACGTCCACGCCTTCGACCCCCTCGGCGGCGGCGCCCTCCCCGTCGGCGACCCCGCCGGAATGGCCCCGGGGGTGCTCGGCGTCCAGGCACAGCTGTGGACCGAGTACGCGCCCACCCCCGCGCACACCGACTACCTCGCCTACCCTCGGCTCTGCGCGCTCGCCGAAACCGCCTGGTCCACCGGCCCGCGCGAGCTCGAGGAATTCCTGGGCCGCCTCGACCACCACCGCCACCGCCTGCGCGCCCTCGGCGTCCCCGTCGGACGCCTGCCCGCCGCCGCGCGATGACGACCCATCCTCACCTTTCCGGGACGATAGGACCATGACCAGCAACGGCAGACCAGCCACCCGCGCGACCGCCAAGCGCGACCTGGTGCGCGCCCACCTCCTCGACGTCATTGAGCAGTCGGGGCCCGGCACCAGCCTCGCGGCCGAACGCGACCTCGCGCAGGAACTCGGCGTGTCCCGCCCCACCATCCGCGCGGCCGTCGAGGACCTGATCCGCAGCGGCCTGCTGGTCCGCCAACACGGCCGCGGCACCTTCACCGCCCCCCACAAGGTCACCCAGGAGATGACCGGCACCACCACCAACGCGCTGGCGGTGCCCCCCGCCGAGGGGGAGTGGAGCAGCCGCGTGATCTCCTTCACCACCGCCCCGGCGGGCCACACGCGGGCCGCCCGCCTCGGGCTCGCCCTGACAGACCTGGTGCTGCGGATCACCCGGGTGCGGATCGTCGACGACGAACCGATGTCCATCGAAAGCCTGGAACTGCCGGCCGAACTGGTCCACGGCCTGCAGCCGCGCGACGTGGAATCCGGCAACTTCTACCGGCTCCTGCGCGACCGTTTCCAGATCACCGTCATGGACGCCGTCCAGACCCTGGAACCGACCGTCGCCAACCCTGACCAGGCCGATCTCCTCGACTGCCCGGTCTACGCGCCTCTGCTCCAGGTCGAGCGCACGACCAGGGACACCCAGGGACGCACCGTCGAATTCGCCCAGGCTTTCTACCGCGGAGACCGCTACCGCATCACCTCCAAGCTCCGCTTCGACGCGGACTCGGGCTGAGGCGCGGCCGCGAGGACGGCCTTGAGCTGGTGGTTGATGGCCTGGGTCCGGGAACGGACCGCGGAGTCCTTGACGACCTCGAACAACCCTGAGCACCCGCAGGTCCTCCACCGGGCCGTCCTTGCTCCTCGGCGACACCGTTGCCCGGCCCCCGAGCCCGGCGCGGGCGGCGGCCTCGGCATCGGCGGCGTCACTCTTGCCGACCCGGCGGCGAGTGGCCCGATCGGGACGGTTCACGTCACTCACGACGATGCCCTCGGCCGCCAGGTGACGGCTCAGGGCGGCCCCCTGGTGCAGCGCCGCGTTGATCCCTCAGGCGTCTGATCGGTGAGGCGGGTGGGTCCCCGAGGTAGAGTCCGGCGGTGCCGTCGAGGGCGGATGCGGGGGTGCCGAAGGCCCGGTAGCGGACCTTGCTCTAAACCATCCGGATGTTGCCAGTGCCCGGGCCGAGGCCGGAAGTGTTTCCCCGTTCAGGCTCCGGACTCCGACCGGTACCGGACAGCCCTTGCCGACCCGCTCCACGTGCGACGGTGCTCGCCCGCAACCCCGGGCGGGAGGATGTCACAGGCTCGAACCGGCCGCGGTATCAGGCTTCGTGGATTCTGTCCTGCGGCCGGGTCGGGAGGAGTGTCCCGTCGCGGTGATCCAGACGAGCGCCGCGCACGTGAAGGCCACACCGGCGAACACCAGCGGGTGCGCGATGGAATCCTCGCGCCCGCTCGCCGGCAGCGCTGCTGCCGCGGCGAGGGCCAGCGGCGGCAACGCGCGGGAGCGGCCTGTGCCGCCCCGCTCGCCACGTTCGCCCCGCTCACCCTGCTCGCCGCGTGGGAGCAGGGCGGTGGCCGTGGCGTGGCAGACGCAGGCCAGCAGGGTGGCGCCGAGGACGTCGCTGGGCCGGTGCCAGGAGAGTGCTTGCACGGCGCCGGCGGTGACGGCGAGCCAGAGTGCGCCGAGGGCCGCGACGTACGGTCGGGCACTTGGGGAAACGACGACTGCGGCCCCGAGAGCGAGTCCGGCCGTGATGGCGGTGGTACCGCTGGGGAAACTCGCGCCGGTGAGTCCCTGCGACGCTGAGACGAGCCCGGGCCGGGGCAGGACGGCGTGCAACGTCGTCGCGGTCGCTACGGTGGCCACCGCGATCCCGATCCCGGCGACGCCCTCGCGCCAACGTCGGCGTAGCAGCGCTACCGCCGCGATCAGGACGACGCCCGCGGCCATCGCCGCCGACCCCCGCTTCAGCGGCGGCAGGCCGGCTGCCAGGCTCCAGTGGAGGATCGACGCCCGGCCGGTCTGCCCGGCGACCAGCGCGTTCTCCGTTGACTGCCCGATCACGCTCCAGACCGCGAGGCCGTAGAGGCCGGCGAGCGCGAGCAGGAACCACAGGGCCGGTTTCAGTCGGGTGACCCGCCCGTGGAGCGAGGCCGACTCATTTCGACGACCCGATCCGGCATTCAGCCCCGCCGACGCGGCGTCGGAGCGCGTTTGGGTCGCGATGGGCTGTTCCTGGTTGTGCATCGTTACCTACTCCTCGTCTGTTCGACGCGGACAGTCCTTCGGCGATCAGGTCGCGTCCTCGCTGCCCGAGCACCACGCCGATCACCGTTACGCCGCCGCTCGGTGGGTAGCTGGGACCGGAACATGAAGCAGCCCCTGCCGCGTCATCGGAGCCCGTCTTCATGCCGACGAATCCGTCCTGGCCGAGCAAGGCGTCGGTGTTGACCAGGTCGCCGGCGACCGGCTGCGGGTAACTGCTGGTGGCCATCATGGCCGCGAGCGTTCCGTCCTCGGCCTCATGTCGCGGTCCTCGTCCTCGACGGTGGAGTCGATGTAGGCGTATCCGGCCCGGTAGCGGACCTTGATCTCAGAGATTTGCGGCCAGCGTCGAGCATAAGTGGTCAGGCGCTGGTGCAGGGCCGCCGCCTTGGCGGCGCTCGGTCTGGCCATGACGCCTATCTTGCCCGACCCGGCGGCAGCGGTCGGCACCGGTGCACCGGACCGGTGCCGACCGCGAGATCATCGGCAGAGACGCCGCCGACCCCGGAGAGCCCTGGACCCACAGGCTGCTGGCCAGGCAGTTGCGCCTGGGCGGGCTCGCGGTCTCCGCCTCCCAGGTCGGGCGCATTCTCGACTCAGTCGACCTCACACCACATCTGGTGCGCGGCTGGCTGACCCGCCCGGCCGACCCGGAGTTCTTCGTTCGCGCGGCCGATGTGTGTGACCTGTACCGCAACCGTCCGCCGAACGCCGTGGTGCTCAGCGTGGACGAGAAGACCGGGATCACCGTCCGCTCCCGCAAACACCCCGACCACCCCGACCAACCCGGCCGCCCCGAAGGATCAACGCGGCACCGCACTAGGATCCGGTCCTCTCCACGCCTGCCCGTGTCAGCGGGCCGGGCCGAGCCCCGGGCCCAGGCGAGTAGACCGGGTCGTCAGCTCGGTCGGGCGCCGAACGGCGGGGTCAGGCCGTACCGCGCGATGAGGTCGGGCAGCCAGTCGGGTTGCCCGAACTGGAGCCCGTACCTGGCGGCGAGCTCCGGTATCGCGTCCTCGGTCGGCGGAGGCCCGTCGGCGAGCATCTCGGCCAGTTCGCGGAAGCAGTGTTCGAAGCCGGCCGGACTGATGATCTCGATCATCCGAGCCGGGACAGGACCGGCGTTCCACATCGTGTGCAGCTCCCCGCGCGGCTTGGTGATGTAGCCGCCGGCGCCCAGGACGACTTCTCGGTCGCCGGAACGGAAGCCGATCTCACCCTCGGTGACGATCGAGTATTCGTCCTCCCGGGTGTGCAGGTGCGGCGGCACCAACGCCCCGACCGGGAAGGGGTGTTCGACGACGGAGACCGCGCCGTTGGTGTCGGCGCCCCAGAGCTTGAAGGCGACCCCGATCGAGCCGAGGTAGCCCTCACCTCCCTCGCCGGGGCGGACGATGGTGAGCGGCGGTGCCAGCGGCTCTGTCATGGTGATCACTCCTCCATGCAATTTGGAGATACACTGGCGTTCTCCTAAAAAGTGTCCGTCTCGGATCGCAGGGCGTCAACAGGTGAGTGAGAAGCAGCGTTCATCGAAAACGCGTGGCTACGAGATGCGCAAGCGTGCCGAGGACGTGGGCCGGACGCGGCAGCGCATCGTCGAAGCCGCCGTGCATCTGCACGGCACCACGGGACCGGCGTCGACCAGCATCGCGGCGATCGCCGAGCGCGCTGGGGTCACCCGGCTGACCGTCTACCGGCACTTCCCCGACGAGACCGCGCTGTTCCAGGCCTGCTCGGGGCACTGGCTGTCGCGGCAGCAGCTGCCCCAGCCCGAGGAGTGGGGCGCGATCGAGGATCCGGTCGAACGGCTGACGGCCGGGCTCGCCGACCTCTACCGCTTCTACCGCGCGGGCGAGCGGATGCTGACGCTGGTGAGCCGCGACCTGCACGCGGCGCCCGACCCGATTCGCGAGGCCTGGGAGGCGAGGGACAGGCGCTACCTCGAGGTGCTGGCCGATGCGTGGCCGACGGCGGCTGAGCCCGTCCGGCGGGCGGTGATCGGCCATGCGGCGGCGTTCTCGACCTGGCTTTCGCTCTGCCGGGAACAGGAGCTGACGGACCGTGAAGCGGTCAGGGTCATGGTCACGTTGGTGGGAGCGGTCGGCAACTGACGGGTCAGGAAGGGGCGGTGCCGCAGGAACACCCCGGCAACACGCGCGGCTGGAAGGGCGTGCCGATCAGGGAAGTTCTGCGCGAAGGAGGCCGGGTACACGAACCGTGGCGGCCGGATGGTGTTGGTTTGCCCTTCGCCACCCCGGCCTGTCGTCCACCCCGTCCACCCCCGGCTGGCACTTGGGCGCCCCCAGCTGGTCTCAGCGGGCCGGCTCCGATTCATTCGCCGCCCCGGCGAGTCACGTCGGGAAACGGCTGCCCTCATTGGGGCGCAGACCCGGTCGACGGTGCGTCGGGCCTGCTTCAGGCACCTGCCTTGCGGAAGACCCGGGTGCCGATGGTGAGCGAGAGGGCGGCGAGGGCGAGGGCGACGGCGGCGCCTTCGAGGACGGCGGGTGTCGCGTAGTGGCCGAGGTAGGCGTCGCGCATGGCGTCGACGAGGTAGCGGAAGGGCACCAGGTGGGAGAGTGCGTTCAGCCAGCCCGGGGCCAAGGTCATCGGCAGCATGAGGCCGGAGAGCAGCATGGACGGCATGGTGAAGGCGTTGACCAGCGGTCCGTACTCCTGGGGCCGGTCGACGTTGAGCGCGACGGCGTAGGAGAGCGAGGCCAGCGAGAGCGTCAGCAGTCCGACGAAGGCGAAACCGATCAGGACGCCGGGCAGGGGTGCGTGCAGTCCCATGGCGAGGGCGGCCAGGACGAGCAGGACGCCCTGGGTGACGAAGAGGCAGGCGTCCCGCAGGACGCGGCCGAGCAGGAGGGCGAGGCGGCTGACGGGGGTGACCCGCATGCGTTCGACGATGCCGTGGTTCTTCTCGATGATGATCGAGAATCCGGTGAACGCGGAGCCGAAGAGACTGAGTTGGAGCAGCAGGCCGGGGACGAGGACCTGCCAGGAGCTGCCGGTGGAGCCGAGGTGGATGCCGGTGAGCAGGGGGCCGAAGAAGACCAGGTAGAGCAGCGGCTGCAGGACGCCGAAGACCATCTGGTAGCGGGAGCGCAGGGTCTGGCGCGCGTAGCGGCTGAAGATCAGGGCGGTGTCGGCGGTGAGCGAGGAACGCGGTGGGTCGGCCTGCGGGGCGAGGGGGATGACGGCGGCGCTCATACACGGCTCCTTGTCGGTCGGGGGACGGTTTCGGCGGTGAAGTCGTGGCCGGTAATGGCGAGGAAGGCGTCCTGGAGCGTGGCGCCGGCGGAGCTGCCGTAGCGGGCCTTGAGCGCGGTCGGGGTGCCCTCGGCGCTGATGACGCCCCGGTCCACCACCACGATGCGGTCGGCGAGGGCGTCGGCCTCGTCGAGGTAGTGGGTGGTGAGGAAGACGGTGGTGCCGTGCTCGTCGCGCAGACGGCGGACCAGCTGCCACAGTTCGGCCCGGCTGCGCGGGTCGAGCCCGGTGGTGGGCTCGTCCAGGAAGAGCAGTGCCGGGCGGTGGGTGAGCGCCATCGCGATGTCGAGCCGGCGCCGCTGGCCGCCCGAGAGTGCGCCGGTGCGGCGCTCCGCCAGCTCGGTGAGGTCGAGGTCGTGGAGCAGTTCCTCGGCCCTGGCGAGGGCGTCGGCCTTGCTCAGCCGGTAGAGCCGGGCCTGGGTGACCAGTTCCTCGAGGACGGAGGTGTGCGGATCCACTCCGCTGGACTGGGCGACGTAGCCGATCCGGCGGCGCACCGCGCCCGGGTCGGCGGCCAGGTCACAGCCGACGACGCGGGCGGTTCCGCCGGTCGGCGGGAGCAGTGTGGTGAGCATGCGCAAGGTCGTGGTCTTGCCGGCTCCGTTGGGGCCGAGGAAGCCGAGGATCTCGCCTGCGGGGACCGTCAGGTCGATGCCCCGGACCGCATGCACGGGCCCGCGTTTGGTGCGGAAGGTCCGGGTGAGCCCGGAGGTCTCGATGAGTGCCATGCTGTCCAGAAAAACAGAGTCATTGAAATTTTGCAACTACACCAAACTTTCTGGGACCCCAGGAAAGCTATGCTGGGTGCATGGCGGCAGAAGGACTCAGGGAGCGAAAGAAGCGGCAGGCCAGGCAGCACATCACGGAGACGGCCGCGGGCCTTTTCCTGGACCGCGGCTTCGACGCGGTGACGATGGCGGAGATCGCTGCGGCGGCCGACGTCTCGGTCAACACCGTCTACAACTACTTCCCGGCCAAAGAGGACCTCTTCCTCGAGCGCACTCGCCGCAGCGTCACACGGATGTCGCGCATGGTGCGGGAACGCGGGGTGGGCGAGTCGGCCGCGGAAGCTGTCCTGCGCGGGCTCGGCGAGGCGGTGGGCGCGGGCGCGCCCGAGCTGGGGCTGGTCGGCGGCTACGGGCGATTCGCCAAGGTGGTGGACGCCTCACCGACACTCAAATCCGCCCTGTCGCACCTGCGCCAGGAGTCCGTCGCCGATCTGGAAGCCACCCTGCATGCCGAGTCCGAGGCGACGCCGGCTGCTGTCACGACGGATGACCAGATCCGAGCCGCTCGCCTGCCCGGTCTGGTGGCCGGCCAGCTCGGCTGGGTGCACTCGACCCTGCTGGAGTCGATCAGCCGCGGCATGGTCGCCGGACACCCGCCCGCGCAGGTCGCCCGGGACTCGGCCGACCTGCTGGCCCAGATGCGCACGCTGCTGAGCGACACGGTCCTCACCTACGCCCAACGCCCCGCGCGGTAACAGCACCACGGGATGCCCGCTACCTGTTGGGGCCCCGTGGACGCCGTCCACGGGGCCCTTGCGTCGCCGCACGTCGTCTCGTCGCGGCTCCGCGCCCTCAACACGCCTCACGCGATCGGTGTGCCGCGCTCCCACAGCTCCTCGGCGTGGTCTCGGAACCGGTCGAACAGTCCGCTGTCCTCGGCGCGGCGCAGGTGCAGCAACAGACTGTCGTGACCGACCAGCCGGGCCAGGTGCGGCGTCAGCAGCCAGGGCATCGCTTGTCAGGGCTCTCCGATAGGTTCCGGGCGTCGAACCGGACCACCTTACGAAGGCGAACCCAGTGAGCTTCCACATGCACCTTCGGGCTGCCCCACCAGAGGAGATCCACCCGGACAGCGCGTGGGTCGAGTCCTTCATGCTGGCGGCCTGGGCCGACCACCAGGAGGAGTACACCGCAGGGATCGCCGACTCGATCGAGAAGGATTTCGCGGGCGTCAACCACCTCTACACCGGCACCCCTGACGGCCCCACCGACCCTGGGATCCCGAGCGGACTGCCGATCTTCGGCGGTGAACTCGTTCCCCGCGAGGACGGCCCCTCGTTCCTGATCCTGCGGCCGCAGCACGTCGGAGAAACGGCGGCCTTCTTGGACGCCGCCTCCTTCTTCACACTCTGGGAGGCCTCAGGTGCCGCGATCTCTGCAAGCTGGGGCAACCCAACACTCGCCCGAGAGATCTGCCTGAGCCACCACGAAGGTCTCGTCCGCTTCTACCGAGCAGCTGCTGGAGCCGGCCAGGCCGTCATCAAGGCGTTCTGGTACTGACCTCCGTCCAGCTGTCCCGACAGCGATTCGCCGGACACGGCCTAGGTGGCGCGTCAGGAGCGGTCTTGGTGGGACCGCCCCTCGATCGTGTGCAGCCGGCGCTGACGGACTGCACGCGATCCCGGACCGCTGGACCGCCCCGCTGCACGTGCCCCTGCCGGGCTCCGGCGGACGCGTGCTGTACCTGACGGACCTGCTCGGGCTCGCGGCGCGGCTCGACGCCTCCGTGACCTCGTCACCGTGAACGGCGCGGTGGCAGCGGGAGCGTCCACCCGTACATGAGCGCAACGGCCGTACAGCGTGCCTCGCGGCGGTCGCGGCCGGTCGCGCGGTGACAGGGCTCTGGCCCGTAAGGGTTCGCGTGTGCCGCCGTCCGGATGATGAGGTGGCACGGTGACCAATCATGATGAGGCGGCGACTGTCCGACCGTTGACACGGGCCTGGGTGAGCCGGCATCTGGTGGCCGGCGAGCGGATCGTCGGAGCCGAGGCGCTGCACGGCGGGGCCACCGCCGAGATGCGGAGGCTGGCCATCGGCACGCGGGACGGAGGTACCCGGCACCTGGTGCTGCGCTCCTTCGTCGACCCGACCCGGCAGGGGCCGGCCGAGGACCTCCTGCACAGGGAAGCCGACGCCCTGACCACGCTTACCGGCACCGGCGTGCCGGCTCCCGGACTCGTCGCCGTCGATCCGACCGCCGCGCACTGCGAGTACCCCTCGCTCCTCATGACCCACCTGCCGGGCCGGACGGTCCTCGACGACGAGGGGCTCGAGACGCGTCTGCCCCTGCTGGCCCGTCAACTCGTGGCAGTCCACGCGGTGCGGCCGGCCGTCCGGCCCCGGGAGTACGTGGCGCTGACGACCGCCGACACGGTCGTGACCCCCGAGGGCGCCGACGCCGCGGTCTGGGCCGCCGCGATCGACGTGATCCGCAAGCCCGCGCCGCGCTACGAAGGGCGGTTCCTGCACCGGGACTTCCAGCCCGGCAACGTGCTGTTCGACCTGCCGCCCGAGGACCCCGCCGGCGCCGCCGGTGCCCGGATCACCGGCGTCGTCGACTGGGCGGCGGCCTCCTGGGGCCCGGCGGACCTCGACGTGGCGCACTGCTCCACCAATCTCGCGCTGCTGCATGGCCCTGCGTGGGGCCTGCGCTTCATCGAGGCGTACCAGGAGGCCGGCGGGATGCTGGCCGCGGCCGCGGACGAGCGGCTGTACTGGCAGGTGCGGGAGCCGCTGGCGTTCTCGGAGGAAGTGCAGTGGGTGGCGAAGCCGTGGCGGGAGGCAGGACGGACCGAGCTGACGACCCGAGCCGTGGAGGAGCGGCTGGATGCCTATGTCACCTCCCTGATGCACGCGCTGGGCTGAGCCAAGGCGGTCCGGGACGCGGCCCCGACTACGAGAAGACCATGCTGGTCACCTGATGCCGGTCCGTGGCCGTGACGTACCACCGGCCCGAATGGGCGACGATCCCGTACGGGTGCAGCCTGCGCTCGCTGCGCTGGCCGTCGCGGTCGGGTACCTGATCGAGACCGGTCGGCGATGGCCAAACGTCACGTGGGTGGTGACGACGGCGGAGAGCCGGCTGGACGTGCGCAGGAGCCGGACGGCCGGGATCGCTCCCGGACGTCCGGCCCCGCTCTGAGCCAGGCAGTCACCGCTCGGCAGTCGGCGTGGTCGCTGAGACCGAACAGCGCAGCAATGGCCACGACCTCGGGGACCGTACAGCGGCTGTGCTGGTTGGTCGGCGGCATCTGGACATGTCACCCCGCCGCATGGCGCCCCGGGTCAGAAGCCGCTGTCGCCCGGTCCCCGGTTGATGGTGTAGCCGCCGGGGTTGTTCAGGCCGCCGGAGGCGGCTCCGGTGACGGTGACGTTGTCGGCGGTCATGCTGCCGGTGACGCTGGAGATGTCGATGCCGTAGGTCCCGGCTCCGTTGATGGACAGGTGGTCCAGGGTGAGGTTGCTGATCTGCTTCGCGTAGCTGAGCAGGACGCCCTGGTAACTGGCGTTGCTGATGCTGTTGTTGCTGACGGTGACGGGTTGTGTCATGTCGTAGAGGTTGGCGTAGATCCACAGGGCGCCCATCGCCGAGCCCCAGTTGGTGTTGTACGAGCCCGCCCGGACCAGGGCGTTGCCGTTCACGGTGGTGGGGCCGGTGAATCCGGCCCCGAAGCGGGTGCTGATAGTGATCCCGGAGCCGAAGGCGACCGTGTCGGAGACCAGGTTGCCGGAGACGGTGTTGTTCCCGCCGCCGTAGACGCCGATTCCGTTGGCCTGGATCGGGCTGCTGACGGTGTTGTTCGTCAGGGCGCAGCCGGTGACGTTGCCGCCCTCGGTGTCGAGCGCGAGTTCGTCGTCGCCGGTGTTGCGCACCTCGGTCTGGTCGACGCGGGTGTTGCTGCTGCCGCCGTGGACGTGCAGGCCGTCCGCGAAGACGTCGCGGATCCGATCGCCGACGACGTAGAGGCCGTTGCCTGGGACGGCCCAGATGCCGACCTTGGCGTGCTCGATCCACACGTCGTAGATCAGCGAGCCGGAGCCGAAGGTGCCCTCGATGCCGGCGGCACCGGAGTCGTTGTTGCGGGAGGTCTGGTCACCGGCGATGGTCAGGTCGGCGATCTGGCTGCTGCCGCCCGTCGCGTAGAGGCCGCCCGCGCCGTTGACGGCCGTGGACGTGATCGTGGTGTACCACTCGCCCGCGCCACGGATGCTGACGTTGGCGAAGTTGATCCGCCCGGAGATCAGGTACGTGCCCGACGGGAACCACAGGCCGGTGCCGGTGCCGGACAGCGCGCTGAGGGCGTTGTTGATCGCGGCGGTGTCGTCCGCGCCGCTGTTCGGCGTGACACCGTAGTTGGTGACGGAGGTGTAGCCGGTGGCGGGCATCGTGAAAGCGGGATCGATCTGCTCCGCGTCCAGCACGTCGATGGTGTAGGAGGCAGCGGTGTCGGCGGCGTCCTTCTGGAGCTTGAGGACGGTGCCGGCGGGCCAGTTGCCGATCAGGGCGCGGGTCTCGTCGTAGAAGTGGTGGGCGACGCCGTTGCTGGGTGTGTGGGTGTCGGTGTAGCCGCCGCCGTAGAGCCAGGAGTACTGGCTGGTCAGGCTCAGGTCCTGCAGCTTGCTGCCATTGGCGTACAGGGCGAGTGGCGCGGTGGCGGTGGAGCCGTCGGCGTTGGCGGGGATGGAGTAGCGCAGGACCACCGCGTTGGTGGGCTTGGTCAGGGTGAACTGTACGTACTGGCCGGTCGCGGTGAGCTGGACGGCCTGGCGGCCGGTGGACTCGGCTTGCAGGCTCGGGTAGCTGGTGCTGTAGGGCAGTACGGATCCGTTGGTCTGGGCGGATGCGGCGGCGTATTCGGTGTAGGGCAGAGTCGCACCCTGCGCGGCGAGCGCTGTGCCACCGGTCACGGCCAGGCTGTTGATCGCGATGTTCCCGCTGTCACCGGAGTCGGTCCGATAGGCGACGAGATTCAGGCCCGACCGCAGCGTGACGTTCTGGGTGGCGCTGAGCCAACCGGTTCCGCCGGGGAGGGAGATCTGGCTGCTCTTCACGCCGTTGAGGTAGAGCGAGATGGTTTGGGTCGAGCCCGTGGCGTTGGAGTACGAGAGCGCGATCGGGTAGCTGCCGGCGCTCGGCACGTCGCTGGTGAAGTCCACCACCGCCCCCGTTGCCGAGAACCCGGTCAGGTAGCCGCCGCCGGTGTAGCCGGCGAGGCTGGTGGCGAGCGTCGGCCCGCCGGTCCAGAACGCGGTGGCCGCCTGGTAGACCTGCGCGGAGCCACCGCCGGTGCCGGTGCCGGTCGGGCTGGGCGTCGGTGACGGACTGTTGGACGCCGGGCTGCCGACGGTGATGTTGTCGATGTTGACGTTGCCGCTGTCGGTGGAGTCGAACTTGTAGCCGATGGTGTTGCTGCCCGCCGTGAGTGTGAGCGTGTCGACGACGGTGCCCCAGGTGTTCCAGTCCGCAGTGGCCGGGAGCTGGTCCTGCTGAGCCTTGACACCGTTGACGTAGACGGACAGCGTCTTCGCTGAGCCGGTGCCGTTGGCGTAACGGAGCGTCACGGGGGTGGCCCCGGCCGCCGAGGACGTCACGGTGAAGACGGTGTCGGCTGTCCCCTTGTTGCTGTCGGTGTAGCCGCCGACGAAGCCGGTGCCGGTGTAGCCGGTGTGGTCGGTGGCGATGACGGCGCCGCCGGAGAGGGCGGCGTTCTCGGCCTCGTACTGGCCGGGCGGGGGAGCGGGTACCGGGGCGAGAGTGGTGTTGTCGAGGTTGACGTTGCCGCTGTCGGTGGAGTCGAACTTGTAGCCGATGGTGTCGCTGCCGCTGGTCAGGCTCACCGTGGTGGCGACCGTGCCCCAGGTGTTCCAGTCGGCGGTGGCGGGCAGCGAGATCTGCCCGAGCTTGGTGCCGTTGACGTAGACGGAGAGCGTCATCGGCGAACCGGTGCCGTTCGCGTAGCGCAGCGTCGAGGTGTAGCTGCCGGTGGCGGTCGCGTTGACCGTGAAGACGGTGTCGGCTGTGCCCTTGTTGCTGTCGGTGTAGCCGCCGACGAAGCCGGTGCCGGTGTAGCCGGTGTGGTCGGTGGCGACGACGGCGCCGCCGGAGAGGGCGGCGTTCTCGGCCTCGTAGACCGTGGCCGCGGCGTGCGCGGGTGGGGCGGACCAGCTGACAGCTAGCGTCAGCAGCAGGGCGAGGACGGCGAGCACGGCGGCGGGAAGCACGCGGGCGCGCCGGAGCCCGAGGGGAGTGGCAGGCATGTCGCTCCAGGGTGGGGAGGAGCCGGGTGAATGGACCGCACGGTAGTCCCGCCGACAATTCCGCACAATGAACAGCGCACCGGCCGAAGAAAACGGCTGATGTGCTGTCAACTCGCCCGACAACTCTTGCAATTACTGCTGAGCTGCTGGTTTCGACGGGCCGCAGGGAGGAACTCCGTGCACGTCGTGAAATTCCCGCCGGAATTCCGTCGTTTCCTTGCTACGCCTCTTGCACACCCGGCCGGCGGCAGACCCCGGTGGATCCGCGCACCACCAGCTCCGGCTCGTGCAGCAGCTCCTTGGGGGTCGGCGCGTTGCCCTCGATCTGGTTGACGAGCAGCTGCACCGCGGCGCGGGCCATCGCGTCGATCGGCTGGCGCAGCGTGGTCAGCGGCGGATCGGTGTAGTTCATGAAGGCGGAGTCGTCGAAGCCGATCACGGAGAAGTCCCGCGGCACCTCAAGACCGGCCCGCCGGGCCGCGCGCACAGCGCCCAGCGCGAGGATGTCGCTGCCGCAGATCAGCGCCGTCGCCCCGGCCCGGATCAGGTCGCCGGCCGTGGCCTGGCCGCCCTCGAAGGAGAAGAGCGCGTGGCCGACCAGGTCGGCCGGGTCCGTCCGGTGGCGCCGGGCCAGCACGGCGAAGGCCTCGCTCTTGCGCTGCGAGGGGATGTGGTCGGCCGGGCCGACCAGCAGGCCGATCCGGCGGTGGCCGAGCGCGTACAAGTGGTTGAACGCCTGCTCGACGGCGACCCCGTCGTCGGTGGAGACCTGCGGGAAGCCGGCCCAGTCCACGGCCGCGTTGAGCAGCACGACGGGGACGCCGCGCTCCAGCAGGTGGCCGTGCTCCTCCAGGCTCAGGCCGCCGCAGAAGACCACCCCGGAAACCTGCTGGTCGAGCAGCATCGTCACGTACTCGGCCTCGGTGAGCCCGCCCGCCGAGCGGGTGCACAGGACGGGGGTGAAGCCGAGCTGGACCAGCGCGCCGCCGACCATCTCCGCGAGCGCGGGGAAGATCGGGTTCTGCAGCTCCGGCAGCACCAGGCCGACCAACCGAGCCCGCACGCCGCGCAGTTGGGTGGGACGCTCGTAGCCGAGCACGTCCAGGGCGGTGAGCACGGCCTGGCGGGTGCTGTCCGAGACGCCCGGCTTGCCGTTGAGGACCCGGCTCACCGTCGCCTCGCTGACGCCGACCTTTCGGGCCACTTCCGCGAGTCTGCGAGTCATGCGGGCACTATGTCATATCTTTGCGCGGGATTGCGCTGATGCGACATCAACTTTCGGCAGGATGTCTATTTTTTGCGCATATAAGTTTCTCTATTGCGTGCGATCTCGGTCGCCCGTAGCTTGTGCTGCACACCGGGCCGGGACCGCCGCTCTCGCTGAGGAGCGCGGCCCTGACCTGCCTCTTCTTGTACGCAGCACGCCCAGCAGCACGGCCACCCCCGCATCATAACCTCACCTTCAGGGACCGAAGATGAATGGAATCAGAGCAGCCGGCAGAGCCCGCACCGCCGCGGCGGTCGCCCTCGCGACCGGCCTGGCTCTCACCGCCACCGCCTGCGGCAGCTCCGGCGGCGCCACCCCCACCGGCACCGCCGACGGTCCGGTCACCATTACCGTCGGTTGCATGCCGCCCACCACCCAGGCGCAGCCGCGCGCCAACTGGATAGCGGACGTCGCGGCGTTCGAGAAGCTCAACCCGACCATCACCGTCAAGGGCGACGACACCGCTCCCTGCGACGACCCGGCCACCTTCAACGCCAAGCTGGCCAGCGGGAAGATGGACGATGTCTTCTACAGCTACTTCACCGACGGCGCGAACGTTGTGGCGTCCGGGCAGGCCGCCGACATCCAGCAGTACGCGAGCCAGATCCACGGGCTGTCCGACATCCAGCCGGCGCTGCTGAACATCTACCGCCAGGGCGGCACCGACTCGGGCCACCTCTACGGCATCCCCAAGGGCAACTACAGCCTGGGCCTCGTCTACAACAAGACCCTGTTCCAGAAGGCCGGCCTGGACCCGAACAAGCCGCCGACCACCTGGGACCAGGTCGAGGCCGACGCCATCGCCATCAGCAAGCTGGGCGGCGGCAACGTCGGCTACGCCGACTACAGCGCGGCCAACACCGGCGGCTGGCACTTCACCGCCGAGCTCTACTCGCGCGGCGGCACCATGGTCACCCCGGACGGCAAGTCCGCGAACTTCGACGACGCAGGCGGCCTGGCCGTGCTGCAGTTCCTGCACAAGATGCGGTTCACCGACAACGTCATGGGCACCAAGCAGGGCCTGCAGTACAACGACCTGCTGCAGATGATGGCCACCGGCAAGCTCGGCATGTACGTCGGCGACCCGGTCACCCTGACCACCATCCACGACCAGTACCACGTCTCCTACGACACCATGGCCGTCGGCCCGATGCCCGGACAGCAGGCCACCCTGGTCGGCGGCGACGGCTACATGTTCAACAAGAAGGACACCCCGGCCCAGATCCAGGCCGGCATCAAGTTCCTCAACTACGAGTTCCTCACCTCCGGCCAGGGCCTGAACTTCAACTACCCGCGCCGGGCCGACCAGAAGGAGCCGGTCGGCCTGCCCGAGCCGGACCTCTGGACGGGCGCCACCGCATCGGCTGACGCGACCGCGATGGCCAAGTTCGCCAACCTGCCCGTGCAGAACTTCGCCGCCTACGTCGCCGCCCTGCCGTCCATGAAGCTGCTCGTCGAGCCGCCGCAGGCGCAGGCCCTCTACGCCCAGGGCGACAAGGCTGTCTTCGCCGCGCTGACCGACCCGAACGCGAACCTCCAGCAGCTCCTGGACACCTTCAAGAGCAGCGCCAACGGCATCCTGGCCAACGCCCAGTAATCCCGCTCCGCGTCACCGGCCAAGAAGCCGCGCCGCCGCGACAGGCGACGGCGGGGCCCAGCCGCCCCGGCCAGGGGCCCGACCCAGAAGAAGTTCGACATGGTGACGACCAATCTCAGCCCGGACCGAGCCGCCGGCCCGGTACCGGCCGCAGCCGCACCGCGGCCGCGTGGGGCGGTGGGCAGGAGGGTCCGCAGCAACGCGACGGCCTATCTGTTCCTGGCAGGGGCGATCGTCTGTTTCGCGCTGTTCTCCTGGTACCCCATGATCCGGGAAGTGATCATGAGCTTCCAGAAGACGAACTTCGCGGGGCAGACGAGCTGGGTGGGACTGCGCAACTACCAGCGGGTCTTCAACGACCCCGACTTCTGGAGCTCCTGGCGGACCACCGGACTGTTCACCCTGATCGCGGTGGTCTTCGGGTACGCGGTGCCGTTCTTCACCGCCGTGTTGATCAACGAGATGCGGCACGCCAGGTCGTACTTCAGGCTCCTGGTCTACCTTCCGGTGATGCTGCCGCCGGTCGCCGCCGCATTCCTGTGGAAGTGGTTCTACACCCCTGACCAGAGCGGCCTGTTCAACGCCGCCCTGCACGCCGTGCACCTCCCCACCGTGCAGTGGCTGCAGTCCTCTCACACCACCGCGGTGATCTGCCTGGTCGCGTTCTCCACCTGGATCAACATGGGCAGCACCGTGCTCATCTACCTCGCCTCCCTGCAGGGCATCCCCGGCGAACTGTACGAGGCAGCCGAGATAGACGGAGCCGGCCTGTGGCGGCGGATCTGGCACGTCACCATCCCGCAGACCCGCCTGATCCTCTCGCTGATGCTGCTCCTGCAGATCATCGGCACGACCCAGGTCTTCATGGAGCCGTACGTCATGACGGGCGGCTCGAACGACACCACCTCCGTGGTCTTCCTCATCTACCAGTACGCCTTCAACTACAACAACTACGGCAGCGCCTCCGCACTGGGCGTGGTGCTCCTGCTGGTTCTGATCGGATTCGCCGCCGGCTACATGTGGCTGAGCCGTCGCACCGGCGAGGAGGAGTAGAGATGCGCACCAAGAACCCGTCCCTCCAGGCGGCCCCCCGCACCCTGATCTCCCAGGCGCAGCTGGCTCGCCCACTGGGCCGGACCCTGTACTGGGTCAGCTTCTGGGGCCTGGTGGCGCTGTTCGCGCTCGTCTTCCTCTTCCCTCTGTACTGGATGGTCAGCGGCGGCCTGAAATCCCCGCAGCAGATCATCCAGACCCCACCCTCGCTGACGCCCGGGACCAACCTGCACAACTTCGTGACCGCCTGGAACGACGCCAACCTCGCCAGGCTCATCCTCAACACCACCGGCTACGCACTGGGAGCGCTCGGCTTCCAGCTGGTCTTCGACGTCGCGGCGGCCTACGCGTTCTCCAAACTCCGCCCCCTGTTCGGCAACGTCGTGCTCTTCGCGATGCTGGCCACGCTGATGATCCCCACCGCCGTCATCGCGCTGCCCGAGTACCTCACCGCCAACGACCTCCCCTTCCTGCACATCAGCCTGCTCAACACCCCCTGGGCGATCTGGCTGCCGTCGGTCACCAACGCGTTCAACATCTTCCTGCTGAAGCGCTTCTTCGACTCCATCCCCGGCGAACTGCTCGCGGCCGCCGAGATCGACGGGGCCGGCCCGCTGCGCACGCTCTGGTCGGTGGTGCTGCCGATGTCCCGCCCTATTCTCGGCGTGGTGTCCATCTTCGCGGTGGTCGGGGTCTGGAAGGACTTCCTGTGGCCGCTGCTGGTCCTGACGGACGACTCGGCCCAGACGGTCAACACCGGTCTGCGACAGCTCAGCGTCGGCATCCCGCTCAACGTGCTGGTCGCGGCCCTGGCCATCGCCAGCGTGCCGACGATCGTGTTCTTCCTCATCTTCCAGCGCAACATCATGTCCGGACTCACCGCCGGCGCGATGAAGGGCTGACCCCCGCCTCCCGCCACAAGGAGCCCACAGCGATGACACTCCGAAGCGCCGCCGGTCGGCGGCGCAGAACCGACCTGCCCGCGCTCGCCGCACTGCTGCTGGCCGCACCGCTGGTGCTGCTCCCTGCCGGGGCCGCCCGCGCCGCCGCCGACGAGCCCGCTAGGCCCGAGGCGGGGGCCGCCGTCCCCTTCACCGAGCAGAACGCCGCCACCAGCCCGCACGCCCGCACCAACGGCACCGTGCTCGGACCCGACTTCCACTACGGCACCCTCGCCGCCGAGGCCACCGGCCGGACCGCCGTGCAGTTGGCCGGGCAGGGGAGGTACGTCAGCTTCACCCTCACCCGGCCCGCGAACGCCGTGGACTTCCACTACGCGCTCCCCGACTCCCTGCACGGCGGCGGCATCAACGCGCCGCTGGACCTGTACGTCGACGGCAGACACGAGACCGCGCTCCAGCTCACCTCGCAGTTCAGCTGGCTCTACGGCAACTACCCCTTCAGCAACAACCCCTGGGTGGGCAAGCCGGACGGCCAGGTCCCGCACGACTTCTACAACGACGTCCGCTACCAGTTCGGACGCACCCTGCCCGCAGGCACGGTGGTGAAGCTCCAGATCGACGCGGGCGACAACGCGCCCTGGTACGTCGTCAACACCGCCGACTTCGAGCAGGTTGCCGCCCCGACCGCCAAGCCGGCCGGCTTCCTCGACGCCACGGCCGCGCCGTACGCGGTGGACAACACCGGCTCCACCGACACCACCACCGCGCTGCAGGCGGCCATCGACGCGGCGTCGGCGTCCGGACAGGGCCTCTACCTGCCGCCGGGGACCTACGCGCTCAGCCGCCCGCTCAACGTCGACCAGGTCACCATCGCTGGCGCGGGGGAGTGGTACACCGTCCTGACCGGCCACAACGTCTCCTTCGCCGGCAGGCAGAACCCGCCCAGCACCCACGTCGACATCTCCGGCCTGGCGGTCTTCGGCAACGTCGACGTCCGCGACGACAGCAACAGCGCCGACACCGGCTTCAACGGCGGCTTCAGCGACTCGCGCATCTCCCACGTCTGGATCCAGAACGAGAAGGTCGGCGCCTGGATCGTCGGCCCCAGCACCGGACTGACCCTGGACCACCTGCGGATCCAGGACACCACCGCCGACGGCGTCAACCTCGACGCCTACGCCGGACCGGTCACCCACACGCTGATCACCCAGAACTTCCTGCGCAACACCGGCGACGACGGCCTGGCCCTGTGGTCGCAGAACTACGGCGACACCCAGGACACGCTCAGCCACAACACCGTCGACTCGCCGGGCCTGGCCAACAACATCGGCGTCTACGGCTCCGGCGCGGACGACGTCATCAGCGACAACCTGCTCCAGGACACCGTCACCCGGGGCGGCGGCATCGGCATCGGGCAACGCTTCGGCTCGGTTCGCATGAGCGGGCCGCTGCGCATCACCGGCAACACCCTGGTCCGCACCGGCCAGTGGGACCCCGGCTGGGACTACGGCGTCGGCGCGATCTGGTTCGACCCGCAGCAGGGCCCGATGACCGCGCCCACCGAGATCCGCGACAACACCATCCTGGACAGCCCCTACTCGGCCTTCATGTTCCAGAACTCCAACGCCTACGTCGGCCCGGCCGTGACCACCCCGCCGAGCAGCGGCAACCCGGTCAGCAACGTCAGCTTCGACGACAACCGGGTGCGCGGCGTCGGCAGCTACGTCTTCCAGGACCAGGCCCCCGGCGAGGTCAACGTCTCAGGGACGCACGCGAGCGACGTCGGCTTGGCCGGCGTCTTCAGCTGTGGTGCGGGCTTCGCGCTCAAGGACGGCGGCGGCAACTCCGGCTGGCAGCACAGTACCGCCTGCGGCCTGCCCGAGCGTGCGCCGCTGTGGGCCTATCCCGGCACGACCACCTTCGAGGCCGCGACGGTCGGCCAGGCCACACCGGTGCAGAAGGTCGTCGTGATGAACACCGCCGCCCGGGCTGCCACCCTCGACGCGGCGACAGTCAGCTCCGGCTTCACCGTCGCACCCGACCCGGTTCACCCCTGTGGCCCCACCCTGGACGCCGCAGCGCCGACCGACACGGCAACCTGGTGCGTCCTCGACGTCGGCTTCACCCCAACAGCCGCCGGGATCACCCAGGGCACGCTCACCCTGCCCAGCGACCAGGGCGGCGCACCGACCACCGTGCAGCTCGTCGGCAGCACCGACCCGCTCGGCGGCGACGGCGGCGTGGCCCCGCCCAGCAACCTGGCGCTCAGCGCCACGCTGACTGCGAGCAGCGCCCTGGCCGGCTTCCCCGCGTCCAACGCCAACGACGGCAACGACGGCTCCTACTGGGAGAGCCAGGACAGCGCCGGCTTCCCGCAGACGCTCACCGCCGACCTCGGCGCGACACAGCAGGAACGGACGGTCAAGCTCACCCTGCCCTCGAACTGGGGCACCCGCACCCAGACTCTCGCCTTCCTCGGCTCGAACGACGGCGCCACCTTCACCACCCTTGTCCCAGCAGCCGGCTACGTCTTCGACCCGGCGAACGGCAACGTCGTCACCATCACCCTTCCGGCCGGGACCAGCGAGCGATACCTGCAGCTCGCCGTCAGCAACAACACCGGCTGGCAGGCGGCCCAGCTCTCCGAGTTCGAGATCTTCGACTAGCAGTCACCCGGCAGCAGTCGACAGCCACCTCCCCGAACCGGTGTCCGGGACGCGCACCCTGACCGTGCGTCCCGGACACCGCACCCCCTACCGCGCGACGAGGAGCACCAGCCCATGGCAGTCCGTACACGCAGCACTGACCCGGCCGAGCACTGGTGGCGCACCGCCGTGATCTACCAGGTCTACGTCCGCTCGTTCGCCGACGCGAACGGCGACGGCGTCGGAGACCTGGCCGGGGTCCGCGCCAAACTGCCCTACCTGGCCGGGCTCGGCGTCGACGCGCTCTGGTTCAACCCCTGGTACGCCTCACCCATGGCCGACGCCGGCTACGACGTCGCCGACTACCGCCGCATCGACCCAGCCTTCGGCGACCTCTCGGAGGCGGAGGCGCTGATCGAGGAGGCCCACGCACTGGGACTGCGCATCATCGTCGACATCGTGCCCAACCACGTCTCCGACCGGCATGCCTGGTTCCAGGAGGCGCTGACCTCGGGGCCGGGTTCGGCCGCCCGCGAGCTGTTCTGGTTCCGGCCGGGACGCGGGGCGGACGGCGAACTACCGCCCAATGACTGGAAGTCCGAGTTCGGCGGGCCCGCCTGGACCCGGGTCCCCAACCCCGACGGCACCCCCGGCTCGTGGTACCTGCATCTCTTCGCCGCCGAGCAGCCGGACCTGAACTGGAACAACGCCAAGGTTCGCGAGGAACTGGAGTCGGTGCTGCGGTTCTGGTTCGACCGGGGCGTGGACGGCGTCCGGATCGACTCGGCGACCATGCCCGCCAAGGACCCGGCCCTGCCCTCCTTCGGCCCCGACTTCACCCAGTCCGCGCCGCCGAAGCCGCACCCCTTCGTCGACCGCGACGACGTGCACGAGATCTACCGCGCCTGGCGGCTGGTGGCCGACTCCTACCCCGAGCCCAAGGCGCTGATCGGCGAGGTCTGGCTGGCCGATCCCGAGCGATTCGCCGCCTACCTGCGGCCCGACGAGATGCACGCCGCCTTCAACTTCGACTACCTCAACTGCCCCTGGGACGCCGGGCGGCTGCGCACGGTCGTCGACGAGACCCTGGCCGCGCACGCCCCCGTCGGCGCGCCGGCGACCTGGGTGCTCTCCAACCACGACGTCACCCGGCACGTGACGCGGTACGGCCGCGCCGACACCTCCATGGGACGCAGCCCGCAGCTGCACGACGCCCCGGCCGACCTCGCCCTGGGCACCCGCAGGGCCAGGGCGGCGCTGCTGCTCAACCTGGCCCTGCCCGGCTCCTGTTACCTCTACCAGGGTGAGGAGTTCGGGCTCTGGGAGGTCAGTGACATCCCGGCGGAGGCGCGACAGGACCCGTTCTTCTTCCGCAGCGGCGGCGCGGACCCCGGGCGCGACGGCTGCCGGGTGCCGCTGCCGTGGGCGGGCCAGGCGCCGCCGTTCGGCTTCAGCCCGATCGGCGCGACGGGTGCGCCGTGGCTGCCGCAGCCGGCAGCCTGGGCGACGCAGACCGCCGAGGCGCTGGACGGGCAGCCGAACTCGATCCTGCGGCTCTACCGGACGGCGCTGTCACTACGGCGTCAGCTGCCTGACCTTCGTGGCGGCGCGGAATTCGGCTGGACCGAAACGGCAGCCGACGAGCTGCTCGACTTCCACCGGGGCGACGGGTTCCGCTGCCTCGTCAACCTCTCCGCACACCCGATCCGGCTGCCGGAGGGTGCTGAGCTGCTGCTCGCCAGTGCCGAGATGTCCGAGAGCGGGCGGGACCTGCCGCCGGACACGACGGTCTGGCTCCGGGCCTGAGCGAGGCTCAGACCCGGGACAGCCGCGGTCGCGTCGCGACCTCCGCATTCGCGCGGGGCGTCGCGGCGGGGGCCGGGCCGGTGGACCCGCGGACCACCAGTTCGGGTTCGTGCAGCAGTTCCTTCGGTGTGGGCGCGCTGCCGCCTATCTGGTTGACCAGCAGCGTGACCGCGGCGCGGGCCATCGCGTCGATCGGCTGCCGCAGCGTGGTCAGCGGCGGATCCGTGTAGTTCATGAACGCGGAGTCGTCGTAGCCGACCACCGAAACGTCCCCAGGCACCGAGAGGCCCACCCGCCTGGCCGCCCGGATCGCGCCGAGGGCCAGGATGTCGCTCCCGCAGATCAGCGCGGTCGAGCCGGAGCCGAGCAGATCGGCGGCGGCGGCCTGGCCGCCCTCGAAGGAGAAGAGCGCGTGGCCGATCCGGCCACGCGGGTCTGCGTCGGTGCGGTTGCAGAGGCGGCCGAAGGCCTCGGCCTTGCGACGCGAGGGCGTGTGGTCGGCGGGCCCGACGAGCAGACCGATCCGCCGGTGGCCGAGGGCCCACAGGTGGTTGAACGCCTGCTCGACCGCGGCCGCGTCGTCCGTCGAGACCTGCGGGAAACCCAGCTTGGCGCCACGCAGCGGGTCGACCAGGAAGCGCTCCGGAATGGCGGCGTAGTCGACCGCCGCGTTGAGGAGTACCACGGGCACGCCCCGGCCCAGCAGTTGCTGGTACTCGTCCGCGCTCAGCCCACCGCAGAAGACCACGCCGGAGACCTGCTGATCGAGCAGCATCGTCACGTACTCGGCCTCGGTCAGCCCGCCCGCCGTCCGGGTGCACAGGACGGGTGTGAAGCCGAGCTGGACCAGGGCCCCGCCGACGCCTTCGGCGATCGCCGGGAAGATCGGATTCTGCAGCTCGGGCACGACCAGGCCGACCAGGCGGGCCCGTACCCCGCGCAGCTGAGTGGGACGCTCGTAGCCGAGCACGTCCAGGGCGGTGAGCACGGCCTGACGGGTGCTGTCGGAGACGCCGGGCTTGCCGTTGAGGACCCGGCTCACCGTCGCCTCGCTGACGCCCACTTTCCTGGCCACTTCGGCGAGTCTGCGAGTCATGGTTCGCATAATCTCCACTCATCGCAGAGTTGCATAGATTGTAGCGTCAATTACGCTCAGAAATAGAGTTTATGCGCTCTCTTTGCGTTGTGCTGCGCAAGGAGTCGACCTCTGCTGTCTGCAACTCCAGCGGCCCGGCCGTGGTCGGAGGTGGTGGGGCGGGTGATCGTTCCTGCCTCTCACGGGCCCCGCAGGACGACACGTCCGGACTGCCCGTGACGAAGGTCGCGCGGGTCGCTGGATCGGGTCGAGTTGCTAGGCGGCCGTGCCCTGATGCTCGGGCGAGGAGCTGGAGGCGTCTCCCCGAGGCAGACCCGGGGCATCGAGCTGACCATCGTCTCCAAGACGCTGCGCCACTCGACCGTCTCGACCACGGCCAACATCTATGAGCACCTGACCCGGCCTGCCGCGCGCCAGGCCGTCAACGCCATCGCCACCGGGCTCGACCATGCCGAGAGGCGGTACGACCTCAAGCCGACCTGCGCCGCCAGGGCGGCACCGGCCAGTACGGCAAGGCAGCCTGAATGAGCATCAGATGGGATCAGCCGCTGGAACCTGCCATGACGACCACGATACGACCACCAACGGAAAAGGCCGCTCCCGCTATCCAGCGGAAACGGCCTCCGACCTGCGAAAACGCTGGTCGGGACGACAGGATTTGAACCTGCGACCCCTTGACCCCCAGTCAAGTGCGCTACCAAGCTGCGCCACGTCCCGAGACTGCTCTGCCTTGCGGCTTTGCGGTCTGTCCCCGGTCTCCCGGGCACAGGAAGAACAATACAGCACCCGGGCCCGTGCTTGTGCACTGGTTTACGTGTGGATGCGTGCAGGTCACGGCGTTGGGGCGCGGGAGTCGTAGCGGAGGAAGGAGGGGTAGCGGGCGAGGAGCAGGAGGAGGGAGGCCAGGCAGGCGAGGCCGCCGGAGGCGGCGGAGATGGAGGGGGTGGAGAGCTGGGCGACGAGGCCCGATTCGAAGTCGCCGAGGCGGGGGCCGCCGGCGACGACGACGATGAAGACGCCCTGGAGGCGGCCGCGCATGTCGTCGGGGGCGGCGGCCTGCATCATCGTGTTGCGGAAGATCATGGAGACGGTGTCCGCCGCGCCGGCGGCCGCGAGCAGCAGGAGGCCCAGCCAGAGCTGGTGGACCAGGCCGAAGCCCGCGATGGCCAGGCCCCAGGCGGTGACGGCGAGGCTGGTCGCCAGGCCCTGGCGGTGGACCCGGACGACCCAGCCGGAGAAGAGCGCACCGGCCAGCGCGCCGACCGCCGGGGCGGCGGTGAGCAGGCCGACCGTGCCCGCACCGCCGCCGTAGAGGGTGGCGGCCAGGACGGGGAAGAGTGCGCGGGGCATGCCGAACACCATGGCGGCGATGTCGGCGAGGAAGGTCATCCGCAGGTTGGGCCGGTCGCGGAGGAAGCGCAGGCCGTCCAGGACCGAGGCGCGCTTCCCCGACGCGGACGCTTCCGGGCGCATCGAGGGGAGCCGCCACATCGCGTAGAGGGAGGCCGTGAAGGCGACCGCGTCGAACAGGTAGGCGGCCTGGAAGCCCCACAGCCCGATGGCGAGCCCGCCCAGCATCGGGCCGACCGTGAGGCCGAGTGTCATCCCGACCGAGTTCAGGGCGTTCGCGGCCGGGAGCTGCTCGGGCGGGACCAGGCGCGGGATCATGGACGAGCGGGCCGGGGCGTTGAGCGCGAAGCAGACCGACTGGAGGGCGACGACCCCGTAGAGCAGGCCGACCGCGTGCAGTCCGAGCAGGGCCTGCGTGGCCAGGACCACGGAGAGAACGGCCGCGCCGCTCGCGCCGAGCAGGCCGAGGGTGCGGCGGTCCATCCGGTCCGCCATGGCTCCGCCGTACAGGCCGAAGGCGACGAGCGGCACCAGCGAGCAGAGCCCGATCAGGCCGGTCGCGAACGCGGAGCGGGTCAGCGCGTAGACCTGCACGGAGACGGCCAGCGCCGTCATCTGCTGGCCGATGCTCGAGACCGACTGGCCGAGCCAGAGCCGCCGGTAGTGCGGGTGCTCGCGCAGCGGGGTGGTGTCCGCGAGGGAGGAGCGGGCGGCCCCGCCGAGGCGGCGCAGCAGGCGCGCGGATCGCCCGGACGGCGCGGCGGTCTGGACGGGCTCCGGGCTGAGCAGCGGCTCGGGTGGATCGGACTGCTGGTCTATGTGCACGTGGCATCTTCCCCCACGCCTCCCGGAGACGGGAACGCCGCCCCCGAGTCGCCCCCGCGCCCCCGAGCCGCCCCCGAGTCGCGCCTCACGCCCCCGCGCCGCCCACGACGGTTACGCGATGCGGCGGAAGAGCCCCTCCTGCATCACGGAGACCACGAGTTGCCCGCTCCGGTCGAAGATCTGCCCGCGCGCGAGGCCGCGCCCGCCCACCGCGACGGGCGACTCCTGCTGGTACAGCAGCCACTCGTCGGCGCGGAACGGCCGGTGGAACCACATGGCGTGGTCGAGCGAGGCCATGTCGAAGTGCCGCTTACCCCAGAGCGGCTCGACCGGGATGCGGACGGAGTCCAGCAGCGTCATGTCGCTCGCGTAGGTGACCGCGCAGGTGTGGATCAGTGGGTCGTCAGGGAGGGTGCCGTTGGTGCGCAGCCAGACCGCGCTGCGCGGCTCCACGCCCTTGAGCTCCTCCTCGGTCCAGCGCAGCCGCTCGACGTAGCGCAGGTCGAAGGGCTGGCGGCGGCTGATGAACGGCGGGAGCTCGCCCAGCACCGACCCGACCTCGTCCAGCGCCGAGGGCACCGACTCCGGCGAGGGGACCTCCGGCATCGGCGTCTGGTGCTCGAAGGGGGACTCCTCGGGCAGGTGGAAGTCGGCCGTCAGCGCGAAGATCGTGCGGCCCTGCTGCACGCCGAGGACGCGGCGGGTGGTGAACGACCGGCCGTCGCGGATCCGGTCGACCTGGTAGACGATCGGGACGCCGGGCATGCCGGGACGCAGGAAGTAGGCGTGCAGCGAGTGCACCGGACGGTCGCGGTCGACGGTGCGGCCGGCCGCGATCAGCGCCTGGCCGGCGACCTGGCCGCCGAAGACACGCTGGAGCGACTCCTCGGGGCTGCGTCCGCGGAAGATGTTGACCTCGATCTGCTCGAGGTCGAGTAGGTCCACCAGCTGGTCGACGGGACTGCCCACGGAGCCCTCACTCTCTTGTTCGGCTTGCCGTGTGATGCTCGGTTCATTGTCCCAGGCGGGCGGGGCGGTGTGCCTTTCGAACGAACGGGCTGCTCAGAACTTGGGGACCGTGCGCGCCTCGCGTGCCGCCGCGGCCACGTCCGCGAGCGACGCGCCGGTCGACGCCGCGACGACGGCCGCGACGCCGCCTTCGACGAACGGAGCGTCCACCAGTTGGGCGTTGGCGCGACCCAGATCGGCGAGCACCAGCCGGGCGGTCAGCACCGAGCTGCCGAGGTCCGGCAGGAGCAGCACCCCGGCTCCGGCGTCGGCCGCCGCGACTGCGGCCTCGATCCGTTCGTAGCTGGTTCCCAGCCCGCCCTCGGCCGTGCCGTCCTCCGAGCCGCCCGCCGTCTCGACGCGGACGAGTCCGCCGCCCAGCGGGTCGAGCAGCTCGCGCAGACCGGCGGCGAGTTTCGAGCTGTGCGAGACGAGGACCAGTCCGACGAGTCTGCGGGCTTCTTCGCTCCTCCTGACCGATTCTTCGTTCGAAGACAGAACTCGGACACGATCGGTGGGCGCGTTGCTGCTCTCGGTCATGCCGCGATGCTAGATTCGCGGCTCGTCGATGTCGAAGCCGGGTCGTGCGTGTTCGACGTGTCCGACATGTCCCGGTCCCCGCGTTCCCGGAGGTTCGTCGTGAAGAAGTTCCTCAATTCCGCCGAGTCCTTCGTCGCGGACAGCCTTGCCGGGCTGGCTGCCGCACATCCCGCGCTGCGCGTCCAGGCGGAGGGGCCGGACGGGCCGTTCGTCGCGCGGCGCGCCGCGACCCAACCGGGCAAGGTCGCGCTGGTCTCGGGCGGCGGCTACGGGCACGAGCCGCTGCACGGCGGGTTCGTCGGCGTCGGCATGCTGGACGCGGCCTGCCCGGGGGAGGTCTTCACCTCGCCCGTGCCCGGCCAGATTCTCGCCGCCGCTCAGGCGGTCGACGGCGGCGCGGGGGTCGTCTTCGTCGTCAAGAACTACACCGGCGACGTGCTCAACTTCCAGATGGCCGCGGAGCTCGCGGCGGAGGACACCGGGGTCGCCGTCGAGACGGTCCTCGTCGACGACGACGTCGCGGTCCGCGACTCCACCTGGACGGCGGGCCGACGTGGCACAGGGGCCACGGTCTTCGTCGAGAAGATCGCCGGCGCGCTGGCGGAGCGCGGTGAGAGCCTCGCGGACGTCGCCGACATGGGACGCCGGGTCAACGCCAACTCCCGCTCCTTCGCAGTGGCGCTGACGGCGTGCACGACGCCGGCGAACGGCAAGCCCGGCTTCCTGCTGCCCGAGGACGAGATGGAGGTCGGCGTCGGCATCCACGGCGAGCCGGGCCGCAGCCGCGAGAAGCTCGCCTCCGCGCGGGAGGTCGCGGCGCTGGCGCTGGACGCGATCCTGGCCGAGCCGCTGTTCGGCGCGCAGGGGGAGAGGCAGGACGGCGTGGAGGTGATCGCGATGGTCAGCGGGCTGGGCGCGACGCCGCTCTCCGAGCTGTACATCCTCTTCCACGAAGCCTCGCGACTGCTCGCCGAGCGGGACATCAGCATCGTGCGCAGCCTGGTCGGCAACTACGTCACCAGCCTCGACATGGCGGGCGCCTCGTTCACCCTGTGCCGGGCCGACGACGAACTGTTGGAACTGTGGGACGCGCCTGTGAACACGCCCGCGCTTCGCTGGGGCCTGTGAGTCGAGTTGACCATGCATCAAACCGGGGGAAAGGATGCGAGTGTGAACACGAACGATCACGGGGGAGCCGGCGGCAGCGCCGGAACGGGGCTGGACACGCTGGACGTGGCGGCCGGACAGGACTGGATGACGGCGGTAGCAGCGACCGTCTCCGCTCACAAGGACGAACTCACCGAGCTGGACGCGGCGATCGGCGACGCCGACCACGGAGCGAACCTGCAGCGCGGGTTCACAGCGGTGACGGCCGCGCTGAGCGGGGGATTCGAGCCGGAGACGGTCGGCCAGCTGCTGACCAAGGTCGGCATGACGCTGATCTCCAGCGTCGGCGGCGCGTCGGGACCGCTCTTCGGGTCGGCGTTCCGCGCCATGGGTAAACAGTTGGCCACGCCGGAGGCGGACGCCGACCAGCTGGCGCTCGCGCTGCGCGCGGGGCTCGACTCGGTCCGGGCGCTCGGCGCGGCGGCAGCGGGGGACAAGACGATGGTCGACGCGCTGACCCCGGCGGTGAAGGCGTTCGACGACGCGGTCGCAGCGGGCCTCGGCCTCGTCGTGGCCGCGCGGGCCGCGGCCGACGCGGCGGACGAGGGTGCGCGGGCGACCGTCCCCATGCAGGCCCGCAAGGGCCGCGCCTCCTACCTGGGCGAACGCAGCATCGGCCACCAGGACCCGGGCGCGACCTCCACGGCGCTGATCTTCGCCGCCCTCGCGGAGACCACCGCTCGCGCACGCTGACGCCGGATACCGGCGTCGTTGGGCTGAAGGGCAACGAGGGCCTGGGCGTGACGATCCTCAGCTGTGAATACCAAGATCGGTAAATGTCACGCGTGAAGCATTTACCGATCTTGGTTCGTGTGCGCCCCGACCTCTTCGGCCTGCGGAACCGCGCAGCCGTCCGGGCCGCAGGCCGGCGCGCCGCCGGTGGGTGCGGGCAGGCCCGGCAGCTGCAGGAGCTGGATGAGGGGTGCGGGCGCGGAGGGGAGGTCGTCGTCATTCATGCTCGGGACAACCGCCCCGCCGCGACGTTGATTCCTCGGCGGCAGGGCGTCAGTGGCCCAGAGTGGATCCGGGGCGAACGATCATGATGATCGTCACCGCGGCCCAGAGCAGGTTGAAGATGCCCGTGAACATGGCCAGCTGCTTGGTGTCCTTCACGCCCACCTCGCGGCCGCCCGCGCCCTCGCCGGTCAACAGCTCCGTCTGGCGCGGCAGCACCAGCGCCGCCAGCAGTACCGCGGCGAGCCCGGTCAGCACGATCGAGACGATCACCCAGGTCTGGCCGGTGACCTTCATGACCCCTGCCGCCGCGAAGCCGAACAGCGGCACGGCCAGCCCGACCAGGGCGTAGACCTTGCAGATACGGTTCAGCACGCCGAGCGTCGCCAGGTCTGCCGAGCGGTCGGTCCCGGCATCGCCGGAGGAGCTGAGCGCCTTGCGGGCCAGGGGCGGGAACATGCTGGCGGCGATCGCGACTGGGCCGATGGCCACGATCACGGCGAGGATGTGGAGGATCAGGAAGAGCTTCGTCACGGCCCAGAGTCTAGGAGGGTGCCTCGGCGGCCTCGGCGGGCGGATTGAAGATGATCATGAGGCGGCCCTCGTCGGGCACCGTCTGGAAGCCGGCGCGGGCGTAGACCTCGTGCGCGTCCACGGTGGCCAGCATCAACCGCTTCAGGTGATAGGGCGCGAGTTCCGCGACCACCGCTTCGGCGAGCCAGGTTCCGATGCCCTTGCCGCGCACCTCGGGCGCGACGTAGACGTCGCAGAGCCAACCGAAGGTGGCGTAGTCGGTGACGACCCGGGCGAAGGCCAGTTGCTCGCCGCCTGCCGCGTCCGGCGAGTAGACGCCGAAGACGAGTGAGTTCGCGATCGAGAGCGCGGTGGTCTCGCGGCTCCGGCCCAGGGCCCAGAAGGCGTCGGTGGAGAGCCAGGTGTGGACGCGCGCGAGGTCGATGCGGGCGGGGTCGGTGTCCAGGGTGAGGCCGTCGGCCCGAGTGATCATCACGGGAATGCAGCGTAGAGCGGGACGCGCGGGAGCGCCGCCGAATATTGTCGCTGCATGGACCCCATGGACAAGGTGACGGTGGAGCAGCGCCTGGCTGCGATCGAGGCGAAGCTGGACGCCGTGCTGGCCCGGCTCGGGCCGGTCGAGGACGGCGGGGCAGCGCGGGTGGAGCGGGCGGCGCACTCGGCGGCAGTGGAGTTCGCGGACGTCGTGGAGCTGGTGCGCGCCGGCAAGCTGATCCAGGCGATCAAGGTCTACCGCACGCGCACCGGCGCGGGATTGCGGGAGGCCAAGGAGGTGGTCGACCGCATCGCCGGAGAGCAACGGGCCCGGCACGGGTACTGAGGGCCCGTCGATCCCGGGGTCTTCGTGCCGCGTCCGCGCACGGAGTTCCTGGTGCAGCAGGCCACGGCGCTGGCCCGGCCCGGTGCGGCGATGGTGATGGACCTCTGTTGCGGCTCCGGCACGCTGGGCAGGGCGCCGGCCGACCGTCTCGGCGGGCCCGGGCGGCCGGTGGAACTGCACGTTGGCAGGGGACTTCGCCTGCGCAGTCCGGGCACGCGCGAGGTGATGATCACCGCCGGGCAGTTCGCCGCCGCGCTCGGGGCCGCCGGGCGATCCGGCGCGGTGGCCCCGGCGCAGCGGCCGGCCTGACCCCGCGCCGGCCGCGCCGGTGGCGTCAGGCGCCGGCGGCGCGGGCCGCGGCGTGGAAGTCCGCAGCGAGGTCGATGAGCTCCTTCGCGCCCGCCGCGCTGCCCTGGAGGTCGAGCAGGAGCTCGTGCATGCCGGCCTCGGCGGAGGTCACCACGTCGGCGACGATCTGCTCACGGCTGCCGGTGTACGGCTGGCGGCCCGTCTCCGGGAGGGCCTGCGGGGTGATCTGGACGTTCGCCCGGCCCGAGATCCGCAGCGCGGAGGCGTCGCGGCCGTATCCCTCCGCCGCCTCGCGGACGCCCGCCCAGACGGCGGGCAGCTTGTCGAGGGGGACCCCCACCGGCAGCCAGCCGTCCGCGCGGCGGGCGACGCGGGCCAGTGCCTTCGGGCTGCTGCCCGCCAGCAGAACCGGTATCGGACGGGCCGGCTTCGGGCCGACCACCGACGGCTCGACCGTCGACCACGTGCCCTGGTAGGAGACCGGGTCGGGGCCCCAGACCGCCGCCAGGACGTCCAGCAGCTCGTCCAACTGCCTGCCGCGCTCGGCGAAGGGAGCGACGCTCGCGGCGGCGAACTCGTCGTGGGACCAGCCCGTGCCGAAGCCGGCCAGCACCCGGCCGCCCGTCGCCGCGTCGAGCGTCGCGAGTTGCTTGGCGAGCTGGAACGGCACGTGCAGGGAGGCGATCAGCACGCTGCTGCCGAGTTCGACGCGCTCGGTCACCGCGCCCGCCGTCGCCAGCGTCATCAGCGGCTCGGCGACCCCCCGGTAGAAATCGGGCCAGGGCAGACCGGGCACACCGTAGAGCCCCTGAGTCGGCTCGGTGGGCACCAGCAGGCGTTCGAAGACCCAGAGGCTGTCGTAGCCGATCTCCTCCGCCGCGCGGGCGACCGCCGCCACATCCTTGCCCGGCGTGTACTGGCGGAACTGCGGCAGGCCGAGGCCGAGGCGCATCGTCATGGTCGATCCCCTCAAAGATGTGCACATCGAATGACTCCGCAGCGTACAAGGCCGTACACGGAGCCATGTATTCCTTTGCGGGAACCGGCACTTCGGACGAATCGCACCGGCCCCGGCGCGCCGCGCGGCCCGCGCGACCACGGGACGGACGGCTTGCGAACGCTCGGTGAACAGTGCCCGGGACCCCTCCCACAGGTCTGGACCGATGGGTCAGGATCACGCCGACTCCCCGTCAGCTCCCGTAGCACCCAGCCCCTGGAAGGGACCCCCATGCCTCGTCGTCGTCGGATCACGACGGCCTGCGCCATCGGCGTCGTCGGCCTCGCCGCGACCGCCGCCGTGCTCGGCCAGGCGTTCGGTGCGGACGCCCGGCCCGCGCACCACGGTGGAACGCTGAGCTACAGCGTCGGCACGCCCGTTGTCGCCAAGGTCAAGGGCGGCCCGTGGACCCTGGCCCAGGGCGACCTGACGGCTGGTCAGTCCTACGGCCTCAGCCTGCCGACCTACGCGACCGGCGGCGCCGGCACGATCACCGTCGGCGGCGTGACCTACCCGAACCTCGCCGTCGACCCCGCCGCCTCCGGTGCGGTCCCGGCCGCCAGCGGCGTCACCGGCACGCCGGGCCCGCTGACCGGCTACTGCGCGAGCGGCGGCCCGACGCCGGAGACCGGTGCGGTCGTGCGGCAGTCCCAGCACACCACGCTGCCGATGCAGCCGTACTACTTCCCCTTCGTGACCAGCACGAACGGCGGCGACACCCTCACCGGCCTGTTCGACTACTGGCCCAAGGACGGCGACGAGGCGGTCGTCTCCGCCGTCTCCAAGGACCACGGCCGCACCTGGAAGTACACGGGCGAGGCGCTGGAGCAGAACGCGGGCCTCTGCCCGAACGGCAACACCAACGACGACGGCCAGGGCCACGCCTTCGTGCTCAAGGTCCACGGCAAGCAGTACCTCTACACGTTGAACCGCCCGACCGGCGACCGCCTCGGCGTCGACCTGATCGTGCATACGCTGACCCCGAAGGGCGACAACCCGCTCGCCGGCCTGCCCGCCGCCGAGCCGGTCGGCCAGGGCGGCAGCACCGCCGCCACGGCGGCCGTGGACGTCCCGGCCGGCCCCGGCGGCGCGGGCGTGACGATCCAGGTCGGCAGCACGGCCGCGTTCGAGCAGCCCGGCCACTTCACCGTCGACGGCCACGTCGTCGACTGCAACGACAACACAGCCACTGCGACCGCCTTCACCGGTTGCACGACCCGCGACGCGGCGGGCGTGCACGTCGCCGCGGGCGACGCCGTCACCGCCGACGCGATCATCCCGGCCGGGGCCGACCGGACGAGCGGCCTGATCGCCCCCGACGGCATCATCAGCACCGTCCCGCACCTGGCGGGCGCGCCCGCGGGCAGCGTGGGCGTCCTCTACACCGAGAAGATCGTCAACTACTACACGCCCACAGTCACGACGGCCGCGGTCACCCTGCCCGCCGCCACGCTGCCCGTCGGCAGTACCGCGCAGCTGCAGCGGACCGGCGGTTCGATCACCGTGAGCCTCGGCACCGCGGCCGGGATCGTCCAGGTGACCTGCACCGGCCAGGATGCCACCGACCTGACCGGCTGCTCCGGCGGCACCGGCACGGTCGCCTCCGGCAGCAGCGTCGGCGCGCCGGGTGCGGCGGTCGCGCCGTACGCGACGCTGGCCAAGATCGGTGAGGGCAAGAACAAGGCCAAGTCGCTGTTCGGCAACAACGAGGACTACACGGCCGTCCGCGCCGCCTACACGACCGACGGCCTGCACTTCACCGACCTCGGCCAGATCTCCGGCCTGGGCGACCCGACCTCCAACAGCGACAGCGTGCTGCGCTGGATCGGCTCGCGCGGCACCGTCATCACCAACCCCGACGGCAGCCTCGGCCTCTTCCTCTCCGGCGCGTACGCCTCGGACGGCGACAGCGACGCGTTCAACCAGATCTTCTACGCGTCCTCGCGGGACGGCATCAACTGGACCGCGCCGCAGAAGCTGATCGGCACCGACTACAGCTTCGCCGCGCTCGGGCAGCTGAACGCGAACGGCGGCGCGCTCGGCATCTCCGGCTACTACTCGGGCCGCGTCTACGACCCGACCGTCGTCCAGAACGAGGACGGCTCGCTGACCATGCTCTTCGCGGGCTACTCGACCCCGAAGCCGCTGCCGGCCGTCGGCACGACGCTGGGCACGAACCCGGCCGCGCTCTACACCGTCGGCGCGGCGCAGCCGGCCGAGTACCGCACCATCATCACCGTGACGCTCCGCCCGCACTGGAACGACTGACCTGCCCGTCAGCCGTTCCCTCACGCGCCCGAGTCGCGCTCCGGCCGCTGCCCAGCGGTGGTCGGCACGCGGCTCGGGCGCGGCCGTTCCTCCGCCTCCAGCAGCGGCAGGTAGCGCGGGGCGACCACCTGCGAGAGCGCGATAACGCTGGTCGACCGCCCCACCCCGGGAATCCTGCTGATCTCGATCAGCGTCTGTTGCAGCCCGTCGTGCGAGGTGGCCCCGACACGGCAGATCACGTCGCTGGCGCCGGTGGTGCCGTACGCCTCCAGTACGCCGGGGACCTTCGACAGCTCCAGTGCGAGCTCGTCCAGGCCGCCCTGGTTGATTTCCAGGTTCACGAAGGCCAGCACCGGGAAGCCCGCCGCCGCCAGATCGACGTCCGGACCGTGGCCGGTGATCACCCCATCGGCCTCCAGTCGCTGGATCCGGGCCTGGACTGTGGCCCGGGAGACACCGGTCAGCCGGGACAGCTCCAGGAACCCGGCACGCGGATGGTCGGCCAGCGCGCGGATCAGCAGCACGTCCAGCTGGTCCGGTTTTCTGCGCTGTGCTTCCATCTGAGGGCCTCTCCTCGGGGGTCCAGCTTGGCAGATTGCGCAGCTCGACGGCCGGACATTGTCAGCGAGCGAAGCTAGGCCCTGTACTGCTGATCGTCAATACTGGTCGTGTCAGGTTGCCAGGACCAGCACAAGCAGCCCGGGAGGCGACGAAGGTGGCCTACTACCGCAGCGTGGGCGCGATCCCGCCCAAGCGGCACACGCAGCACCGTGCGGCGGACGGCTCGCTGCACTACGAGGAGCTGATGGGGGAGGAGGGCTTCTCCTCCGACTCTTCGCTGCTCTACCACCGCGCGATTCCCTCCGCGATGGTCGACAGCCGGGTGTGGCGCGTCGACGAGGGCAAGCCGGAGGCGAACCACCCGCTCAAGCCCTTCCACTTCAAGCTGCACGAGCTCTTCCCCGGCGCGTCCTGGCGGCAGGCCGACCCGGTCCGCGACCGCCGGGTGATCCTGGCCAACGCGGACCTGCGGATCGCCTACGTCGCCGCCGGGCTGCCGTCCCCCCTCTACCGCAACGGGATAGGGGACGAGTGCGTCTACGTGGAGTCCGGCAGCGGCGTGCTGGAGAGCGTCTTCGGCAGCATCGAGGTGCACCAGGGCGACTACGTGGTCATCCCGCGCGCCACCACGCACCGCTGGCTGCCCACCGGTGACGCCCCGCTGCGGCTCTACGCGATCGAGGCGAACAGCCACATCACCCCGGCGAAGCGCTACCTGTCCAAGTTCGGGCAGCTGCTGGAGCACGCCCCCTTCTGTGAGCGCGACCTGCGCGGCCCGGTGGGCCCGCTGCTCGTGGAGGACGACGGCGACGTCGAGGTCTACGTCAAGCACCGCGTCGGCGGCGGGATCGGCGGCTCGGTCTTCGTGCTGCCGACGCACCCCTTCGACGTGGTCGGCTGGGACGGCTGCCTCTACCCCTACGCCTTCAACATCGCGGACTACGAGCCGATCACCGGCCGGATCCACCAGCCGCCGCCCGCGCACCAGGTCTTCGAGGGCAACAACTTCGTCATCTGCAACTTCGTGCCCCGCAAGGTCGATTACCACCCGCTGTCGATCCCGGTGCCGTACTACCACTCCAACGTGGACAGCGACGAGGTCATGTTCTACTGCGGCGGGAACTACGAGGCCCGCAAGGGCTCCGGCATCGGCCAGGGCAGCGTCTCGCTGCACCCCGGCGGCCACACGCACGGCCCGCAGCCCGGCGCGTACGAGCGCAGCATCGGCGCGGAGTTCTTCGACGAGCTGGCGGTCATGGTCGACACCTTCCGTCCGCTCGAACTCGCCGAGGGCGGCCGGGCCACGGACGACGGCCGCTACGCCTGGAGCTGGAGCGGACGCGGTCCGCAGGACGGCACGGCGGCGGAGGGGTCGGCGGAGTGAGGCCCATTCACTCGGTTCCCCTGCTCTTCGCGGGCCTGTGCGACGACGCGGCGCTGTTCCCGCCCGGCAACGCGCCGGTCGTGGACGCCGTCCCGGCGCACCGGGCCCACCTGCGCGCCTGGTACGCGCCGCTGGTCGGGCCGTTCCTGCTCGGCGCGGACCGGGTCGCCGAGGTCGGCGCGGCAGCGGAGGAGGTGTCCGCCCAGGGGCTGCTGGATGTCGTGCTCGTCGTCCGCTCCGGACCGGCCGCGCTGGCGGCCGCGATCGCCGAGGTCGCCAAGTGGCCGGGACTGCACCTGGTCGGCGTCGAGTTGGGGCCGGACGCGGAGGGCAGCCCCGCCGAGGCGGCGGCCCGCGGCTGCGCGGCGCTGGACCGCGAGCTGCCCGGCCAGCACGTCAGCGGCGCGGTCGAGCTGCGACGCGGCCCGGGTCTGGAGCTGACCCTGGACGTCGTCGCCGCCTCGCCCTACCGGGCCAAGTACCGCACCGGCGGCCTGGAGCCGCAGGCGTTCCCCGACGCGGACGAGCTGGCGGCGTTCGTCACCGGCTGCGCGGCGCGCGAGGTGGCGTTCAAGTGCACCGCCGGCCTGCACCACGCCGTCCGGCACACCGACCCGGCGACCGGCTTCACCCACCACGGCTTCCTCAACATCCTGCTCGCGACCCACTTCGCGGTGCAGGGTGCGGACGCCGTGGCCGTCGCCGAGGTCCTGGCCGACCACGGCAGCGAGGGCCTGGCGGCGGTGGCGGCGGACCTGACGCCTGACCAGGCCGCCGCGGCGCGCAGGGCTTTCACCGCGTACGGGACGTGCAGCATCCTCGAACCGCTGGAAGACCTGACGGTCCTCGGCCTGCTTCCGTAACGGCGGGCCGGGCCGCGGAGGGCGAATCTGTCCCGATTTCCATGACAGCGTCAACGCCGCATTGACGCTGTCCCGAAAAACGGGACAGGTTCGCCCCCGCGGCCCCGATCCGCCACCGACCCCTCTGCTCTGGAGTTCGCGTGACCACCGCATCCTGGCTGGACCTCCCCTCCGACTCGCCGTTCGGCCTGCACAACCTCCCCTACGGCGTCTTCACCACCCCCGGTGACGAGCGCCGCAGGATCGGCGTGGCGGTCGGCGACCAGGTTCTCGACCCCGGAGCAGTGGCCGCGGAGCTCGGTCTCGACGCGGAACTGGTGACGCTCCTGGCGGCGCGCAGCCTCAACCCGCTGCTGGCCGCCGGGCGTCCGACCTGGACCCTGGTCCGCGCGCAGCTCACCGCATGGCTGACCGACCCGGCGTTCCGCGCCGCCGTCGAGCCGCACCTCACGCCGCGCGCCGAGGTCGCCCTGCACCTGCCCTTCGAGGTCGGGGACTACGTCGACTTCTACGCCTCCGAGCACCACGCCACCAACCTGGGCCACCTGTTCCGGCCCGGCTCCGAGCCGCTCACTCCCAACTGGAAGCACCTGCCCATCGGTTACCACGGCCGCTCCGGCACGGTCGTCGTCTCCGGCACGCCGGTCGTCCGCCCGCAGGGCCAGCGCAAGGCACCGGCCGACGCCGCGCCCAGCTTCGGGCCGAGCCGCAGGCTGGACATCGAGGCCGAGGTGGGCTTCGTCGTCGGCGCGCCCTCCGAGCTCGGCACTGCTGTGCCGCTGGCCGACTTCGCCGAGCACGTGTTCGGCGTCTGCCTGGTCAACGACTGGTCCGCGCGTGACATCCAGGCCTGGGAGTATGTGCCGCTCGGCCCGTTCCTCGGCAAGTCCTTCGCGACCTCCGTCTCCCCGTGGGTGGTCCCGCTCGACGCGCTCGCCCACGCCCGCGTCGCCCCGCCCGCGCGCGACGTCGAGCCGCTGCCCTACCTGGACGACCGTGACGACAAGGAGCCGTGGGGCCTCGACATCGCGCTCGAGGTCCGGCTCAACGGCACCGTCGTCTCCCGGCCGCCGTTCGCCGCCATGTATTGGACCGCCGCCCAGCAGCTCGCCCACATGACGGTCAACGGCGCGAGCGTCCGGCCCGGCGACCTGTTCGCCTCCGGCACGGTCAGCGGTCCGGAACGGGGCACCGAGGGCGCGCTCATCGAGCTCACCTGGAACGGCGAGCGCCCGACCACCCTGGCCGACGGCACCACCCGGGCCTTCGTGGAGGACGGCGACGAGGTCGTGATCACGGCCACCGCGCCGGGCCCGGACGGCACGGTCATCGGTTTCGGCGAGGTCGCCGGCCGGGTCCTACCCGCGCGGGCCTGAGGCGCGCGGGGGAACGTGCGGCCACCCTGGTGGCCTCCCCCGGGTGGCGCAACGGCCCCGTCTGGACCACCCTCGGGAGTGAGGAGGCCAGCACGGCAGGAAGAGGCGCAGATGGCATTCCCGCCCGTCGAGGAGATCCGCCGTACCGCCGCCGAGGGGTGGATCTGGGGCTATGCCCTGCTGGAGAACTACCGCGCGCTCTACCGGCAGGTCGTCGAGGGCGCGGGATTCGGCGTGTTCCAGCACGAGACCGCGCCGAGCGGTCCGGGCGGACCCCCCTCCGCGTGGGCGTGGCTGGACCTGCGCACCGAGCCGTGGGTGCTGAGCGTCCCCGAGACCGGGCGCCCCTACGTACTGGCCGCGCAGGACCTGGACACCAGCTACATCGGCTTCGTCGGCTCCCGCAGCACGGGCGGCGCGGCGGGGAACCATCTGCTCGTCGGCCCCGGCCGACAGGAGCGGATCCCCGACGGCGTCACGGACGTCATCCGCGCCGACACCACGCTGGTCGGCATGACCGGCCGCACCGCACCCGTCGAGGCGGGCTCGGAGGCCGAGTTCGCCGCGTTCCGTCGCGGCTTCCGGCTCCGCCCGCTCAGCGACTACCTCGGTCGCAGCACGCCCGAGCCCGCGCCGGAGCCGGCCTGGCCGGTGTGGCGGGAGGAGGTGCTGGACACCGTCGAGTTCTTCACCGTCCTCGACTTCCTGCTCGGCTTCTGCCCGGTACTGCCGCTGGAGGCAGTCCTCCGCGAGCGCCTCGCCGCGCTCGGCGTGGGCACAGGAACGGCCGAGTTCGAGCCCGGCGACCTGCCCGCGGACGCGGACATGGCCATCGAGCACGGCATCGCCGACGCCCGCGAACGCCTCGCCGCAGCGAAGGTCTCCTCGGGCCCGGAAGCCGTCCTCTTCGGCACCCGCGCGGAACTCGCGGGCGACCACCTCTCCCGCGCCCTCGGCGCCTCCCTGGGCCTCCACACGCTGCCCGCCTACGCCTGGTTCTGAGCCGGTCGCGGCGGTCGCGGTGGTCGCGCCGGGGGAGAGCGGTCAGAGCGGTCGGGACGTGTGACGGTTGCGGCGCACGCGCGGGATCCGGTCGAAGACGGTGGCCAACCGCGCCGCCTGGTCGAAGAGTTCGGTCGGGCGGCTGCGGTCCTGGTCCAGGTGGGTGAGGGTCTCCATACCGAGGTAGAAGGCCACCGCCGCGCGGGCGGCGACCGGTACACGGACCACCGAGGCGAGGGGCTTGCCGCGTAGCAGTGTGGTCAGCAGGTCCTCGGCGAGTACTTCCCAGTGGCGGGTCTCCGTCGCGAGCTGCTCGGCCAGGCGGGTGCCGGGGCGGGCGCCCGCGTAGATCTCCTGAACGGCGGCGACGTGGCCGGAGTCGGAGTCCTCCTGGTAGAGCGCGCGCAGCGCGGTGACCGCCGGGCGGGCCTTGTCGACGCCCTCCAGCACCTCGCGGTAGCGCCGCACCCGCGCGGTGCAGGTGTGGGTGAGTGCGGCGACCAACAGGTCGTCCAGATCGGTGAAGTGGTAGTAGATCACCCCCGGCGCGAAGCCGCCGCGCTGCGCTATCGCGCGCGCGGTGGTGCCGCTGTAGCCGTGGGCGACCAGGCTGGCCAGGGCGGCGTCGATGACGCGGCTGCGCGTGTCAGACAACGCGCACCGGCCGGACGCCGTGCGAGCGGAGGTAGCCGTCCAGGCGGCGGGAGAGCTCCGGGAGGTGATGGCTGGGGACCTGCGGGTAGAGGTGGTGCTCCAGGTGATAGGTCAGCTCCAGGAACAGCGCCGGCAGCAGGCGTCCGCGGAGCGTCCGGGTCTGCGTCAACGGTGAGTCGCCGTAGCCGTGATGGGGCAGATGCACCGTCAGCAACGGGTAGACCCAGCTCCCGACGATCGCCAGCACCGCGTAGATCAGCACACCGGGAGTGTAGGGCCGGAGCCAGACGCCCGCCCCGAGCACGGCGAACGGCGCCGCCGCCTCGGCGAGCAGCCAGCGCCGCGCCGGTCCCCCGGGCGCGCGGCGGAAGGCCCACCACCACAGCCGTGGCAGGAAGACCGGTCCGTAGCAGACCGCCCGGAGGAAGCCCAGGTCGGCGGGACGGCCCTCGGGGTCGTCCGGATGCGGGAAGATCCGGTGATGCTGGCTGTGTGAGGCCCGATAGGCGTGCCCGCTCTCCAGCAGCACGAGTCCGAGGGCGAACAGGGCCAGGTCCGAGCCCCGCCGGGACAGTCCGAGCGCGCGGTGCACCACGTCGTGGGTCGCCGTCACGACCGAGACGAAGGCGCCGAACATCAGCAACGGGGTCGCCCACCACCAGCCCGCCCAGGCGGCCGCGGCGAAGCCGGCGACGGCCGCGCAGGGGCGTCCGAGCGCGAGCGCGCGGCGTGCGGGGGAGGTCAGCAGCAGATCCGCGCCGAGGTCCGCCAGGCTCGGTGCGTCGGCGGGTCGGCCGCGGGTCGTCGGCGCCTGCGGCGGTGCCTGCTCCGGGGGCCGGGGCGTCATCGTCGGAAGCCCTTCTCGCTCAGCATCCCCGCCGCGACGATGCGGCTGCCCAGGACGCAGGCGACCGTGCCGAGCCCCGGCCAGGTGGAGTCGCCGACGAGCCACAGCCCGCTTCCGCGCCCCGCGAGGTCGTGCGGGACCGCGTGCTGGTTGGTGTTGCCCAGGCGTTGGCGCGGCCCGCCGACCGCGCCGAGTGGGCGGAAGGCGAAATGCTCGTAGCTGCGCGGGGTTCCGGCCTGGGTGATGACGGCGTGCTCGCCCAGGCGTGGGTAGGCGCGGCGTGCCTGGTGGATCAGGCGCTCGGTGATCTCCTTCTTGCGCTGCTGGTACTCGCCCTCCGGCAGGCCCTGCCAGGCGCCGAGTTCGGTGTGGGTGGAGATCATGACCGCACGGTGTCCGGGAGGGGCGCTGAGCGTGTCGCCGGGGGCGGAGACGGAGACGAACATGTTGTTGCCCTCTCCCAGAGGTCCGTTGTAGCTGTGCATGAGTTGGTGATGCGTCAATTCCTGGTCGGCCACCTCGTCCTCCGGCACGCCGAGCAGCACCACGCAGGCGCCGCCCATCGCGTCCGCGTCCCGCCGCAGGAACGGGCGCAGCCTTGCCGTTACCGGCAGCGTCGCGCAGATCCGCGCCGTGGCCGACGCCGGGATCGCGCAGACGACGCGCCGGGCCGCGATCGTGCCGCGGCGCGTCGTCAGCGAGTACCGGTCCGGGCCACCGTCCACCCCCGTGACGGCGGACGCGAACCGCAACTGGCCGCCGAGTGCCCGGTAGTGGGACACCAGGGCGCGCCAGAAGCCGTGCATCCCGCCCGCGTGCCGGCTCAGCCCGGCGCCGCGGATGGTGACGCCGAGTGCGGCGTTGATCAGTGGGGCGTCGTCGAGACGCGTGTGCACGGTGTCCTCGACGAGCATGCCGAGCAGCCCGGTCAGCGGCAGGTCGCCGCGCAGTCCGTGCTGTCGCAGGGCGTCGCCCAGCGTCCAGCGCAGATAGCGGGCGAGCGGCAGTCCGGCCGCGCCGATCGCGCGGGCGTCCTGCACGGCGGCTGCCGGTCCGCGCACGGGCAGCCGCACGCCGGCCCGGCTGGCCTGCCAGAAGATCTCGGCGAGCCGGTCGAGCAGCGCCCAGAAGCGGCGGTGGCGCTCGCTCTCGCCGAGCACCCGCAGCCGTTCGGCGTGCCAACGGTCCGGGTCGCGGTGGAGCACGAGCTCGCGGTCGGGCAGGAAGGCGCGGTAGCCGGGCAGCGGCTCCGCGTCGAGTGGGCCGAGCCCGACGCTGTCGAGCAGCTCCGCGCCCACGCCGCCCGCCTCGAAGTCGACCAGCGTGGTGGCCCCGACATCGAAGGAGAATCCGCGCTTGCGGTAGTAGCCGGCGCAGCCGCCCGCGTGGCCGTGCGCCTCCAGCACGACGGTCGACAGCCCGGCCGCCTGGAGGCGGAGCGCGGTCGCCATCCCTGCCATGCCCGCGCCGACGACGGCGACGTCGAAGGCGGAGCCGAGGGTGGGTCGGTCGTTCTGAACAAGCGTTCTGAACATGTGTACAGAGTCATGGGTGGAGCGATGCACGGTCAATGACTTTGCGTCAGATAGCGCGCGCCCTTCCGCTTGCGGGCCGGTGTGGACGCGGGCAGGCTGCGGTCAGCCCCTCCCGGGTTGGTGGTCTCAACGCGGGGAAGTGGCGCCGCCGCGGCAGTCCGCGCCTTCCTCGCGACCGTCCGCTGACCCGCGCAGGGGCGCGCCGAGCATGTGGCTGCGCGGCGCGTCCTCGCTACACCTGCCGCGCTACACCCGCCGCGCTACACCCGCACGCGCCGCAGCGCGTCCGTCGCGCGGAGGTCCGCGAGCGCGGGGTAGCCGTCGACGGCCATGATGAGGTCGGCCTCCGCGAGCAGCGTCTTCAGCACGTGCACGATGCCGTCCGTGCCGCCCAGCGCCAGGCCGTAGGCGTAGGGGCGGCCGACGCCGACCGCCGTCGCGCCCAGCGCCAGCGCCTTGATCGCGTCTGCGCCCGAGCGGACGCCGGAGTCGAAGAGGACCGGGAGCCCGTCCGCCGCCTCGACCACGCCCGGGAGGACGTCCAGCGCGGGGAGGCCGCCGTTGGCCTGGCGGCCGCCGTGGTTCGAGCAGTAGAGCCCGTCCACGCCCGCGTCCCGGGCGCGGCGGGCGTCGTCCGGGTGGCAGATGCCCTTGAGGATCAGCGGCAGCCGGGTCAGCGAGCGCAGCCACTCCAGATCGTCCCAGGTCAGCGGGTTGCCGAAGAGCTGGGTCCAGGTGAGGACCGCCGTGGTCGGGTCCTCCTCCGGGGTCTTGGCCAGGCGGGAGCGGAAGACCGGGTCGGTGAAGTAGTTCGCCAGGCAGTGGCCGCGAAGCTGCGGGAAGTTGCCCGTCGCCAGGTCGCGCGGGCGCCAGCCGGTGACCCAGGTGTCCAGCGTGACCACGATCCCGGCGAAGCCGGCCGCCTCCGCCCGCTGGACCAGGCTCGCCGCGAGCTCGCGGTCGGTCGGGGTGTAGAGCTGGAAGAAGCCCGGCGTCTCGCCGAACTCCTTGGCGACCTCCTCCAGCGGGTCGACCGTCAGCGTCGAGGCGATCATCGGCACGCCCGTGCGCGCCGCCGCCCGCGCGGTCGCGAGATCGCCGTGCCCGTCCTGCGCGCAGAGCCCGATGACGCCGACCGGGACCATGAACAGCGGCGTCGGCAGCGTCCGCCCGAACAGCTCCACGCTCAGGTCGCGCTGCGCGGCGCCGACCAGCATGCGCGGCACCAGCCCCCAGCCGTCGAAGGCCCGCACGTTCGCGTCCTGGGTCCGCTCGTCCCCGGCCCCGCCCGCGACGTAGGACCAGAGCCCGGCGGGCAGCGCGGCCTCCGCGCGCCGCGCGAGCTCGGCGAAGTCCATCGGCAGCGCGGGCAGCCGCCCGAACAGGCCGTTGATGTAGATCTCGTTCTGGTAGTCGCCGAACTGCTGACTCATCGGGCCGAGCGCCTCCCCATCGAGCGGATGTCGTTCGACAGCCTGTCCCAGCGCAGTGATCACTGGCAAGGACGCGCGTCGGCTCGCGTCCGAGAAGAGAATGGGGGAGTGGATGACGCCGAGAGCATCGGAACGGTCGACGAGGCCGTCCGAGGCGTACCCGCGCCCCCGCTGCGCGGGTACGTCGGCTGGTACTCCGGCTACCGCCAGCGCGGCCTGCCGCCGGCCCGGCACCGGGGCTTGCCTTCGCCCTACCTGACGCTGATCCTCACCCTCGACGAGCCGCTGACCATCGCCGCCCACCCCTCGCCACGGGACACGCCCGGCGACTACGGCACGCTGCTGGGCGGGCTGCACACCGCGCCTGCGCTGATCGCCGTGCCCGGACGGCAGTCCGGTGTCCAGGTCGCGCTCAGCCCGCTCGGCGCGCGGGCGCTGCTGGGCCTGCCGGCCGGCGGACTGGCCGGGATCGACGTCCACGCAGACGACGTGCTGGGCGCGGACGCCCGCCAGGTCCATGACCGGCTGCGGGAGGCGGACGGCTGGGCGGCCCGCTTCCGCGTCGTGGACGCCTGGCTGCTGGGCCGGCTGGACGCCGGGGCCGGGCCGCCCCGGGAGGTGCTGCGCGCCTGGCAGCTGCTGCTCGCCTCCGGCGGCCGGACCCGGGTCGCCGCGTTGGCGCAGGACGTCGGCTGGAGCGGACGCCACCTGCAGAACCGCTTTCTCGCCGAGATTGGGCTGACCCCGAAGGCGGCAGCCCGTGTCATCCGCTTCGACCTCGCCCGCCGCCGCCTCGCGTCCCGCCCCGACCGGCCGGACCTGGCCGGCCTCGCCGCGGACTTCGGCTACGCGGACCAGTCCCACCTCGACCGCGAGTTCACCGCGCTCGCCGGCTGCGCGCCGAGCGCGTGGCTCGCGGAGGAGTTCCGAAACATCCAAGCCGGCCACCATCCGCGCGCGTGACGCTGGAGCCGTATCGCAGCTGTACCGCCCGACGTCCGAGGAGGCGCACCCGCCATGAGCACCGAAGCCACCGAATCCACCGAATCCAAGGCCGTTCCCCCGGCCCCGCAGGTCTGGCCCTCGCTGCGCGCGAAGGACGCCCGCGCGCTGATCCGCTTCCTGGTCGACGCCTTCGGCTTCGAAGAAACCGTCGTCTACGGCGAGGGCGAGCTCGTCGAGCACGCCCAGCTCTCCTGGCCTGAGGGCGGCGGCATCATGCTCGGCTCCGTCCGGCACACGGACGCCGACGACACCTGGCCGCTCCGCCCCGGCACCTTCGGCGCCTACGTCGTCACCACCGACCCCGACGCGGTCTTCGCCCGCGCCCGGGCGGCCGGCGCCGAGATCACCACCGGCCTCCACGAAACCGACTACGGCTCCCGCGACTTCGCCGCCCGCGACCCCGAGGGCAACCGCTGGTCCTTCGGCACCTACCCGGGTGAACCGCGCGGCTGAGCCCGCTGCAAGAGACCGGTCGCCGCTATCAGAGGGCGCGCAGCGCCGGGTGGTCGGAGACGGTGGTGCAGGAGCCAGGGGCGATCTCGGTGAAGCCGGCGTCGCGGACGACAGGGAGGCCGGAGGTGGTGAGCGCCGGCCAGGCGGACGCCGGGGCGGTGCGGACGGCGAGGGGGAAGCCGTCCGCGCGCCAGATGGCACGGTCCGCGGCGGGCAGCGCCCACCAGGCGAGCTGCGCGGCGTGGCCGACCTGGGCCATCGCCTTGCCGGTCGACATGTCGAGCTCGGGGTTGAGCCAGATCACCGGCATGTCAGGGTCGGCAGGCGGCGGGGGCGTGTCGTCGCTCAGCTCGGTGCCGGAGACCTGCAGCTTGGCGAGCTCCTTGGGCCAGGCGTCCAGGGGAATCGGCGGGAAGACCCGCACCTCGGCGGCCTTGCCGGTGGTGGTCAGCCCCGGCAGCTCCTCCGCCTTGCGCCATTCCCCGCCCCGCGCCCGCCGCACGACCTTGCGGATCCGCGCGTCCTCCCACGCCGCGACCGCCTCGGCCCACTCACCCTCCGGCGCGGTGACCCGCTCGTCGGTCAGGAAGACCAGCACCGCCCGCGCCGCCGTCTCCAGCGCATCGGTGTGGCTCGGCGGATCGGCCCGCTCGATGCGGACGACCAGCGGCAGCACGTACTGCGGCGCGCTGTCCCGCTGGTCCGCCTGGTCGGCGAAGGGGTGGTCGGGGTTCTGGTTCGCGGAGTTCGCGGGCGTGGGATCGCTGGTCACCGGTCCAGTGTCGCAGCTGGAGCGTGGCAGGGAATCAGGCGTCGACCTCGGCCGGGTGGGTGAGGCCCCAGTCGCCGTCGGACTCGCCCTGAAGTTCGCCCGCGGTCGCCCGCTCCAGCAGGCCGTGCGCGGTCGAGAGGATCACGATGCCGAGCACCAGCACGCCCGCGGCCAGGTAGAACGGCACGTGGACGCCGAAGTGCTCGACCAGCTTGCCTGCCGCGTAAGGCGCGAGGCCGCCGCCGATGAAGCGGACGAAGCCGTACGCCGCCGACGCCACCGGCCGTTCCACCGGGGAGACGGACATGACCGCCTGGGTGGTCACGGTGTTGTTGATCCCGATCGGGAAGCCCGCCGCGATCACAGCGACGATCAGCACCGCCGGATGGTCGGTCCACAGGCCGATGGCCAGCACGATCAACGCGAAGAACGCGAGGTTCGCGTAGAGGGTCCTGGCCGTGCCGAGCCGGCGCTCCACCCACGGCGCGCCGAACACCGCGAACACCGCGACCAGCGCGCCCCAGCCGGTGAAGACCCAGCCGAGCTGGATCGCGCCCAGGTGCATCGGGAACGGCGCGTATCCGAGGACGGTGAAGAACGCCCAGTTGTAACAGAGGGCGGCCAACGAGATGGTCAGCAGACCTCGGTGGCGCAGCGCCTTGAGCGGTTCCAGCAGGCCGGTCCGGCGCTCCGGCAGCGGCAGTGGTTCGACCAGCACGGCGGTCGCGATCAGGGCGATCGCCATCAGCGCCGAGACGCCGAAGAACGGCCCGCGCCAGCTCACCTCGCCGAGCAGTCCGCCGAGCAGCGGGCCGACCGCGATGCCGAGGCCGAGCGCGGTCTCGTAGAGGATGATCGCGCCGACGAAACCGCCGTTCGCCGAGGCGATGATGACGGCCAGTGAGGTCGCGATGAAGAGCGCGTTCCCGATGCCCCAGCCGGCCCGGAAGCCGACGATCCCGCTGATGCTGCCGGACGCGCCGGCCAGCGCGGCGAAGACGACGATGATCGCGAGCCCGACGATCAGCGTCTTCTTGGCGCCGATCCGACTGGAGACCCAGCCGGTCACGAGCATGGCCACAGCCGTGACGACCAGGTAGCTGGTGAACAGCATCGTCACCTGGCTGGGGGATGCGTGCAGTTGGCTGGAGATGGCCGGAAGGATCGGGTCGACCAGCCCGATGCCCATGAACGAGACGACGCAGGCGAAGGCGACGGCGAAGACGGCCTTGGGCTGCTTGAACGGACTGGCGGTGACGCCGGTGGCCCCGGCAGCTTCGGCTGGTTGCATAAGACAAACATATACCTGCAACGTACATCTATCTAGAGTGTGGTCCGGATCACACTGATCCTGTCCGGGGCATGGACAGGCCCATCTGCCGCGCCTAGCTTGGCGACAGCCGCGCCGCACCCACCCCCGCTCACCCGCGTCGCCCCGCTGCCCTCGCTCGCCTTGCTTGCCTGAAGGGAGTCGTCGGTTGAACCGTGCCCTCTGGCCCGTCGGCCTACCCCGCACGCTCGACTACCCGACCACTGGCCTGCACACCCTCCTCCCCTCTGCCGCCCGCGCCTACGGCACGCGCACGGCGCTGGTCGACGGAGACCTGCGGCTGAGCTTCGCCGAGGTCCACGACAAGGCGCTGCGCTTCGCGCAGGGGCTGCGCGAGCGCGGGGTCGGGCCGGGGGCGGTCGTCGCCCTGGTGCAGCCGAACAACATCTGGTTCGCCGTCAGCTACCAGGGCGCGCTGCTCGCGGGAGCGACAGTCTCGCCGATCAACCCGACCCAGCCCGCCGAGGCCCTCGCCGCCGCGCTGCGCGAGGTCCGCGCGGCGGCGCTGGTCACCCACCCCGCTTGCCTGCCCGCGCTGCGGGCCGCCCTCGACGCCTCGCCCGCGCTCCTCACCGTGGTCGTCCCGCCCACGGCGACCGCGCCCGCGCCGCCCCCGAAGCCGGGCCCCGCCGTGGACACCGGCCGCACGGTCCCGCTCGCGGAGCTGCTCACCGCAGCCCCCGCACCCGCGACGCCGCGCAGCCCGGACGACCTCGCGCATCTCTCCTTCACGGGCGGCACCACGGGCAGGTCCAAGGCGGTGCGGGTCCGTGACCGGCACGTCTGGGCCAACGTGCTGCAGTCCACCTGCGCCCGGTCGGCCGTCCTGCCCGAGTACGACGCGGACGGGCTGGTGACGCTGCGTCGGATTCCTGAGGCGGTCACTCCGTGGACGGGCGAACCGGGTCAGGAGACGGCCGTGAACGTGGTGCCGGTCTTCCACGCGATGGGTCTGATCAGCCAGAGCATCGCGTTGCTCGGTGGTATCACGGTCGTCGGTCAGGGCCGCTTCGACCCGCGCGAATTCCTCTCGGCGATGGTCCGGCACCGCGCCACGACCCTCACCGGCTCACCCGCCCTCCACCACGCCCTGCTGGCCGCGATCGACGCCGGCTCCTACGACCTGCGCGCCGTCCGCGTCGTCGCCTCCGGCGCCGCGCCGCTCGACTCCCCGACGATCGCCCGGCTGACCGCCGCCTTCCCGAACGCGGCGGTGGCGGAGGGCTACGGCCTGACGGAGGCGACGATGGCGCTGACCCTCGTCACCCCGAACCGCGAACACCCGGCCGAGCCCGGCTGCGTCGGTGTGGCGCTGTTCGACACGGAGCTCGAGATCCGCTCGCTCACCGACCCCGCGAAGCCGCTGCCGACGGGCGAGACCGGTCTGGTCTTCGCCCGCGGCCCGCAGGTCGCCGACGGCTATCTGGACCGGCCGGAGTTGACCGCCGAGCAGTGGGTCGACGGCTGGCTCGCGACCGGCGACGTCGGCCGCCTCGACGAGGACGGGCAGCTGTTCCTCTCGGGCCGAGCGAAGGACATGCTCATCTACAAGGGCTACAACGTCTATCCGACGCAGTTGGAGGAGGTTCTCGCCGCGCATCCCGCCGTCGCCCAGGTCGCCGTCATCGGCGCTCCCGACCCGGACGCGGGCGAGATCCCGGCGGCTTATGTGGTGCTCTGCGCGGGCGCCCAGGCGGAGGCGGCGGACCTGCTCTCCTTCGTGGCCGACCGCGTGGCGCCCTATCAGCGCGTCCGCGAGATCTTCTTCCTGCCCGCCCTGCCGGTCTCGGCCGCCGGCAAGATCCTCAAGACCGAACTCCGCGCCCTGCGCGCCCGGGAGGGCTGAAGCGACCGCATCCGGGATGGCCTGCAGCGTGAACGGGGCGACCGGTTCACGCTCCTGGTTCAGGTGTCACGCCTTGGGGATGTCGAAGTAGTGGGTCAGCCGGGCGGCCAGGCTGAGGTCGCCGGCGACCTTCAGTTTGCGGGAGATACCCCCCGCGCAAGGAGCTGCCGCCGTGCCTCCACCCGCGTCCCCTGCCGCGCCCCCGACCGCGCGCCGCGTGGCGATCCCGGGCGGCAACCGGATCCCCTTCGCGCGCGCCGACGGTCCGTACGCGACCGCCTCCAACCAGGAGATGCGAGCCGGGACTTCAACCTCGCCCGCGAGGTCGTCCTCGGCAGCGAACTCGACGCCCGCACCCCTGCCTACGACCTTCAACAGGCCTGCGGCACCGGTCCGGGGATTTCGTCGGCGGCGAGGACGGACTGCTGACGGCCCCGGCGTTCGCGGTCCCGGCGATGCTGGCGGCGGGACTGAGCTTCGCGGACACCGACCTGTTCGAAATCCACGAGGCCTTCGCCTCACAGGTCCTGGCCACGCTGGCGGCGTGGGAGAGCGCGGAGTTCTGCAAGTCCAGGCTGGGCCCGGATGCCCCCCGAGGTGCAGCTCGCGGTGGACTACGCCAACACGCCAACACGCCAACACGCCAACACGGCGGTCTCGCGCGCCGAGTCCATCCGGCGCTTCACCCTCGTCGAGGGGGAGTTCGCCGAGGAGAACGGCATGCTGACGCCGTCACTCAAGGTCAAGCGTCGGCCCAGGGTGAGCCCTACGCCCGCCTCGAACCGGTGGCGCCGAGGCACCCCGCGGTGCCGGCCGGAGCCTTCGGAGAGCTCAGGCAGGCGACGGGTCGGTCGTAGCGGTGTGGTCGGGCCAGGCGGCGAGCTCGCGGCGGCTGGTGAAGCGCAGCGGCTCGCCGGTCAGCGGGTCGGTGAACTCCAGCACCGAGGCCAGCAGTTGCAGCGGGTCGGAGAAGTCGTCCGGGGCGGGTTCGTCCCGGATGACCGGATAGACCGGGTCGCCCAGGATCGGGATACCCAGCCCGCTCATGTGCAGCCGCAGTTGATGGGTGCGACCGGTGGTCGGCAGCAGGCGGTAGCGGCCCAGCCCTCCCTGGTGCTCCAGCAGCTCGATCCGGCTTTCGGCGTTGGGTTCCGCGTCCGGTACTTCGTGCGCGGCGATGATGCCGCGCTCCTTGACGATATGGCTGCGTACCGTCGTCGGGAGCACGAGCTCGGGCCGGTAGGCGGCGATCGCCCGGTACTCCTTGCGGACCAGCCGGTCGCGGAAGAGGGTCTGGTAGAGGCCGCGGTGGGCCGGCTGGACGACGAAGAGCGCGAGTCCGGCGGTGAGCCGGTCCAGCCGGTGCGCCGGGCTCAGCTGCGGCAGGTCCAGGTCCCCGCGGAGCCGGGCCAGCGCGGTCTCGGTGACGTGCCGTCCGCGCGGGGTGGTGGCCAGGAAGTGCGGCTTGTCGACGACGACCAGCCGCTCGTCCCGGTACAGCACCTCGATGCGAAACGGAACAGAAACCTCCGGAACGAGCTCCCGGTGGAACCAGAGGTAGCCGCCAGGCAGGTATGGCGCGTCGGGCGACAATGGGCCCTGCTCGCCGTAGATCTCACCCCGGGCCAGCATCACGTCGAACTGTTCGGCGGGGACGGCGGGCAGCCGGTCGGCCAGGTAGGCGCGGACGCTGGGCCACTGGCCCTCGGTGGGAAGCCGGAGGCGGACCGGGTCGATGCCCTGGCGCTGCGGCAGCGGGGAGGGCGGCACGGAGCGCTTGCGTCGCATGAGGTCAGCCTAGAGCCCTGGTCGGGGCCGCCGGCCGGGGAGCGGATGGACAACAGCGGGCGGCCTGCGGCGCGATGCGGTGATCACGAGGCCGAAACGGTGTCGCGGACGGCGGGGGGAGAGGCGGGTCCACCCCCGTTGCCCGGCACCGGCCTTGACCTTCCGCATCGCCCGAGGGCCGCCCGTGTCGTCGTTCAACTCGCTGAGGAATATATCAGGCGAATCAACCGAATTGGACACTTCGGGCAAACTGCCTGCGATTTGCGGCCGATGTCAACGTATCACCAGCAACGTCACCGTTCGGGTGCGGCGTGTCGGTGCCCCGCGGCGTCACTGGCCCCTCGTGGGGCCGTTCTTCGCGCCACCGTTCGTTCACTCCGGCGGGCCCGGCGGGCCCGGCGTGTTCGCGTCCCGGCCAGTCCGGCACACCCTCGGGAGCCCCTGGTGAACGACGCGAATGACGCGACCCCTCCCACCGCCCGCACGGGGGACGAGTCGTCAATGCAGACTGACGTTTCGTCAAAGCATGTTGACCGCCGCACCGCTCTTCGCCTGTTCGGGGCGGGTTGAGCGGTCGCCGTCGGAGCGTCGCTGGTTGGCGCGCCCGGCGCGTCGGCCTCTCCCGCAGCGCGTGCGGTGGCGAGAAGTAACGGTTCTCCGCTGCTGCTCGGCGCTCCCGACGCGCTCGCCGCGCCTCCGGTCGCGGGCCTGCACCTCGCCTTCGGCGAGGACCCCGCCACGCAGATGACGGTGAGTTGGATCACAGAGGCCCCGGTGCGCGACCCCCGCGTGAGCTACGGCACAGTCGAGGGCCGCCACGGCCGCACCGTCCACGTCCGCCGCCGCAGCGACGGCTGACCGGCGCTTGTCGGTGGTGGCGGTTAGCCTGCGGGCATGGCGTCACCACAACCCTCCAGCGTCCCTGCCCCCCGTGAGCTCGCCGACCTCCCCTTCGCGCCGCATCTGCGCCGTTTCGCCGGCGGTCGGCTCGCGGTGGAGGCGTCGTTCGACACCGTGCACATCGACGGCGCCTCGTTCGCGGACGAGCGGGCCGACGGCGTCGGCTTCATGGAGTCGGCGCTCACGGCGGTGTCCTTCGAGTCGGTCCGGCTGCGCCGGGCGCGGTTCAACGACGTCTGGCTCCAGGCCCCCCGGCTGGTCGGCTGCGACCTCGCCGAGAGCGGCTGGCTGGACGTCGAGGCGATCGGCGGGGTCCTCGCGGGCCTGGAGTTCCACAGCGCGTCACTGCGGCGCGTGGTCTTCCACGGCTGCAAGTTCGACTCGGTCAACCTGCGTGGCGCGAAGCTGCACGAGGTCGTCTTCCACGACTGCGTGCTGCGCGAGGTCGATCTGTCCGGGGCCTCCTTGACGGGCTGCTCCTTCCCCGGCAGCCGCCTGGAGGGAGTCCACCTCCACGAGGCGAAGCTCGCGGAGGTGGACTTGCGCGAGGCCGCCGGCCTGGAGCTGGCCGACGGCGTCGACGCGTTGCGCGGCGCGGTGGTGACGCCGTTGCAACTGCTCGAACTGGCGCCCTCGCTGGCGGCCGCGCTGGGTCTGGTCGTGCGCGAGCCGGGCGAGAGCCTGACGGCTAGGCGGGGCAGCCGGAGTCGGCGATGACGTAGTAGCCGGGGGAGGTCTGCTCCAGGGTGTGGGTGTAGAAGACGTTGTCGAGGCCGAGGTTGGCGTCGGAGCCGTTTGCGTAGGCGATGCCGCCGACGTCATGGGCGCGCCCGGCCGTCACCTGGTAGTAGTTGGCGGCGGTGTAGCAGGTGGGCGTGTAGCTGCTGGACGGCGAGGCGGACGGTGACGCGGACGGTGACGCGGACGGTGACGCCGACGCGGACGGGCTCGGTGAGGCCGACGGGCTGCCGGACTGGTCCAGGCCCCAGAAGACGGCCGTGTAGTAGGACGAGCAGATCGTGTTGAGGAAGTACGCCCCGGTCTTGCCGCACTGCGTGGTCCCGGAGCCGGGGTTGACCGCGAGGCCGTGGCCCATCCCGGAGATGGAGTAGACCTCGACGGCCGGTCTGCCGTTCGCGTCGTTGAAGACGCTCTCCGTGGTCCCGCCGGTGAGCGACAGCGTGCTGCTCGGGGTCTGGCCGATGCCCCACACGTTGGTCCACTGGTCGCGGAGCTCGGTGGCGTTGACCGGGTAGACGGTGTAGTCGGAGCTTCCTTGCCAGACGGCCACGCGCGGCCACGGGCCGGTGTAGCCGGGGTCGGAGTTGCGGACCTTGTCGCCCCACTGCGCGGGCGTGAGGTTCTGGTTGTTCTGCTGGCAGCCCGACGCGGCGGCCTGCGCGGTGGCGCACTGGGCCGGCAGGCCGGAGTCGACGGAGCCGCCCGCGAAGACGTCCGGGTAGTCGGCGAGCAGGTCGGCCGTCAGGCCCGCGCCGGCGGAGAGGCCGGTGACGAAGACGCGCTTGGTGTCCGAGCCGTACTGGCCCACGGCGTGGTCGACCATCGCCTTGACGGAGGCGGCCTCGCCGTTGCCGCGGGTGTCCTTGGTCGAGTCGAACCAGGAGAAGCAGGAGAGCGAGTTGTTCGCCGTGCTGGTCTGCGGGAAGACGACGGCGAAGCCGTAGCGGTCGGCGAGTTCGGCCCAGCCGGAGTCGTTGTAGTAGTCGGTCGCCGTCTGCGTGCAGCCGTGCAGCGCGACGACGAGCGGCGCGCTGGTCGGGAGTCCGGCGGGGGCGTACTCGTACATGGCGAGGTTGCCGGGATTGCTGCCGAAGCTGTTCACCTGCGTGAGCGAACCGGAGTCGGCTGCCGCCGAGCCGGGCAGGGCGATCAGGCCGACGACGGTCAGCGCGGAGGCGGAGGCGGCGGCGAGGGCCGCGAGGCGGAAGGACATGACGGGCTCCTGGGGTGGGTGGAGTGGCCACCCGGAAGGTAGGAGCCGATCAGCCGCCTCCGACATGTGTCCGCTCGCCACAGCGCCCCCCGCGAGAATGGCGCACCACCACGTCGGCGCGACGCCGCGTCAGCCCAGCCGCGCCGCCAGCGCTGCCGCGTACCGCGCCGGGACCTCCGCCTCCGCCGCCGTGACCGCCGCGCGCTGGCGTGCGTAGAGCACGCCGTAGCCGAACGCCGATTCGCCCGCGGTCGTCGCGGCCGCCGCGATCTCCGGCAGGGCCTGCGCCGCGAGCAGCGCGTCCTGGCGTTCGCCGAGCACGGTCTGGAGCGCCTTCATCGTCACGGCGAAGCGCGGCTGCCCCGCTCCCTCGCCCGCGTAGCGGGCACGCTTGGACGCTCGCCGGGCGGCGTGCATGGCCTCGTCGCGCTCCGAACCGGGCGGCAGCGCGAGCGCGGCCGCGACCCGACCGCAGGCGCGCCGCTGTTCGCGGCCGAGCAGCAGCCGCACCTGCGGCCCGGCGGGGCGGTCGGCGCGCTTCCGCAGCGGCGGGCGGGTGGCCACGGCGTCGAGCGTGTCCAGCAGGGCGAAGTAGCGGGCGCCGTCCAGCTCCTTGGTCGCCCGGCGCCACGCGGCGGCGTAGCCGCGACGGGACCACGCCGTCAGCCGACGACGCATCGGTCCCGGCCGCTCGGCCGCCGGAAGCTCGGCGAGATCCAGGAGCAGCCGCTCGCCCAGCACCTCGCGGTCCCGCGCCGCGCCCAGCGTCTGGCCGAGCCAGCGCAGTTCCTCCTCCAGACCGGCTACCGCAGGCAGCCGGAGCAGCCGCTCGTGCACGCGCAGAGTGCTGCGCAATCGGCGGGCGGTGATCCGCATCTGGTGCACCGAGTCGGGCGTGTCGCGGCGTACCTCCGCGTCCAGCGTGAGCAGTTGGTCGACCTGCTGGCGCAGCAGCGCACCCAGCAGCGCCCCGATCGACCCCGGCACGGCGGCCGCCGTATCCGTGACCACGGGCGGCTGCCCGAGAGCCCGCGCCAGCTTCGATCCGCTGCCGCTGCGCCGCAGTCCGGCCGCGAGCAGCAGATCCTCCACCCCGTCCAGCAGCGCCGTGTCGCCCGGGGCGGGTTCGCCCCCCACCAGCTCGGCCTCGACCTCGCGCCAGGAGACCGACTGCGACACCGCGCCGGAGGGGTCCAGCGTCTCCGCCGTCACCGTGTCGTCCGCCAACTCGACCACGGCGCGTCCGCCCGCGTCCTCCAGCAGGGTGCGCTGCCGCTCGGTCCGCAGCCGGGCGACCGGCGCGAGCCACGCGTCGCGCACGTAGGCCCGCACGCGCGCGGCGAGCTCCTCAGGGACGGCGGGATCCCCCTCGTCACTCAGCGGCAGCGGCAGCGGCAGCCGCAGCTCCATCCGCGCGCCGTCTGTGGCGGGGAGCTTCAGGTGCCAGCCCGCGTCGTGCCCGCCGGTCCGGCGGCGCAGGGTGATCCGGCGGGCCAGCAGCCGCCGGTCAGGGGTGTCGTAGTAGACGGCGTCCAGCAGCTCGGTCGGCGCGGCGACGCCGCGCGCCACGCCGGGCATGGGGTCGGCCCCGGTCAGCGATGTGAGCGAGCTCAGGGAGGGCAGCGTGCGCCCGGCGTCGCCGGGGTCGCTCTCGTACTTGCGCTCGCGTTCCAGGTGCGCCACCGGCGGAGTCGGCGCGGCGGACCTCCCGCCCGGCCTGCTCCGCGCTCCGGGCTTGCGTGCCGCGCTCTTCCGGGCGGCGCTCTTCCGGCCGGCGCTCTGGTGGGCCGCGTTCTTCTGGGCCATGGTCCGCACTCCTTCCCATGAGCATCCCCGGCGGAACAGCCGGCCACTCACGTCATAGCTGTCTAGCTGTCCGACAGGGCGTCCGGGCAACCCTCCATGGCCTCGAGAATTCGGACGGCTATCTCGTCCAGCCGGCCCAGCTGCGCCGGGCTGAGGGGGTCGAAGAAGAGCTTGCGGACCAACTCGACGTGGCGTGGCGCGGCGGCCTGGATGGCCTGGCGGCCGGCGTCGGTGATCACGACGAACGAGCCCCGGCCGTCGCTCTCGCACTCGGCGCGGGCGATCAGTCCGCGCTTGACCATGCGGGAGAGGTGGTGGGAGAGCCGGCTCTTCTCCCACTGGAGCTCGCGGGCGAGCTCCAGTACGCGTGCCTGGCCCTCCGGCACGTCGGTGAGCGCGACCAGCACCGAGAAGTCGGCGATGGACAGGTCGGACTCGGTCTGCATCTGGCGGCTGAGCTGCGCGTCCAGCTCCTTCTGCATGCGCAGGAAGGTGCGCCAGATCCGCTGCTCCTCGGGGCTGAGCCAGCGCGGTTCGGTGGGAGTGGAAGCTTCTGGGGAGGTGGTCATGAGACCCATCCTACTCTGATGGTTGACATGTCATCCAGGGCGGGCGTAATCTTTAGATGACGGATCAACCAGTCAGGAGAGGCCACCATGACCACCACCATCACCCCCGCGCTGTCCGGTACCTACACCATCGACCAGGCCCACAGCCGCATCGGCTTCGTCGCCCGCCACGCGATGGTCACCAAGGTCCGCGGCTCCTTCAACGGCTTCACCGGCGCGGTCGAGATCGACGCCGAGAAGCCGCACCAGTCCCTGGTCGAGCTCTCCATCGATGTCGACAGCATCGACACCCGCAACGCCGACCGCGACGGTCACCTGCGCACCAACGACTTCCTCGACGTCGCCAACCACCCGACCATCACCTTCCGTTCCACCGACGCGCGCTTCGACGGCGAGACGCTGGAGCTGGTCGGAGACCTCACCGTGCGCGGCGTGACGCAGCCGATCACCGTCCCGTTCTCCTTCGAGGGCGCGGCGACCGACCCCTACGGCAACCAGCGCCTGGGCTTCGAGGGCCAGCACGCGATCAGCCGCAAGGACTTCGGCATCACCTGGAACGCGGCGCTGGAGACCGGCGGCGTGCTGGTCAGCGACAAGATCGTGCTGGAGTTCGAGATCTCCCTGGTCAAGAAGACCGACAACGCCTGATTCCGGCGCTAGCCTGTTCGGATGATCAATCCGACCGGCTCCCACGTGGAACACGTGGGGCATGTGGAAAATCCCGGCCGCTACGGCTCCACCGCCACCGTCGAGGTGGAGCCGCGGGGTCTGGGAGCGGTGCACACCGCGTACGCGCCGCGGCACGACAGTGACCCCGACCCCGGCGAGATCGTCTGGACCTGGGTGCCCTTCGAGGAGAACGACGGCCGTGGCAAGGACCGCCCGGTACTGATCGTGGCCCGCGAGCGCGCGGGCACGCTGCTGGCCGTCGAGCTCACCAGCAAGCGGCACGACGGCAGCACCGGCGACGACGTCGCCGAGTGGGTCGCCCTCGGCGAGGGCCCCTGGGACAACTCCGGCCGCGACTCCTGGGTCAACCTCGAACGCGTCTTCCGCGTCCACCCGCACGGCATGCGCCGCGAGGCCGCCGCGCTGGACCGCCACCGCTTCGGCATCGTCGCCGAGCACCTGCACCGCCTCTACGGCTGGTAGCCACCCTCGATCCTCCTCGAAGGAGTGATCTGCGCCACCTTCTCACGGGCCGTCAGTCTGCATAGCCTGAGCGCAGTTGGCGGGCAGGTGAACCGAGGAGGAGTCCGTGGCGGCATACGTCGAGGGCGTGGAGCACCACAGCGTCGAGGTGAACGGCCTCACCCTGCACTACGCCGCCGCGGGCGGCGCCGACCGGCCGCTCGTGGTGCTGCTGCACGGCTTCCCCGAGTGCTGGTACTCGTGGCGCCACCAGCTCATCGCGCTCGCCGAGGGCGGCTACCGCGCCGTCGCCCTGGACCAGCGCGGCTACGCCCGCAGTGACGCCCCGGCGGCCGTCGAGTCCTACACGCTGCCGCATCTGGTCGGCGACGTCGTGGCGCTGGTACGGGAGCTGGGCGCGGAGCGGTTCGCCGTCGTCGGCCACGACTGGGGCGCGCCCGTCGCCTGGCTCACCGCGCAGCTCCGACCCGACCTGGTGCGCGGCGTCGTGGGCATGAGCGTGCCGCCGCTGCCGCGCTCCGGCGACATGCCGCCGCTGGCCGCGATGGACGCGATGTTCGGTGGCCGCTTCTACTGGAACTACTTCTGCCGTCCGGGCGTCGCCGACGCCGAGTTCGGCGCCGCGCCGGAGCGCGCCTTCCGCCGCTTCCTCTACGGCGCGAGCGGTGACAACCCCCGCAACGACCCGCCCGCGCAGCCGCTGGTCCCCGCCGGCGGCGGATTCCTCGACGCGATCGCAGAACCCGAGGAACTGCCGGACTGGCTCACCGAGGCCGACATCGCGGCCTTCACCGCCGAGTACGCGCGCAACGGCTTCACCGGCGGCCTGAACTGGTACCGGAACATCGACCGCAACTGGGAGCTCGGCGCGGCCTGGGACGGCCTCCCGATCCAGGTCCCCGCCCTCTACATCACCGGCGACCGCGACCTCGTCGGCGTCTTCCCCGGCATGGACAAGCTCCTCCCCGCGCTTCAACTCCTCAACCCGACCCTCCAGCCCACCCTCACCCTCCCCGGCTGCGGCCACTGGACCCAGCAGGAACGCCCGGCCGAGGTCAACGCGGCCCTGATCGACTTCCTGGGCGGCCTGCCCAGCTGACGGCGACGCGCTCAGCGCACGGCGCCGCCCCAGCCGTCGCGGTAGGCGGCCCAGTCGGCGTCCGTCGCCGCGTAGTCGACGTAGAGCGCGGTGCCGAACGGGCGGCCGTGCAGGGGCGAGGCGGCGAGGGCGAGGCGGATGCCGCGCAGCGCGGCGCGGACGGTTTCGGCGGCGGCGTGGTGGCCGAGGTTGTCCTCGTGGTAGGCCGGGAGGCCGATCAGGACGTCGACGGTGGGCGGCGCGGCGGCGAGGGCGAGTTCGGTCTGCTGGGCGATGTAACCGGAGAAGAGTGAGGTGGTCGGCATCCCGCTGTCGTAGGCCATCACGTCGATCTGGTCCACCCGGCGCGCGACCTGCTCCAGGTAGGACTGCGCCCACCACTTCGGATGGCCCGTCAGCGCGCCCGCCACCGCGCGCAGCGGCGGGAGGATGTCTGTCTGCGGGACGGCAGTGGAGAGGATCCGGCCGCGGGCGCCGGTCAGGGCGTGGACCCGGTCGAGGACGTCCAGGTAGTCGGCGTCGCCCGAATGGACCGGTTCCAGGTCGAGGTTGATGCCGTCGAAGCCGAGGCCCAGCAAGGCCGCTGAGGCCGCGGCCAGGTTCGTCCGAGTCGTAGAGCGGGAGAGGTCAAGGCCGGTCGGGCCCTCGGAGGCGACCCGGTCGCCGAGCCATGCCTGGACCCGGACGCCCGGGGCGAGCCGGTGGAAGGTGGCGATCGCCCACGTCGCGCGCGGATGGAGCGAGGCGTCGAGGCTGCCGTCGTCCCTCGTCGGCCCGACGTGGACGTAGATGTCCCGCACACCGTGACCGGCGCCCGCGCCGCCGAGGCGCGCGAGCAGCGCGACCGCGTCAGCCTCCGTCTTACGGCCGTCGACCCACGCGTGCCCGAGCCAGACCGCGTCCCGCCCCTGCGTTCGCACGTTCGCCGGGGTCCCGGCGTTCGCCGCCCAGAGTCCGCCGAACGGCAGCAGCGCCACGCCCACCGCCAACGCAGGCACCGCCATCCGCCGCCCCGCCCAGCGCCACCATCGCACGTGTCCGCCTCATTGGTCCGCTCTGCCCCGGTCATCAGAGATGATGATCGGCGAACGACAGTGGTTCCCAAAGAGTGGTTCCCAAAAAGTGGTTCCCAACGAGGGGTGCTCACCGCCGTCGCGCTCGGCGTCCAGGCCGATCACACTCGCGTTCGTGGCTGTCGGCGCGCTGCTGGTGTGGGGCGGGAACCTGTTCCATCGTCGTCGCGCAGCATCGATGGATCCGATCGCAACTCCTTGAGCAGCGCCACGCACAGCGCCAGCATCACCAGGACGAACGGCAGGGCGACCAGGATGGTCGCCCGCTGCAGCGCGGCCAGGCCGCCGGCCACCAGCAGCACCGCCGCCACCGCGCCCATCAGCAGCCCCCAGCTGACGGTCAGCCAGGTGCGCGGGTGCAGCGAGCCGCCCTGCGAGAGCGAGCCGAGGACGAGCGAGGCCGAGTCCGCGCTGGTGACGAAGTAGGTCATCACCAGGATCACCGCCACCACGGTGGAGATCGAGCCCAGCGGCAGCGCCTTCAACAGACCGAAGAGCGCCGCCTCCGCGCCCTGGTCCACGGCCTTGGCGACCAGCTTCGCCTGCCCGGTCGCGTCCAGCCTGATCGCGCTGCCGCCCATGACGCAGAACCAGAGCACGGTCGCGCCGCTCGGCACCAGCAGCACGCCGACCAGGAACTGCCGTACCGTCCGGCCGCGCGAGATCCGGGCGATGAAGGTGCCGACGAAGGGCGCCCAGGAGAGCCACCAGGCCCAGTAGAAGACGGTCCACGAGCCCAGCCACGCCGAGTCGGTGAAGGCCGAGGTCCGGGTGGCCATCACGAGCAGGTCGCTCAGGTAGCCGCCGACGGCGCCCGGGATCGCGTCGAGGACGTAGACGGTCGGACCGACGACGAAGACGAAGATCATGATGACGGCGGCCAGGATGATGTTGCCGGTGCTCAGCCACTTCACGCCGCGGTGCACGCCGGAGAAGGCCGAGACGACGAAGGCGGCGGTCAGCGCGCCGATGATGACCAGCTGGACGCCCTGGGTGTCGCGGATGCTCGTGATCACGCCGAGGCCCTGGGAGACCTGGAGCGCGCCGAGCCCGAGGCTGGTCGCCGAGCCGAAGACGGTCGCGAAGACGGAGAGCAGGTCGATCGCCCGTCCGGGCCAGCCGGCCACCCGGCTTTCCCCCAGCAGCGGGACGAACGCGGAGCTGATCCGGTTGCCGCGCCCCTTGCGGAAGGTCGAGTAGGCGAGCGCGAGGCCGCCGACGCCGTAGATCGCCCATGGGTGCAGCGTCCAGTGGAACAGCGCGTACTCCAGCGCCGTCTGGGCGGCCGCCGACGTTTGCGGGGCGACGCCGCTGCCGGGCGGCGGTGCCGCGTAGTGCAGCAGCGGCTCGCCGACGCCGTAGAACATCAGGCCGATGCCCATGCCCGCACTGAACATCATCGCTACCCAGGCGAGTGTCGAGAACTCCGGCCGGTCGCTGTCGGCGCCGAGCCGGATCCGGCCGTAGCGGCTGCAGGCGATGACGACGGCCAGCACCAGGAAGGCGTCGGCGGCGGCGACGAAGAGCCAGCCGAAATTGTGCAGCACCCAGCCGAGTCCGCTGGTCGAGGCCCGGTCCAGCGAATCCTTGCCGAACGCCCCCCAGGCGACCACGGCGAGCACGGCTGCGGCGCCGACACCGAAGACGACGCGGTCGAGGGGCTGCTGGTCCGCCGTCGCGGGGGGATCCGAGGACTCTGTCGGCGTCTGAGTCGGCGTCTGCTCAGGTTTCTCTGCTGCCATGGCCCCTCGCGTCGATATGGGCCCGATAAGACAATAAATCGGGCATATCAAACTATGCGAGCCAAAGGGCTGAAAATCGGGAAGGCGCGGCCTGATCGGAAATTTCGGGCAGGGTGCGCGGATGCGACACTGGCGCGACCCCGTCTCGGGTGGTCGGGCACCCCCCCGTAGTGCCCGCCACCTGGCACGTTGCCGTGCAGTGCCGTAATCATGGTCGTGCTCGAACCGGATTCGTCACCCCCGGACGGAGGTCTTCAAACCACCGATCGGGGGTTCGATTTTCATAAGATTGAGCCCTGAGGTACGGTCGCGCGGGGTTCTATCGGCGCAGGTAGGAACACACAGGTAGGAAACGGGCACGTGGTTCCAACACAAGCGAGCGGTCCTATTCGGGCCATGATCGTCGACGACGAGGCGCTGATCCGTTCGGGTCTGGCGATGATCCTGGGCAGTGCGGACGACATCCACGTCGTCGGCACCTGTTCGGGCGTCGAGGCGGTCGCCGAGGTGCGCCGACACCAACCGCACGTCGTACTCCTCGACATCCGGATGCCGGACGTCGACGGCCTCACCCTGCTGCGCCGCATCCGCGAGCTGCCGGACGCGCCCTACGTGGCCATGCTCACCACCTTCGACACGGACGAGTACCTGGACCAGGCGCTGCGCCTGGGCGCCAGCGGCTTCCTGCTCAAGGACACCGAGCCGGACGTGCTCGCCCGCTCCGTGCGCGCGGTCGCCACCGGCGCCGGCTGCCTGTCGACGCCGGTGCTGCGCCGTCTGGGCCAGTCGCGCCGCCTCGCCGGCCACCCGGCCGCGCAGGCGGTCGAGACCCTGACGGAACGCGAGCGCCAGGTGCTCGGCTTCCTCGGCCACGGCCTCTCCAACGTCGAGATCGGCGCCCGGATGCATCTGGGCGCGGCCACGGTGAAGGACTACGTCAGCGCCGTGCTGACCAAGCTGAATGTCACCAACCGGATCCAGGCGGCGGTGCTGGCCGAGCGGGCGGGGCTGCTCGAGGAGAGCGAGCTTTGAAACGCCGGCTGAGGATCTGGGCCGCCGAGCTCTGCGCACGGGTCAAGGCCCACGTGATGCGGTGGCCCCGATGGCTCCGGCTCAGCCTGATCACGCTCGTGCTGGTCGCCGCCGCGTTCCTGGACGCGGGACTGAACTACCCGGGGAAGAAGGACTGGACCTTCTGGGCCTCGATGCTCGCCTGCGTCGTGCTGTTCGGCTGCTGGCGCTTCCCCCGGCTGGTGCTTCTGCTGACCCTGCCCGGCCTCTACGCGGGCACCGCGCTGGTCGCCTCGATGGTCGCCCTCTACGCGGTGGCCCGCTCGCGGCGGGTCCAGTGGCAGGCGTGGCTGGCGGCGGCGGTCGTCGGCGTGGGGCTCTATCTGCCCTGGCCGATCAGCAAGGTGTTGACGGAGTCGGCGAGCGACCACATCCAACGCGCGATCTACGCGGTCATGCTGTCGATCGGCCCCGCCGCACTGGCCCTGCTGGTGCTGACGCGCGAGGCACTCTCGGCCCGGATCGTCGAGCTGGCCACGCTGCGTGACCACGAGCGGGAACTGCACGCCCAGACGGTCATCGCCCGCGAGCGGGCCCGGATCGCCAGGGAGATGCACGACGTGGTCTCCCACCAGGCCGGTCTGATCGCCGTTCAGGCGGGCGCGCTCCAGGTCACCGCGAAGGACCCGAGCGTGCGGGAGACGGCCGGCACGCTGCGGGGGCTCGCGGTGGCCACGCTGGAGGAGCTGCGCAGCATGATCCTGGTGCTGCGGGCCGCAGGCGCGGGCCCGACGGAGCTGGCCCCGCAGCCGCGCCTGTCGGATCTGCCGCGCCTGGTCGCGGAGTCGGAGGCGAGCGCGGAACTGGAGATCGCCGGAGACGAACCGGTCGCCTCGCTCCCGCTGCTGCCGGAACCGATCGAACGCGCCGCGTACCGGACGGTCCAGGAGGCGCTGACCAATGCCCGCAAGCACGCGCCGGGGGCGCGGACGCTGGTCCGGCTGGAGCTCCGCGACGACTGCCTGCGGGTGGCGGTCACGAACGGCCCCCCGGAGATCGCGTCGCTGCCGGGCGAGGCGCCGAGCTGGGACCCCCTGCCCGGCGGCGGCCACGGCATCGTCGGCCTCCGCGAACGCGCGGCGCTGCTGGGCGGCACGCTGGCCGCGGGGCCGACGGCGGACGGCGGCTTCAAAGTCCGCCTGAGCCTGCCGCTGAACGGTACGTCGCACTGACCTTGGGGGTGCGAGGCTCTGCTTGATTCACTGCGTGCGCGAGAAACCACCCTGTGCGGATGGCCCTGCGCGATCGGTGTTCTACCTGCGTGGGTGGCTTGTCGCGCAGTTCCTCGCGCCCCTGATGGTGCAACCTGGCCGCTTGCGAACGTGTCCCGTCGAGAACGCATAGGCTCGTCCGTGACGAGACGGTCCGTGAGGGCGGGCCGGTGTCTTGGATGGAGTGCACGCAATGTCCCAGGGAAACCGTCTGGACCAGCTGCCCGTGTGGGCGGAGCTCGAGGCTCATCGGGCCGAGTTGGGGGAGACGCACCTGCGTTCGCTGTTCGCCGAGGATCCCAAGCGCGGTGAGTCCTTCACCCTGAGCGTGGGCGATCTGCACATCGACTACTCCAAGCACCTGGTGACGGATCGCACGCTGGACCTACTGCGCGAGCTCGCCGCCGTCCGTGACGTCGCGTCGCTCCGCGACGCCATGTTCCGGGGCGAGAAGATCAACATCACCGAGGGCCGTGCCGTCCTGCACACCGCGCTGCGCGCCCCGCGCGACGCCGTGATCGAGGTGGACGGCGTCAACGTCGTCCCCGAGGTGCACGCCGTGCTCGACAAGATGGCCGGCTTCGCGCGTCGCGTCCGCTCGGGGGAGTGGACCGGTCACACCGGCAAGCGGATCCGTAACATCGTCAACATCGGCATCGGCGGCTCCGACCTCGGCCCGGCCATGGCCTACGAGGTGCTGCGCAGCTTCGCCGACCGCGACCTGACGGTGCGTTTCGTCTCCAACGTCGACGGCGCCGACCTGCACGAGGCCGTGCGTGACCTCGACCCCGCCGAGACGCTGTTCATCGTCGCCTCGAAGACCTTCACCACCATCGAGACCGTCACCAACGCCACCAGCGCCCGCAACTGGCTGCTCACCGGGCTGCGCGCCGACAGCAGCGCCGTCGCCAAGCACTTCGTCGCGCTGTCGACCAACGCCGACGAGGTCGCCAAGTTCGGGATCGACGTCGCGAACATGTTCGAGTTCTGGGACTGGGTCGGCGGGCGCTACTCCTACGACTCGGCCATCGGCCTCTCCCTCATGATCGCCATCGGCCCGGACGCCTTCGGCGAGATGCTGGACGGCTTCCGTCTGGTCGACGAGCACTTCCGCACCGCGCCGCCGGAGCAGAACGTGCCGCTGCTGCTCGGCCTGCTCGGGGTCTGGTACGGGGCGTTCTTCGACGCGCAGGCGCACGCCGTGCTGCCGTACTCGCACTACCTGTCCAAGTTCACCGCCTACCTGCAGCAGCTGGACATGGAGTCCAACGGCAAGAGCGTGCAGCGCGACGGGCAGCCGGTGGAGTGGCAGACCGGCCCGGTCGTCTGGGGCACGCCCGGCACCAACGGCCAGCACGCGTACTACCAGTTGCTGCACCAGGGCACGAAGGTGATCCCGGCCGACTTGATCGGCTTCGCCCGCCCGGTCGCCGATCTTGCGCCCGGCCTGGTCGCGCAGCACGACCTGCTGATGGCCAACCTCTTCGCGCAGGGTCAGGCCCTCGCCTTCGGCAAGACGCCGGACGAGGTGCGCGCCGAGGGCGTCGCCGAGGAGCTGGTGCCGCACAAGACCTTCAAGGGCAACCACCCCACCACCACCATCCTGGCCACGGAGCTCACGCCCTCCGTGCTCGGCCAGCTGGTGGCGCTCTACGAGCACAAGGTCTTCGTCCAGGGCGCGATCTGGAACATCGACTCCTTCGACCAGTGGGGCGTGGAGCTCGGCAAGGTGCTCGCCCGCCGCATCGAGCCCGCGCTGGTCGACGGCACCGGCCTGGACGCGATGGACTCGTCCACCGCAACGCTGGCCACCCGCTACCGCGAGCTGCGCGGGCGGTAGCACCGGCCACGGCGAGTCACCAGGGCATCGCCACGCCGCCGTTGGGACGCAGGATCTGGCCGGTCACGAACCGGGCGGCATCGCTGACCAGGTAGTGGACGGCGTAGGCGATGTCCTCGGGCTCGCCGATCAGCCCGAGCGGCGACATTCGCCTGAGCGGCTTCTCGGCGGCGGCACGGGCGTCCTCGTCCACGCTGCCGTCGGGGAGCAGGTAGTGACGCGCGGTCATCGCGGTGCGCACAAGTCCGGGTGCCACCGCGTTGACCCGCACGCCGTAGCGGCCGACCTCGGCGGCGAGGTTCTTGGTCAGCTGCACGACGGCGGCCTTGGAGACCGAGTAGCTCATGATCTCGGGCGTCGCGCTGTCCACCGCGCCGGAAGCGGTGTTGACGATCGCCCCGCTGCCCTGCGCGCACATGATCCGGGCGGCGGCCTGGCAGGCGTGGAAGGTGCCCTTGAAGTTCACCGCCAGGACGGCGTCCAGATCCTCCTCCGGCACGTCGACGACGAGCCCGGTTCGGATGATCCCGGCGATGTTGCAGAGGATGTCCAGTCGGCCGAGCCCTTCGGCGGTGCTCTCGATCAGCCGGAAGACGGCCGCGCGGTCCGAGACGTCGACGGCGGCGGGGATGCCGTCGAACTCCCTGGCCGTGGCCTTCGCGGCGATGTCGTCGACGTCCGCGCAGACGACCCGCGCGCCCGCTTCGGCCAGCACCCGGGCGGTGGCCCGCCCGATGCCGCTGCCCGCGCCCGTCACGATGGCGACCCGTCCGTCCAGCGCATAAGGAAGCATGGCAGCCGTGGTAGCAGAACTGCCTTGACGTTGGAAGCGAGAATGTAGTTAGCTACTGATCAGTAACTTTTTTCAGTACTTTTTAGAACGTGCGTGTGCTTCGGCAGGGAGTGGCAGCGTGACCGGAACCAGTTCGGCCTCGGAGTTCGACCGTGGCACCGCCGTGGTCCGTCGCCAGGGCACCTCCGGGGTCTTCGACGCCGAGCTCGACGCGGGCTGGCAGATCGGCGGCGGCATCAACGGTGGCCTGCTGCTCGCGCTCGCCGGCCGCGCCCTGTCCGAGCACCTCGGCGAGGCGGCCGGGCACCCGTACCCCATCTCGATCAGCGGCTACTACCTCTCCGCCTCCCGCTCCGGCCCGGCCGAGCTCCGGGTGGACACGGTCCGCACCGGGCGCACCCTCTCCACCGGCAGCGCCTCCCTGCTGCAGACGACCGAGGACGGCCGCAGCGTGGAGCGGCTGCGCGTGCTGGCCGCGTACGGCGACCTGAGCCTCGCCGACGAGGACGTCCGCACCAGCGCGAAGCCGCCGCAGCTGCCGCCGGTCGAGGAGTGCATCAGCACGGAGTTGGCCCCGCCGGAGTTCCTCGCCTCGGCGAACCTGCTGCGCCGCCTCGACCTGCGCCTCGACCCGGCCTCCGTAGGCTGGGCCCTCGGCAAGCCCTCCGGCGAGGGCCGCATCCAGGGCTGGCTCCGCCTGGCCGACGGCCGCGAGCCCGACCCGCTCATGCTCCTCTTCGCCGTCGACGCGCTCCCCCCGGTCACCTTCGACCTCGGCCTCTACGGCTGGACCCCGACCGTCGAACTCACCGTCCACGTCCGCGCGGTTCCCGCGCCCGGCTGGCTGCGGATCGTGCACTCGACGCGCAACCTGGCCGGCGGCTTCCTGGAGGAGGACTGCGAGGTCTGGGACTCCACCGACCGCCTCGTCGCCCAGTCCCGCCAACTCGCCGTCGTCCCGCGCTGAGCTGACGCACGGACGGCCGGTTGCGCTCTCCTGGGGGCGCGGGGCTCTGCTTGATTCACTGCGTGCGCGGCAAGCCACCCACGCAGGTAGAGCCCCGAACGCGCAGGGCCATCCGCACGCCGGTGGTTTCTCGCGCACGCAGTTCATCGAGCAGAGCCTCGCGCCCCTGGGCAGTGCAACTACAGCTTTCGCCACATGATGTGCAGCCCGACATAGCCGAGCGTCGGGTGCAGGAAGCCCTCGGGCAGCGTCGTCATGATCTCGAAGCCGAGCGACTGCCACAGCGCCACGGCCCGCACGTTGCTCTCCACCACCGCGTTGAACTGCATCGCCCGGTAGCCCTCGGCGCGGGCCCAGTCCAGGACGTACTCGCCGAGTGCCCGGCCCACGCCCTTGCCCGCGTGGGCGGGGTCGACCATGAAGCTCGCGCTCGCGATGTGCGAGGCGCCGCCCATGTGGTTCGGGTTCATCTTCGCCGTGCCCAGCACCGTTGCGCCGTCGTCGTCCACCGCGACGACCGTGCGGCTGGGGGCGCTGAGCATCCACATCGCGCGGGCCGTCGGCTCGTCGAGGTCGCGCGGGTAGGTGTAGGTCTCGCCGGCGGCGACGATCTCCTGGAGGAACGGCCGGATGGACGCCCAGTCGGCGTCGGTGGCCTCGCGGATCTGCATCATCCGATCATTCCAAGCCGTGACGGCCGGGGCGAGTGGATTGCCGCGACCCGCCCGGCGGCGGGGTGGTTTTCCTCTCCGTCCCGACCGGGACAGAATGCTGGGGGAAGTCCCCAGCGAGAGAGCGGTAACCAAGAGTGACCCTGTCGATTCAGCAGACCATCGCCGAGGAGCTCGGCGTCCGTCCTGCACAGGTGCAGTCCGCCGTGGAGCTGCTCGACGGAGGGGCGACCGTCCCCTTCATCGCCCGGTACCGCAAGGAGGCCACGGACTCCCTCGACGACGCCCAGCTGCGCACCCTGGAGGAGCGCCTGCGCTACCTGCGCGAGCTGGAGGAGCGCCGCGCCGCGATCCTGGAGTCCATCCGCAGCCAGGGCAAGCTCGACGAGGCCCTCGAGGCGCAGATCCGCGCCGCCGACTCCAAGGCCCGGCTGGAGGACATCTACCTCCCCTACAAGCCCAAGCGCCGGACCAAGGCCCAGATCGCCCGCGAGAACGGCCTCGAGCCGCTCGCCGACGTCCTGCTCGCCGACCCGACGCGCGACCCGCAGACCGAGGCCGCCGGATTCCTGGGCGAGAATGTCGCCGACGCCGCCGCCGCGCTCGATGGCGCCCGCTCCATCCTGGTCGAGCGCTTCGGCGAGGACGCCGACCTGATCGGCGAGCTGCGCGAGCGCATGTGGGGACGGGGCCGCCTCGCCGCGAAGGTCCGCGACGGCAAGGAGCAGGACGGCGCGAAGTTCGCCGACTACTTCGACTTCGCCGAGCCCTACGTCAAGCTCCCCTCCCACCGCGTGCTGGCCATGCTGCGCGGCGAGAAGGAGGACGTGCTCGAACTGACGATGGAGCCCTACGCCGACGAGGCCGACGCGGAGGCCCCCGGCGGCTACGAGGCCAGGATCGCCAACCGCTTCGAGATCGCCGAGCGCGGCCGCCCGGCCGACAAGTGGCTGCTGGACACCGTCCGCTGGGCCTGGCGCACCCGGATCCAGGTCCACCTCGGCATCGACCTGCGGCTGCGGCTGCGCACCGAGGCCGAGGACGAGGCGGTTCGCGTCTTCGCCGCCAACCTGCGCGACCTTCTGCTCGCCGCCCCCGCCGGCACCCGTGCCACCCTGGGCCTGGACCCGGGCTTCCGCACAGGTGTCAAGGTCGCGGTCGTCGACGCGACCGGCAAGGTCGTCGCGCACGACACGATCCACCCGCACGTGCCCGCCAACAAGTGGGATCAGTCGATCGCGACCCTGGCCAAGCTCTGCGCCGCGCACCAGGTCGACCTGATCGCCATCGGCAACGGCACCGCCTCCCGCGAGACGGACAAGCTGGCGCTGGACCTGATCAAGCGTCACCCGGAGCTGAAGCTCACCAAGGCCGTCGTCTCGGAGGCCGGGGCCTCGGTCTACTCCGCCTCCGCCTACGCCTCGCAGGAACTGCCGGAGCTCAACGTCTCCATCCGCGGCGCCGTCTCGATCGCGCGCCGACTGCAGGACCCGCTGGCCGAGCTCGTGAAGATCGACCCCAAGTCGATCGGCGTCGGCCAGTACCAGCACGACATCTCCGAGACCAAGCTGTCGCGCTCGCTCGACGCGGTGGTCGAGGACTGTGTGAACGGCGTCGGCGTCGACGTCAACACGGCCTCCGCGCCGCTGCTGACCCGCGTCTCCGGCATCGGTGCGGGCCTGGCCGACAACATCGTCGCGCACCGCGACGCCAACGGCCCCTTCCGCAGCCGCAAGGAGCTCAAGGGCGTGGCGCGGCTCGGTCCGAAGGCTTTCGAGCAGTGCGCGGGCTTCCTGCGCGTCCCCGGGGGCGAGGACCCGCTGGACGCCTCCGGCGTCCACCCGGAGGCCTATCCGGTCGTCCGCCGGATCCTGGCGGCCACCGGCGGCGACCTGAAGGCGCTGATCGGCGACGGCGCGAAGCTGCGCACGCTGCGGCCGTCCGAATTCGCCGACGACACCTTCGGCGTGCCGACGGTGGTCGACATCCTCGGCGAGCTGGAGAAGCCCGGCCGCGACCCGCGTCCGGCCTTCCGCACCGCGGAGTTCAAGGAGGGCGTCGAGAAGCTGGGCGACCTCACCCCCGGCATGATCCTCGAGGGCACGGTCACGAACGTGGCCGCGTTCGGCGCCTTCGTCGACATCGGTGTCCACCAGGACGGCCTGGTCCACGTCTCGGCGCTGTCCAAGAATTTCGTCAAGGACCCGCGCGAGGTGGTGAAGTCCGGCGACATCGTCCGGGTGAAGGTGCTGGAGGTGGACATCCCGCGCAAGCGCATCTCGCTGACGCTGCGTCTGGACGACGAGGCCCAGGCGGGCGGCGGCGGTGGCGGCGGCCGCAGCGATCGGGGCGAGCGGGGTGAACGTGGCGAGCGCGGTCCGCGTCGCGAGCGTCCGCAGGGGCAGGGGCAGGGGCAGGGGCAGGGTCAGGGCGAGGGCCAGCGCCAGAGGCAGGGACAGGCACAGAACCAGACCCAGGGCCAGAGCCAGGGAGGCGGGCGGCCGCAGCGCGGTGACCGGCGGACCCCCGCGCCGCGTGACGGTGGCGGCAGCCTGGCCAACAGCGCCATGGCCGACGCGCTGCGCCGCGCGGGCCTGGCGAAGTAGCCGGGCCGCCCGGCGGACATGGGTGGGACCGTCAACTTTGCCAGCGATCGATGGCTCATTGATCCCTGGTGCCGATTTGGCAGGTTGACGGTCCAACAGCTCATAGGATGAATGCAGAGGCCCCTCCCGTCCCCCCGTGCGGTAGGGGCCTCATTGCGCGGCGGCCGCTATCCCTCCCCGGCGGCACGCAGCCAGACCGCCGCGTCCGACGGCAGCTTGCCGTCGGCGAGCGGCTCGCTGGCCAGCAGCACCGCCTCGTGCGGCGGCAGCGGGACGGGCGCGGCGCTCAGATTGACGACGCAGCGGAAGCTGCCCGGACGGGTGAAGTCCAGCACGGCAGGGGCGACGACGCCGTCCTGCCAGTCCATCGGCCCGTCGCCGAGGCCGCCCTCCTGGCGGCGGAGTCGCAGCGCGGCCCGATAGAACTCCAGGTGCGAATCCGGGTCCCCGCTCTGCGCGGCCACGCTCAGCGCCTGCCACGCGTCCGGCTGCACGTCCAGCCAGGGCGCGGCGGACGCCCGCTCCGGGCTGAACCCGAAGGGCTGCTCGGCCCCGGCCCAGGGCAGCGGCACCCGGCAGCCATCCCGCCCCCGGTCGACGCCGCCGCTGCGCAGCCAGGTCGGATCCTGGCGCAGGTGGTCGGGGATGTCCTCGACCTCCCACAGCCCGAGCTCGTCGCCCTGGTACACGTACGTGCTGCCCGGCAGCGCCAGCGTCAGCAGCGCTGCGGCGCGGGCCCGGCGGGTGCCGAGGGGGAGGTCGACCGGCAGTCCGTGCCGCGCCGCGCGGTCGAAGTCGTAGGAGGTGTCGGCGCGGCCGTACCGGGTGACGTGCCGGGTGGTGTCGTGGTTGGACAGCACCCAGGTCGCGGGCGCGCCGACCAGCGCGTGCGCGGCGAGCGTCGCGTCGATGACCGAGCGGAGCGCGTCCGCGTCCCAGGGGGAGCGCAGCAGCGGGAAGTTGAAGGCCGTGTGCAGCTCGTCGGCGCGGAGGTAGCGGGCGAAGCGCTGCGGGTCCTCCTCCCACAGCTCCGCGACGAAGGTGCGCTCGCCGGTGTACTCGTCGAGCAGCGCCCGCCAGGAGCGGTAGATGTCGTGCACGCCCTCCTGGTCCCGCCACGGGTGGGGTGTGTGGTGGTGGCCGGCCGTGTCGGGCAGGCCGTCCTCCTTGACGAGATGGTCCGTCACGTCGATCCGGAAGCCGTCGACGCCCAGGTCCAGCCAGAAGCGGAGGACGGAGAGGAACTCCGCCCGCACCTCCGGGTGCTCCCAGTTCCAGTCCGGCTGCTCGGGCGCGAACATGTGCAGGTACCAGGCTCCGTCGGCGGTCTGCTGCCAGGCGGGTCCGCCGAAGTGCGACTGCCAGTCGTTGGGCGGCAGTTCGCCCTGCGGGCCGCGTCCGGCCCGGAAGTGGAACAGCTCCCGCTCCGGCGCGCCGGGCCCGGCGGTGAGCGCGGCCTGGAACCACGGGTGCTGTTCGGAACAGTGGTTGGGCACGAGATCGACGATGACCCGCAGCCCCAGCGCATGCGCGTCCCCGATCAGTGCGGCGGCCTCGTCCAGCGTCCCGAAGGCGGGATCGACGTCCCGGTAGTCAGCGACGTCGTAGCCGCCGTCGGCCAACGGCGAGACGTACCACGGCGACAGCCACAGCGCGTCCACGCCGAGCCCGGCCAGATGCCCGAGCCTGGCCCGAAGCCCGGCGATGTCACCGGTCCCGTCCCCGTTCCCGTCGGCGAAACTGCGCGGATAGACCTGGTAGATGACGGCGCTGCGCCACCATGGGGTGTTCTCCTCGGTACTGGTCACGCCGTCCACCATGCCTCACGCCGGCGCCGCGCAAAATCCCCTAGCGTCTTCGTCCCAGAGGCCGAGAACCCCTCGCCACCCATCCCGTGCTGAGTCAGTCCGCCTCGGCGGCAAGGGTCGAGGCGGCCGGGTTGGGCGGGCGGTCGAAGAAGGTTTCCAGGACGACGACCGTCGAGGTGCTGGTCACTCCCTCGACGGCGTGGATCTGCCGCAGCACGCTCTGCAACTCCTCCGTGCGGGCGGTGCGGACCTTGAGCAGGAGCGAGGCGGGGCCGGCGACGATGTGGGCCTCCTCGACCGCGGGGAGTGCCAGCAGGGCCTCCTTGGTGGGCGGGTCGCCCATCCAGGCGTTGGAGTCGACCAGCACGTGCGCCAGCACGCCGAGCCCGAGCGCGGCCGGGTCGACCTCGATCGTGGTTCGGCGGATCACCCCGCGCTCGCGCAGCTTGCGGACCCGCTCGTGCGCCGCGCCGGCGGAGAGGCCGACGGCCTTGCCGAGTGCCGCGTAGGACTGTGTGGCGTCCGCCAGCAGCAGGGCGAGAAGTCCGCGGTCGATGTCATCCATGCATGTCACCCTCCGATGGTTCGGTTATTGCGCATGATCAGCATATCTGGTTCTGTACTCATCGAGCTCAGCAAGATGTCATTCAGTCAATGCGCTGCTGTTGGAGGTTCGCTGTCATGGAACCGCTCTACCCCGATCCGTGTGAGGTCCTCGACCCCCGATTCCGCTTCAAGGGCGACATGAGGCTCGAACAGCTCCATGAGGGATCCCGCTGGGCGGAGGGGCCGGTCTACGTTCCCGCCGGACGGTACCTGCTCTGGAGCGACATACCCAACGACCGGATCCTGCGCTGGGACGAGACGACCGGCGCCGTCGGCGTCTTCCGCAGCCCCGCCGGTCACCCCAACGGCCATGCGCTGGACGCCGCCGGGCGCCTCGTCAGCTGCGAGCAGGGCGCCCGCCGGATCACCCGCACCGAGCACGACGGCTCCGTCACCGTGCTCGCCGAGCGCTATCGGGGCAAGCGGCTCAACAGCCCGAACGACCTGGTGATCGCCGACGATGGCGCGATCTGGTTCACCGACCCGACCTACGGGATCAAGAGCGACTACGAGGGCGTCCAGGCCGAGAGCGAACTCGGCGTCCGCAACCTCTACCGGCTCGAGCCGGTGTCGGGCGAGTGTGCCGTCATGGCGGACGGCTTCACCCAGCCCACCGGGATCGGCTTCGCGCCGGACGGAAGCCGCCTCTACGTCGCCGATTCCGGCGCGAACCACCTGCTCGCGTTCGACGTCAAGGACGACGGCACGCTCGGCTCGGGCGAGGTGTTCGCCTCCGCGGACGCCGTGCCGCGCGTCCACTTCGACAGCCTGGACATTGACACCGACGGTCGGATCTGGCTCGCTGTCGGCGCCGGCGTGCGCTGCTACGACCCGGACGGCACGCTCCTGGGCCGCATCCTCACCCCGGAGTCCGCCTCCCACGTCACCTTCGGCGGCCCGAAGCGCAACCGCCTCTTCATCACCGCCTCGACCTCGCTCTACGCGATCACGCTGACGGTGACCGGCCGCTCGCGCCCCTATGACACGACGGGCGAGTGAGCCTGCGTGGCTATGCCTCGGCGCCCGCCGTGATGGCCGCTACCAGGTCCGCATCGGTGTAGGCCCGGCCGCCGATGCCCCAGGCTCCGTCGGGGGCGTTGAGGATGTTGACCCAGGTGTCCTCCCTGCGGTGGCCGGGAACGGTCAGCGCGTCGACGATGTCGGTCGCGGCGGCGACGAAGGCGGCACGCGCCTCGATCGTGCCCAGGCCGAGGTGCGGGAGCTTGAGCTCCACCATGACCAGCGGGCGGTTCTCGCCGCCGGCGTAGATGTTCTCGGGTGCGAGCAGGTGCACGCTGCCGCCGACGACGGACGCGAAGAAGGCGTTGCCCTTGAGGCCGCTGACCTCGATGAGCGCGTCCGTGAGCTGCGGCAGGATCGCACGCTCTCCGGCAGCGGTGAGCACGTCGCGCGGGGCGGTGACGGTGATGGGCATGGGAGTCCCCTCGGGTTCGTAGCTAGTACGTACGTCCTAGCTGGCTGGCTCCAGCCTCCGCTAGGATGGCCGTACTAGTCAAGGTCCGGCAGGGCATCGAAGGGAGCCGCATGGCGGGCGACACTCGGGGGCGGATGATCGAGGCGACCGTCGCCGCGCTGCAGCAGCGCGGCGTCGCCGGGATGTCGTTCACCGAGATCCTGAAGGAGAGCGGCGCCGCCCGTGGCGCGATCTACCATCACTTTCCCGGCGGCAAGGCCCAGTTGGTCGCCGAGGCGGCGGCCCGTAACGGTCTCGATGTCCGCGATCGCTTGGACGCGCTGCCGACCGACAGCCCACAGGCCGTCGTCGAGGCCTTCCTTGCCCTGGTGCGCCCCGTCGTCGCGGCCTCGGCCTCCGGTGGCGGCTGTGCGGTGGCGGCGGTCACCGTCGCTTCGGGGGAGTCCGCGGAGAACACCGCCCTGCGGGAGGTCGCGGCAACCGCCTTCGTCTCCTGGACCGAGGCTCTCACCACCCGCCTCACCCTCGCCGGCCTCGCCCCGTCCGAAGCGGCGGACCTGGCCACGACGCTGCTCACCCTGCTCGAAGGCGCCCACGTCCTCTGCCGCGCCTCCGGCTCGCTCGCCCCCTTCGACCAGGCCGCCCGCACGGCGACGCGCCTCACCGGGGACCTCCGCCCCGCGTAGCCGCGCCGCGCGACGTCATGGACCGGGCGGCAACTCGCTGTCAGAGCCTGTCGTGGCCGTCGAGCTGGTGAGTTGCGGAGCGTAGAGGGTGGCCAGGGGTTCCGGGCCGGCGTAGCGGCGGCAGCGGCACTGTTCGCGGGGCGTGTCCTTGGGGCGGTCCTCGGGGTCGCCGTCCGACTTGTTCCGCTTGACCTCGGCGTAGCAGCGGCCGTCGTGGAGGTCGTGGTAGGCGAGGTGGTGCCCGCAGCCGCAGATGGGCTCAGGGCCGGCGAGGGCGCGTTGCTGCTCCTCGCGGCGCTCCTTCGAGAGGCGGCGGAACCTGTCGATCACACTGTTCACGGCATACCCGCCGGCGACAACGACTATCGCGATCTCGGTCCCGTCCAAGGCCCCCGCCCCCGTCCTGCCGAACTCCCCGTCGGCGCACGACGATACGCAACGGGGAGAGCTTCGTACCAGGATGCTACGTCGCGGTCTGGCTCAGCCTCGAGCCGGAACGGCCCTTGCGGACGTGGAGCTGGTTCGGGACACGATCGCGCAGCTCTCCGACGTGACTGACGATGCCGACCGCGCGGTCGCGCTCGCGGAGGGAGTCGAGGACGGACATGACCTCCTCCAGCGCGTCCGCGTCCAGTGAACCGAAGCCCTCGTCGACGAACAGGGTGTCCAGCGGCATGCCGCCCGCCTCGTCCGTCACCACGTCCGCCAGCCCCAGCGCGAGCGCGAGCGAGGCGAAGAAGCTCTCGCCGCCGGAGAGCGTCGACGTGTCGCGGTACTGGCCCGTCCACGCGTCCAGGACCTGAAGGCCCAGCCCGGAACGGGTGTTGCCACGGGCGCGTGCGTCCGTGTGCTCGAGCGTGTAGCGGCCGTGGGACATCGCCGAGAGGCGCAGAGCCGCCGAGGCGGCGACCTGTTCCAGGCGGGCCGCGAGGACGTAGTTCTCCAGCGACATGCGCAGTTCGTTGCTGCGGCTGGTGCCGGCCACGAGCTGGGCGAGTTCCGTCGCCGTGGCCAGCTTCTCCGCGTAGGGACGGAGCCGGTGAACGTCACCGGTGAGGTGCTCGCCGAGGCGGGCGAGGTCCGTGACCCGGCGGGAGGCGGAGTCGCGGGCCGAGTGCGCGGCCAGCCAGACTCGCTCCGCCGCCTCGGCCGCCGCGCGGGCGGAGGCCGGGTCGACCGGCGGCAACGCGGCCGCGGCGGCGAGCTCTTCGTCCTCGACCTCAACGCGGGCGCGATCGAGGGCGGACGCGTACTGCTCGGCCGCAGCGCGGAGCGACTGCGTCTCGGCCGCGGTGAGCGCGGCCGACGCGGCGTCGGCGAGGTCGGTGAAGCCGGCCACCTCGCACTCGCGCTCGGCCGCTGCGCGGGCCGCCGCTTCGGCCTCCGCAGCCGCCTGCTCCGCGCGGACGGCGTCCGCCGCGCGGCCCAGCGCGTCGGCCTCGGCCGACAGCACGGCGAGGCGGGCAGCGACGGAAGGCGCCCCGGCGCGCGCTTCGGCCAGCCGGGCGTCAAGGGAGTCGCCTTCGGCTGCCAGGCGCGCCAGCGCCTCCTCGCTCGCCCCGGCCCGCGTGCGTGCGTCCGCCGCGGCGACACTGCGCCGCTCGTGCTCGCGTTCCAACTGGTCGAGCTGCCGGACGGCCGTCACGCCCGCCGCTTCGGCGCGCTCTGCCTCCGCGTGCGCGGCGCGCAGCGTCTCCGCCTCGCGCCGCAGATCCGCGAGCGCGTGGCTGCCCGCGAGGGCCGCGGCTGCGGCGAACTCGGCCGCCAGCGGGCCCAGTTCCCCCTCGGCGGCCCCGGCGCGGCGCTCCGCCTCGCGGTAGCGGGCCTCGGCGGCGCGTTCCGCCTCCGGGGTGACCTGGTCGGGCGCGGCCTCGGCGGGACGCGGATGCTCCGTCGCACCGCAGACCGCGCAGGGCGTGCCGGCGGCCAGCTGGGCCGCGAGCTCGGCGGCCATGCCCTCGATGCGGCGCTGCTTGAGCTCCAGCCAGGCCTCGTGCGCGTCGGCGGCGCGGGCGCGCAGCGCGAGGTGGGTTTCGCGGGCGTAGGCGAGCCTGGCCTCCAGCGCGTCCCGCCGCTGCCCGGCCGTGTCGCGCTCCTCGGCGGCGCGCAGCCGTTCGGCCAGCGCCTCCCGCCGCGCGGCCGCGCCCCGCGCGACCTCGGCGGCCTGCTGTGCACGGGACCTGAGCACCGGCCACTCGACGTCGAGCCAGGCCGCGGCGTCGTCCCGCTCCTCCTCGGCGGCGGCCCGCCGACGCTCCTGCTGCGTCTGCTCGCGCAGGACGGCGTCGAAGCGCCGCTCCGCGTCGAGCAGCGTCCGCAGCTCGCCGACCCGGCCCAGCACCTCGCGCTCGGCCGCGCGAAAGTCGCCGGACGAGGGGACGACTGTGACTGGGCCCGCACCCGCGGGGAGACGACGAGGATCAGCGCCTCCCGGACCTGCGCCAGGGCCGGGCCCGGCGTGGGTGGTTGCCGCCTGTGCGCGGAGCGGTGTTGCTGCCGGGTCGAGGGTCGGCGCCCCCGCCGAGCCCGGGGCCGGGGTGGTCCCGTTCGGGCTCAGCGGCGGTAGGCCGTCGCCTGGACCTTGCGCCGGACCTTGCGCAGCGCGGAGCGCCGCGGAGCCCGGGGCCGGGTTGGTGTCGTCCGGGCTCAGTGGCAGGGTGTCGGCGGGGCGACGTTCCGGGGGCAGGGCCGTGACCGCGTGCTGGCGTGCGGCGCGTGCCTGGGAGCGGGCCCGCTGGGCCTCCGTCAGTTGCCGCAGCAGCGGGGCGACTGTGGCCGCGCGTTCCGCGCGGGCCAGGCGGAGCCGACGCTCCTGCTGCATCGGCTCCTGCGCGGCCAGCGCGGCGACGGTCTCGACCGCGCGGCGGTGGCGCTGCCGCCGCTCGAACAGACCCGCGACCGCCCGTGCGTGCTCGGCCGCCTGCACGTGGCGCTCGTCGGCAAGGGCGGCGCGGATCTCGGCGACCTCACGCCGCAGCGCCGCGCGCTCGCGCAGTATCGCTGCCCAGACCAGCGCCGACCCGCCGTCCGTGGGCGTCTCCCACGACGGCTCGGCCGCCCAGCCGTCCGGCGTCCCGGGCACGGCCCCGTCCCACCCGTTGCCGTCGTGGTCCGGGCCTGCCTCTGCACCAGTGGCCGGGCGAGCTTCCGGCCGAGCTTCTGGCCGAGCCTCCTGCTGGGTCGCGGGTCGGGCCGCCGTCGCCGTCGCTGGCGTTCCGTTGACGCCGAGCGCGTGCCATGAGCCCTGCGGCCGGGAGCCGGGGGAGACGGGCACGCGGCTCTCCGCCGTCGCAGCCGTCGCAGCCGTCGCATCCCTCGCATCCCTCGCATCCATCGCGTCCCTCGCGCTCGCGCGGGACTGGCCCGCGCGCAGCGCGTCGAGTGCCTCGCCGGCCGCGGCCTGGTCCTCGCCCGCCGCCTCGCGCAGGCGCTCCACCCAGGCGCCGATGTCCGCCTGAACGGCCTGGGCCTCCTTCTCACAGCGCTGCCGATGCTCCGTCAGCCAGGCCTCCACCTCGCTGAAGCGCCGCGTGTCGAAGAGCCGCCCGAGCAGCTCGCGTCGCTCCTGCGCGCCGGCCTGGAGGAAGCGGGCGAAATCGCCCTGGGGCAGCAGTACGACCTGGGTGAACTGGTCACGGCTCATGCCGATCAGTTCGTGCAGCTCCGCGCCGATCTCCTGGTGCGAGCCGCTGCGCGCGCGCCACTCGTCGGAGTCCGCCGACCACTCGCTGAGCAGCGTCTGGGCCTTCTCGAGCGTGCTGCCCTCGCCGCGACGCTTGGGGCGGCGCTGTTCCGGGCGGCGCACGATCAGCAACCGGCGGCCGCCGAGGGTGAGTTCCAGCTCGACCTCGGTGAGCAGCTGCGCGTCCGCGTGGTCGCTGCGCAGGCTGCGGGCGCGGCCGCGGCTGCCGGGAACCGAGCCGTAGAGGGCGAAGCAGACGGCGTCCAGGACGCTGGTCTTGCCCGCGCCCGTGGGCCCGGAGAGCAGGAAGAGGCCCCCCGCCGCGAGGGCGTCGAAATCGACCACCTCCTGCCCGGCGAACGGACCGAACGCCGTGACCGTGAGCCGGTGCAGCCGCATCAGCCCTCGCCCCCCGCTGCCGACGCCGCCGTCAACGCCGCCGCCTCGACCGCTGCGACCAGCAGTGCGGACTCCGCCGTCGACGCCGCCGCGCCCCGCACGTGCCGGACGAAGCCGAGTGCGACCGCGCCGTCGTCGCGTCCGCGGACCCGTTCGCCGTAGGAGGCGAGGCTGTCCTCCTCCCGGCCCTCCGGCTCGAAGGAGAGCTGGAGTGTGTGCGGGAAGCGGCGACGCAGCTGCTCCATCGCCTGCACCGGACGGGCCGCGTCCGTCAGCGTGGCCTGCACCCAGCAGTCCTCCGCCGTGTCGTAGGCGGGCGAGGAGAGCAGCTCGGCGAGCTCGCCCCGGAGCCGGACCAGCCGGCGCGGGACCGGGCAGTCGATCCGGGCGGCCGTCAGCTCACCGGCGGGGCCGAGAGCGACGAGCCACATCGACTTGCGGTGGTCCGCCTCGGAGAAGGAGTAGGCCAGCGGTGAGCCGCTGTAGCGGACGCGTTCGGCGATCGTCTGGCAGCCGTGCAGATGCCCGAGGGCCGCGTAGTCGACCCCGTCGAAGACGGCGGCAGGGACGCTCGGCACGCCGCCGACCGCGATGTCCCGCTCGCTGTCGCTCGCCTCGCCGCCGACGACGAAGGCGTGCGCGAGCACGACCGACCGCAGCGCTCCGCCCTCGGAGGCCGCGCGGCGCTCCGCGAGATCCGCGCGCACGGCGTCCATCGCCGCGCCCAGCACGGCCACGTGGCTGACCTGGTCCGCGCCGACCCGCGCGCGCACCAGTGACGGCTCCAGATACGGAAGCCCGTAGACCGCGACCTCGCCGTGCTCGTCGGCCAGCAGGACCGGCTCCGCGACCGCGTCCGGATCCGTGCGCAGATGCACGCCCGCGCGCGCGATCAGCCCGGCGCCGATGCCGAGCCGCTGCGCGCTGTCGTGGTTGCCGCTGATCAGCACGACAGGGACGGCCAGCGCGGCCAACTTGTGCAGCACCTCGTCGAAGAGCTCGACCGCGCCGAGACTCGGCACCGCGCGGTCGTAGACGTCGCCGGCGACGAGCACGGCGTCCACGCGCTCCTCCTCGACCGTGCGCACCAGGTGGTCGAGGAAGGCACGCTGGGCGGGGAGCAGGTTCTCCCGGTGGAGCGACCTGCCCAGATGCCAGTCCGAGGTGTGCAAAATGCGCATAGCCCCCGACAGTAACGCCTGCCACTGACAGCACCCGACCGGACTGCCGTGCTCCGCCGTCTGCCGCGACCCCGCCTGCCGTTACTCGGCGCCCGTCACTTGTCGCCCGTCATTTGTCGCCCGTCACTTCTCGCGTAGTGCCTCCGCGAAGCCGGCCGCCACGGCGTGCTGGAGTCGCGCCGAGCGGGCGCGGGCGATCGGCCCGGACAGTGGTTCGGGCGGGGGGAAGTAGAGGATCAGGTAGGCGTCCATGACGCCGAGGGTCTGGGCCAGCGCGTCAGGCTCGTCGGAGTGGCAACGCACCAGCTCAGAGCCAACGGTGCGGGCCGGTCGGGGGTCGAAGCGGTCCTGGTGCAGGGCGTCGCGAAGCTGCTCGGCGAGCGGCGTGAGCAGCATGGTGAGCTGATCTCGCGTCAGTTCGCGGCGCGTGGCGGGGTAGAGCGCACGGCTCCAGATCGTGGCGAAGCTCCCGATGGCTGTGGGGACCTCTGGGATTGCTGACACGGGGGAGAGGCTACTCATCGGATGATCGTTCAGTAAGGGGCGGACGAAGGAATGTCGTGGCCACATCACCGATACGGGGTGAGGTAAGGACACGCCCGCCCGGACTCCGGTGCGGAACACCGGGGTCCGGGCGGGCGTGAAGGGCTGTCGCGGACCGGGAGTCCGGCTCGCGGTCAGCTCTTGGAGAGCGCCTCCACTGCGGGCGCCGCCTCCGCCGCGTCCGCGTCCGCCGTGCTGTCGGCGGGGGTGACCGCCGAGCCCGCCGCGCCTGCCGCGATCGGGGCGGTCAGCGGCTTGTGGTGCTTGCTCAGGCCGATCAGCGCGACCGGCACGGTCAGCAGCAGTGCGGCCATGCCGATCACGAAGCTCAGCGTGAACTGGCTCTGCTGCGGCAGCGGCGGGACGCCCGCCGGCAGCCCCTGGATCAGCTTCGACGCCAGCAGCGACGTGACGACCGCCGAGGCGATCGAGCTGCCGACCGACCGCGAGATGGAGTTGATGCCGTTCGCGATGCCGGTCTGCTGAAGCGGCACGCTGGCCGCGATCAGGGCGGGCATGGACGCGTAGCCGAAGGCGATCGAGGTGCCGGTGAGCAGTCCGGCCAGGATCACGCCGGTGCTGCTGCCGTGGGCGAAGGCCAGCCAGGCGAAGCCGGCCGCGCCGATGAGCGCGCCTAGCGCGAGCGTGGCGCGGGCGCTGATCCGGCGGACCAGGATGCCGCCGATCGGCGCCGCGACCAGTGCGATCAGCGAGCTGGGCAGCAGATACTCGACCGAGGCGCGCAGCACCGAGGCGGTGAAGCCGTAGCCGGTGAGCTGGCGCGGCATCTGGACCAGGTAGGAGATGCCGATGAACTGCGCGAAGGAGGCGAACCCGACGAAGAGTCCGGCCAGGTTGGTCATCGCGACCTGCCGGTGCACGAACATCCGCATGTCGACCAGCGGCGCCGCGACCTTCAGCTCGACCAGCACCCAGACGACGGCCATCACGGCCGAGCCGGCGAAGCAGCCCAGCGTGGCGTGGGAGGACCAGCCCCAGGTGTGGCCCTGGGAGATCGCGAGCAGCAGCAGGACCAGGACGCCGGCCAGGGCCAGCGCGCCGAGGAAGTCGATCCGCCCGCCGGTGGCGTGGCCCTTGTCCGGGACCAGGAAGACGGCGGCGATCAGCGCGACCAGGGAGAGGCCGGTCGAGACCCAGAACACCGAGTGGTAGTTCGGGTCGCTGCCCTGGGTGAGCAGCCCGGTGATCACCAGCGACAGGCCGGAACCGAAGGCGAGGGTGCTGCTGACCAGCGCCATCGCGCCGTGCAGCTTCTCGTGCGGGACCTGGTCGCGGATGATCGACAGGGCCAGCGGGAAGATCGCGGTGGCCGAGCCCTGCAGCACCCGGCCGATGATCAGCAGGGTCAGCGAGGTCGTCGTCGCGGCGAGCAGCGAGCCCGCGACCATGACGGCGAGCACGGCGACGAGGGTCTTCTTCTTGCCGTACTGGTCGCCGACGCGGCCCAGCAGCGGGGTGAAGACGGCAGCGGAGAGCAGAGTGGCTGTGGTCACCCAGCTGACGCCGGCGCTGCTGGCGTGCAGGTCGTGGGCGAGCAGCGACAGGATCGGGACGACCTGGGTCTGGGCCATGGAGACGACCATCGCCGCGAGGCCCAGGGCGAGGATCAGGGAGCTGCTGCCGCGTCGGGCGGTCGGCGCGACGGCGCTCGCGGACAGGGAGGTGCTCATGGAGCTGGGCCCTTCGGCTTGCTTCGGGATGGTTCGGATCTCAGATGGTTCGGGTGCGGTACTTCAGGCTGTGGATACTTGAGTACCTGAACTATCTCAGGAAACTTTAGGCAAGAAAGGTTTAGTTAGTCAACCTCTTCCCCTAGGCTGTCGCCGTGACGACGACTCGACCGTTCGACCTGCGCGCCGCGCGCGCCATGCGTGACGGCCTCGACCCCTATTACGCGCTGATCGTTTTCAGCCCGGCGGCCGTCGGCGTCTTCGCCGAGGCCGGCCTCGACCCCTGGGCGGCCTACTTCGCCGGACGCTCGGCGCCGCTGGGTGCCGCGTCCGAGGGCCTGGTGGAGGCGATCTTCTTCCACTTCGAGCCCGGCATGATCGCCGGAAAGATGGCGGAGGTCCGGGCCGCAGGCGGCCCTGACAAGCTGCTGGCCCTGCGCCTGGAGGCCGTGGACGCGGCCCTGCGGGAGTGCCTGGGCGCGTCCGTCGTCGGCTCCGCGGAGATCGCCGAGGCAGCGGAGCTCGCGGCGACCGCCGTCGGCGCGTGCACGGCCGCGGGCCGCCCGCTGGGCGCGGCGAACGCGGCGCTGCCGTTGCCCGACGCCCCGCACCTGCGGCTCTGGCAGGCGGTGACGACGCTGCGCGAGTGGCGCGGCGACGGACACAACGCCGCACTGCTGGCCTCCGGCCTGGACGCGGTCGAGGTCCTGGTCAACGCGGTGGCGGCGGGCCACGAGCGCCGCGCCAGCATCCAGCCGCGCCGCGGTTGGAGCGACGCGGAGTGGGAGGCGGCGGAGCGGCGCCTCCACGGCTGCCACCTGCTCACGGAGGACGGCGGCCTGACGCTCCGTGCGCGGGAGATCCGGGAGGAGATCGAGGACCTGACGGACCGCCTCGCCCTCGCGCCCTGGCAGACCCTGGGCCAGGACGGCACCCGCCGCCTGCACGAACTGGTGCTGCCCTGGAGCACGACGATCGCCGAACGCTTCCTCGGCAAGTTCCGCCCGGGGGCGTACCCGCTGCGCTGATCCGTCTGGAACCGCTGTCGACACAAGGACACCCACCGCGGCCCCGGAACGGGCGCGCGGTGGGTGTCCTCGTGTTTCTGCCCTACGGGCCGGTGGGGTCAGTTGCCGTAGATGCCGAAACCGGTGAGGTAGCCGTTGCCGTAGCAGTTGCCACCGAACTGCCAGTAGCCGGGGCCGATGAGCGGGCCGTACTTCGTGCTCCCGTCGGAGCAGGTCGTCACCGCGCCGTCCTGACCCCAGTCGATCGCGACGTTCTCCCCCCACTCCACGGAGTTGTACCAGGTGCTGTCGACGCTCGAGACGTGCATCGGCTGGATGCCACCGATCCTGTGGAAGGACTTCAGGTGGGTGTGTGCGGGTAGCGTCTTGGACACGGTGACCGGCCCCTGCACCCTGACCGGCGCGTGCACCCTGACCGGCGCGTGCGCCCTGGCCGGGTGCGAGGCTGCCGCGGAGGCCGTGCCGCCCAGCGCGACCGCGCCGACGAGCGTGCCGGCGGCGATCGCAGCAATGGACATGGACTTGACAATCTTGCTCATGGTTGCCCGCTCCTTGATGAACCGTCAGTGACTGCGCGCCCTGTGGCGAACAGTGGTGGAACCGTCGATCCGGCTTGCCGAACGACATTCCATCGTCTGCGACCTGTCCATGCCAAGCATTTAGGTGCTGGCCCGAAAAGCCCCGCTTCCGCTTCCGTCCCGCCTCGAGCCGGATGCGACCCCACCGTGCCGAGGGTGTCCACGGCGCGCACACGCGCGCGTACGGCGGGGGCTGAGGGCGCGTCAAGGAGGAGGCCGGGGGCGTGCGGGGGCGCGGGTTGCGGCACGCGTGCGAAGAGGCAACCAGTCGTCCGCATCGTCGGCGCGTGTCGACCTAGGGGCCCGGGTAAGGACGGCGGCATATGCAGGCCGCGTGCCGCCGGTCACCGCCGAGGCACGCCGACCCTCCTGGAGGGAGCCATGCGCATCCTCGTTCACGCCAGCGCGTTCAACAGTCTCACCCAGCGCATCACCGTCGAACTAGCCCACCAGGGCCACCGGACCGCCGTCAGCCTCGACCTCGGCGGCGGGCCGCGCGGAGACGCCGAGCTGCGCGAGGCGATACGCCGGCATCGGCCCGAGCTGATCGTCGCGCCGATGCTGACCAGTGCCGTGCCGGAAGACGTCTGGTCCCGGCACGTCTGCCTGATCGTCCATCCGGGCCCGCCCGGAGACCGGGGGCCCTCCTCCCTCGACTGGGCGCTCAGCGAGGGCCGACGCAGCTGGGGGGTGACCGTGCTGCAGGCCGTCGGCGAGATGGACGCGGGGGACATCTGGGCGGCCGAAGCCTTCGACATCCCCGAGCACGCCGACGGCGGCGGTATCGCCAAGAGCGACCTGTACCGCAACGAGCTGGCCGACGCGGCGTCAGCCGCCGTGCTGCGCGCGGTCGAGCGCTACGCCTCCGGAGCGTACCGGCCGCGTCCCGCACCTCTTGGAACTGTGCTGCCAGGGACCGTGCGACCGTATTTCCGGCAGGAGCGGCGGCGGATCGACTGGCGCGGGGAGGGCACCGACGCCGTCGCCCGCAAGCTCCGGACCGCCGATTCCAGCCCGGGCCTGCTGGACGAGCTCGGCGGCCGGGAGTACTACCTCCACGGCGGCCAGCCCGAGGACGAACTGCGCGGTGAGCCGGGCACATTGCTGGCGACCAGGGACGGAGCGGTCTGCCGGGCCACCGTCGACGGCGCGGTCTGGCTGACCGCCGCCCGCCCGCGCCGCACGCCCGGCGGGCCGCCGACCGCGAAGGCCCCGGCCGCGACCGTGCTCGCAGCGGCGGGCCTGCTGCGCGGCGTGCCCGAGGTCGGCGTCCGGCTGCGGCCGCACCACAAGCGGCAGACCTGGGCCACCGTGCGCTACGCCGAGCACGGCAGCGTCGGCCTGCTGCGCTTCTCCTATCCCGGCGGGGCGATGAGCACCGGCGACTGCCGCCGGCTGCTCTCCGCGTACCGGTACGCGTGCAGCCGGCCGACGCGGGTGCTGGTGCTCGGCGCACACCGGGACGTCTTCTCCCACGGCATCCACCTCGGCGCGATCGAGGCCGCGCCCGACCCTGCCCGCGAGTCCTGGGCCAACATCAACGCCATGGACGACCTCGTCGAGGCGATCCTGACCACCGACGACAAGCTCACCGTCGCCGCGCTCGGCGGCAACGCCGCAGCAGGCGGACTGATGCTCGCGCTCGCCGCCGACGAGGTCTGGGTCCGCGCGGGCGCGGTGCTCAACCCGCACTACCGGCTGATGGGCCTGCACGGCTCGGAGTACTGGACCTACACGCTCCCGCGTCGCGTCGGCCCGGAACAGGCGCTGCGCCTGACGACCGAGGCGCTGCCGCTGGGGCCCGAGCGCGCGCTGGAGCTCGGCCTCGTCGACCGCGTGCTGCGCTGCACCCCTGAGCGCGTCCCCGACCACGTCGCCGAGCTCGCCGAGACCCTCGCCGCCGACGCACGCCTGCCCCGCCGTCTCGCGGCGAAACGCGGCGCGCTCCGCCGCGCGCAGGGCCGACGGCCGCTCGCCTGGTACCGCGCGGAGGAACTGGCCCTGATGCACCGCAACTTCTACGGCCCCGACGACGAGTACCACCAGCTACGGCGTGCCTTCCTGCACAAGGTCCGCCCGGGGGCCACCCCGGAACGCCTGCGCCGCATCGTCGCCTGAACCGCCGACCACCACCCCAGGGGGAGCGGCGGGCCGCCTTCATCGGCTCCACGTAGGCGGCCCGCCACCCAGGACACGGTGATGCACGCGTCTCAGCGGCCGTGCATCGTCGCCGTCAGGCGCTTGAGTTCGCGCTGCACGCGGCGGTCCATCGCCAGCGAGAACTCCACGTCGACCACCGTGCGGGCCACCTCGCGCAGCCGGTCCAGCGCGTCGGCAAGGCGCGCGGGTTCGCCCGGGGTCAGCCGGTCCTCGAGGCCGGCCAGCAACTGCTCGGCGATGAGCTCCACGAACTGGTCCGCGAGCGCGTCCGCGCTGGCGCGGACGCCACGGGCGGTGGCGAGCACGGCGCCCAGCGGAACGCCCTCGGCGACGAGCGCGGCCGAGGCGTCCAGGAGGCGGCGGCTGACGTGCGTGAGCTGGTCGCCCTCCATCCGCAGGTAGCCGAGTTCGAGCGAGGCGTGCAGCGACTCGTCGTCCACCTCGCCGGGGAAGGCGTCGCGCAGCTCGTCGAGGGTGACCGGGACCGGCGTCTCCTGTGACCAGGGCGCCGCGATCGCCGCCTCCAGGCCGAGCAGCTCGGCGACGTCCTGGCCGGACTCCCAGGCGGCGAGCAGCTCGGCGATGCCCCCGAGCGTGTGCCCGCGCTCCAGCAGGTCCGCGATCACCCGCAGACGTTCCAGGTGTGCTCCGCTGTACCAGGCGATCCGGCCCGCGCGGCGCGGCGGCGGGAGCAGCCGGCGTTCCCGGTAGAAGCGAAGGGTGCGCACCGGAATGCCGGCCGCCTGGGCCAGTTCCTCGGTGCGGTACTCGCGGGGCCGGTCGGGGCGACTGTCGTTCACGGGTCGAGCGTAGCGAGAGCGCCCGCGGGGCGACTCCTGCGGAGCGCCCGCAGGGATTGAGTACGCGTACTCATGCCCGGCGGCGGGCCCGGGTCCATCCTGCGGTCATGGCCAACACACCACCTGTCAGACAGGGGACCACCGGCGCCTACTACGCCCAGGCGGTCATCTCCTTCGCCATCTCGCTCGTCGCCATGGCCGTGGGCATCGCCTACCTCCACGCCGACGGCTGGATCCGCGCCTTCATGGCGCTCGGACTCCTCTACGTCGTCACCTCCGCCTTCACGCTGGCCAAGGTCATCCGTGATCGGCAGGACGAGACCCGCTACAGCAGCCGCGTCGACCAGGCCCGCCTGGACAAGCTGCTCACCGAGCACGACCCGTTCCGCGTCGACGCCTGACCTGCTGACCCGCTGACCTGCTGATCCGCTGCCCTGGTGACACGCTGACCTGCGGGTATGGCGCAGCGGCGGGGACTCTTGGACTGCTCATACCAGGACTCTGCACAATGTGCGCCGTGACTGATCACGAGATTGCCGCGCAGGACCCCGATGACGACGACGCCAACGTGCCCGCGTGGCTCCGACGGACCGAAGGCGAGCAGCGCTGGGCCGTAACAGCCGCGCTGCTCGTCGCCATCGCTATTCAGTTGACTCTGCCGGAAAGCCTGAGCATTCATCCCCGCTGGCTGATCCCCGCGCTGGAACTGGCGCTGATCGTGGCGCTGGTGGCCGTCAACCCGCACCAGCGGATCCCCGACAAGCCGGCCAGGAACGTCCGGATCCTGGGACTGCTGCTCGCCGGCGCCGTCAGCCTCGCCAACGCCTGGTCGGCTGTGATGCTGGTCCGCGACCTGATCCACGGCGCGCACGGCATTACCCCGGTCCAGCTGCTGATGACCGGCGCCGGGATCTGGCTGACCAACATCATCGCCTACAGCCTCTGGTACTGGGAGTGGGACCGCGGCGGCCCCATCCTGCGCTCCATGGGCACGCACAAGCATCCGGACTTCCTCTTCCCGCAGATGCAGCAGGAGGGGATCGCGCGTCCCAACTGGGAGCCGCAGTACGTCGACTACCTCTATGTGGCCTTCACCAACGCGACCGCGTTCAGCCCGACCGACACCATGCCGCTCTCGCGCTGGGCGAAGCTGCTGATGGCCTCGCAGTCGATGGTCTCGCTGCTCACGCTCGCGCTCGTGATCGCCCGTGCGGTCGGTGTGCTCCAGTAGCGGCCGTCGCTTCGGTAGGCATATGCCTCATTAGTTCAGCACACCCTGCGTCGCTTTGCGCGGCTTTTGCCCATGTCCGCGTAATCGGGTGAATCCGCTGGGTAGCGTCCGTCCCCGTGTCGCAACGAGCGTACGGAGGGGCTGCTGCATGGGCGCCATGGGGAGCATGACCGAGCTGGGATACGGCTGGCTGACGCCGATCCTGTCCTATCTGATGGCCGTCCTGGGCTCCGCCTTAGGGCTGCGCTGCACGGTACGCGCGGTCGCCGCGACCGGGCGCGCCAAGCGCAACTGGCTGCTGACAGCCGCGTCCGCGATCGGGTCCGGCATCTGGACCATGCACTTCATCGGGATGCTCGGCTTCACGGTGACCGGCACGGAGATCCGCTACAACGTGCCGCTCACCGTCGTCAGCCTGCTGGGCGCGGTGGTCTTCGTCGGACTGGGCGTCTTCGCCGTCGGCTACGGGAAGCACAAGTTCCGTTCGCTGCTGCTGGGCGGGACCACGACGGGCCTCGGCGTCGCGGCCATGCACTACATCGGGATGCTGGCGCTCAACCTGCACGGCACGCTGCGCTACGACCCGACCACCGTCGCCCTCTCGGTGCTGATCGCCATCGGCGCGGCCACCGCGGCGCTCTGGGCCGGCCTGAACATCGCCGGCCCCGTCGCCGCGGCGGGCGCGGCGCTGGTGATGGGACTGGCCGTCAGCTCGATGCACTACACCGGGATGTACGCGGTGACGGTGCAGGTGCAGCCGTCCGTCGCCCCGCTGCACGGAGCGACGCTGATGCAGTTCATCTTCCCGCTCGCGGTCGGCCTCGGCTCGTACCTCTTCCTCACCTCCGCGTTCGTCGCCCTCTCGCCCACCGCGCAGGAACGGGCCGAGAACGCGACGGCCGAACGCCTGCGCCACCTCCCGGCGGTGCAGCCATGACGGCCCCGAACTCCACGTCCCCGTCCTCGTCCTCGCCACGCGGAGGAGCCGGCACGACCACCTCGACCACCGGCGTCATCAGCCCCGCGGCAGGGACGGCGACGAACCGGCCCCGCCCCGCCCACGCCGGTCCGCCCGCCAGCGAGGAACGCCTCGGCGGCGGCTACCGATCCGCCCGCCCGGTGACTCTCTCGTTCCGGCTGCGTCCACGCACGGTCCGCGCGCGCATCGTCTCCCTGCTCATGGTGCCCGTCGTCTCGCTGATCGCGCTGTGGGCCTTCGCGACCGTCACCACCGCCCAGTCCGTGGACTCGCTGATCCGGCTCAAGCAGGTCGACCAGACCCTGCTCGCGCCGGTCGGCGCCACCGTCGACGCCGTCCAGGCCGAGCGCTCCGCCGCCCTCGCCTACCTGGCCGCGCCCGACCAGCCCCGGATGGACGCGCTCGACGCCAGGGCACGCGCCACGGACGCGGCCGTCGCGGCGATGAACCAGAACATCCTGCGCGGCGAGTCCACCGCCACCGGCCTTTCCCCGACCCTCTCCACGCGGATCGACGCGCTCAACGCGGCCACGGCCGGCCTGCACGGGCTCCGTGCCAGGGTCGAGGGACGCCAACTCGACTGGTCCGCCGCCGCCACCGGCTACGCCGGTCTGGTCGACAGCGGCTTCGGCATCGTCGGCTCGCTCACCGGCGTGCAGAACAGCGCCGTCGCCTCCGACGCCCGCGTGGTGCTCGAACTGTCCCAGGCACGCGAGATGCTGGCTCGCGAGGACGCGGCCGTGCAGGCGGCGCAGGCGGTCGGGCGGATGAGCCCGGAGCAGTACCAGGAGTTCGCCGGGGCGCTCTACGCCCAGCGCGCCCTGGCCCAGTCCGCCGCACCCGATCTGCGCACCGCCGACCGCGCCGCCTACCAGCAGGTGACGGGCGGACCGCAGGCGCAGTCGCTGGCGCAGTTGGAGAACGCGATCCGCGCCGGCGGCGGAGGCACCCGGTCGGTCCAGGCCGCCGGAGCCGAGTGGACGCCGACAGCTGCCGGCGTGCAGCAGCAACTCGACGCCGTCCTGGCCGGCGCGGGCGCCGACGCGGGTGCGAACGCCGACCCCTACAGCCTCGGGGTGCTGACCAAGAACGGCGCCGCCGTGCTCTTCGGCCTGCTCGCCGTCTGCGTCTCGCTGCTGATCTCGGTGCGGATCGGCCGCAGCCTCGTCGTCGAACTGGTCGGGCTGCGCAACTCCGCGCTCGAGCTGGCCGGCCGCCGGCTCCCGGCCGCGATGCGGCGGCTGCGCGCCGGTGAGGAGATCGACATCGAGGCCGAGGCACCCGTGGTCGAGGCGGGCGACGACGAGATCGGCCAGGTGGGCGAGGCGCTGAACTCCGTCCAGCGCGCCGCGCTCACCGCCGCCGTCGAGCGTGCCGAGGTGCTCTCCGGGGTCTCCGGCGTCTTCGTCAACCTCGCCCGCCGCAGCCAGGTGCTGGTGCACCGTCAGCTCACCCTGCTCGACGCGATGGAGCGCCGCACCGAGGACCCGGCCGAACTGGACGACCTGTTCCGGCTCGACCACCTCACCACCCGGATGCGCCGCCACGCCGAGGGTCTGATCATCCTCTCCGGCGCCGCGCCCGGCCGGGCCTGGCGCAAGCCGGTGCCGCTGCTGGACGTGGTCAGGTCGGCGGTCGCCGAGGTCGAGGACTACTCGCGGGTCGACGTCCGTCGGCTGCCCGGCGTCGCGGTGGTGGGCGCGGCGGTCGCCGACCTCACCCACCTGATCGCCGAGCTGGTCGAGAACGCGACCGGCTTCTCGCCCCCGCACACCAAGGTCGTCGTCACCGGTGAACAGGTCGGCGCCGGCTACGCGGTGGAGATCGAGGACCGTGGGCTCGGCATGGGCAAGGAGGCCGTCGCGGAAGCCAACCGCAGGATCGCCGACGCCCAGCAGGCAGACCTCTTCGACAGCGACCGGCTCGGCCTCTTCGTCGTCAGCCGCCTGGCCCGCCGCCACGGCGTCAGGGTCTCGCTGCGGCCCTCCGCCTACGGCGGCACGACGGCCGTGGTGCTGCTGCCGACCGCACTGCTGGAGACTGGCCGCACCCGCCAGCGCGCGCCGATCGATGCGGAGCTCGACCTGCCGCCGCTGCCCTCGCCCACCGCGACGGGGATCGTGTCGAGTGGACGCGTCGGGGTCAACGGCGCCGGGCGTCCCGTTCCGCCGCTGGTCGCGGAGCCGTCGGCGGAGCAGCCTGCGGGCGCCGCGGCCGGACCCTTCCGCCACCTCGACGACCGCCCCGCCGCGGCCTCCGGACCGGCGCGCCGGGTCGTCGGGCACGGACCGGGAGCAGCGGCCGGACACGCCGCGCCGACCCCCCTCGGCACCGGACCCTTCGCGGACCCGGACCCGGACACAGTTAGGGACCCGGACCGCGGCTCCGCGACGCCGCTGCGGCGTAACGCCGACGACCTCCCGCGCCGGGTCCGCCAGGCCAGCCTCGCCGTGCAACTGCGGGAGGCCCCACCACAGGAACGCATCCGGTCGTCCCGCGATGCGGCCGCGACACCGGACCGCAGCCCGGAGCAGGCCAGGGCCACGATGTCGGCCTTGCGCGACGGCTGGGCCCGAGGCCGCGGCGGCGGGCAGGGCGGCCACGGCCCGGCGCGCCATCTGAAGATCCATCAGGACCAGCAGCAGGACCGGCAGCAGGACCAGCATCAGGACTTCGAAGACTTCGAGAGGAAGGCCGCGGATGGCCGCGACGATGAACCACACCGGTGAGCTGAACTGGTTGCTGGACGAGCTGGTGTCCCGCGTCGCCCAGGTCCGCCACGCCGTCGTGCTCTCCCGCGACGGGCTGGCGCTCGGCGTCTCGGCCGGGCTCAGCAGGGAGGACGGCGAGCACCTGGCCGCCGTCGCCTCCGGCTTCCACAGCCTCGCCAAGGGCACCGGCCGCCACTTCGACGCGGGCGAGGTCCGGCAGACCATGGTCGAACTCGACGGCGGTTTCCTCTTCGTCGTCGCCGCGGGGGACGGCACCTGCCTCGCGGTCTTCGCCGGCGCGGACGCCGACATCGGCCTGATCGCCTACGAGATGGCCCGCTTGGTCCGCCGGGTGGGCGAGCACCTGTACACGCCGCCGCGCGCCGCGGTGGACGCGCCCTCGGCAGGCTGAGCGCGATGGACTCGAACTGGTTCGACGAGGAGGCGGGCCCGATGGTCCGCCTCTACGCCCTGACCCGGGGCCGGACCAGGCCCGCCAGCGAGGCCTTCGACCTGATCGCCATGGTCGTCGCGGACACCCCTTACGGCGCCGACAGCCCGTACGGCGCGGACCTCGGGCTCGCCCCCGAACCCGCCGCGATCCTCGACCTGTGCCGGTTCCAGGCCCAGTCCGTCGCCGAGATCGCCGCCGACCTGGACCTGCCGGTCGGCGTCGTCCGCGTGCTGCTCGGCGACCTCCTGGACGCGGCTCTGATCCGCGTCAGCCGCCCCGTTCCGCCCGCCATGCTCCCCGACGAGCGCATCCTGCGAGAAGTGATCAATGGCCTCCGTGCACTCTGACGCACCCGTCCCCGCACCCGCCGCGAAGAAGGCTGCCGCGCCCGACCCGGAGCCCGCCCTCGCCCTGAAGATCCTGGTCGCCGGCGGCTTCGGGGTCGGCAAGACCACGCTGGTCGGCGCGGTGAGCGAGATCCGCCCGCTGCGCACCGAGGAACTGCTGACCGAGGCCAGCCGGGGCGTGGACGACCTCGGTGGCGTCGAGCAGAAGACCACGACCACGGTCGCCATGGACTTCGGCCGGATCACCATCCGCGACGGCCTGTCCCTCTATCTCTTCGGCACCCCCGGGCAGGACCGGTTCTGGTTCCTCTGGGACGAGCTGGCCCACGGCGCGCTCGGCGCCGTCGTGCTGGCGGACACCCGGCGGCTGGAGGACTGCTTCCCCTCGGTCGACTACTTCGAGCGGCGCAGCATCCCCTTCGTCGTCGCGGTGAACTGCTTCACCGGCGCCCGCCAGCACGCGATCGAACGGATCAGCACCGCGCTCGACCTGGAGGTCGGCACCCCCGTGCTGCTCTGCGACGCGCGCGAGCGGGACTCGGGGAAGAAGGTGCTGATCGCTCTGGTCGAACACGCAAGCCGCCTGCACGCGGCACGGATGCTGAGCTGACTCAGCCCGCCGTGACGTTGATGGTCACCGCGTAGCTGCCCTGGTCGCCGGTGCAGCGCCGTGCCTCGCCGCAGCTGGTCCGCGAGGCGGTGAGCTTGGCCGTGCCGACGGTCAGCGCGGTGAAGTCGGTCTCCTGCGGCCTGCAGCCCACCCCGGGCGCGCAGCCCGCGGGGGAGGGGGAGAGGTAGCTCGACCCGCCGTCCTGCCGGACCACGGCGGGCGCGCTGCTGCCCTGGACCTGCCAGTAGCCGCCGGTCAGCACGAGCGCGACGCGCTGGCCCTGGTGCACGGTGACGGTGCGGCCCTTGTCGCTCGCACCGACCTTCACGACAGCGCCGGTCGTCGGCGTGCCGGGCGTGACGGGCGTGCTCTGGCTGCTGACGGATATGGGGGTGGACGATGCGCATCCCGTCAGCACGGTGGCGAGACTGATGGCGCCGGCGGCGGTGACGGCGACGACGAACGGCTTCATGGTGGCTCCTCGACAGGTCAGGTGCCGTTGGGACGGAACGGAAGGCCGTCCGGTTCCCCGAACGGCCGAACCAGTTCCGAATCCGGGAGGGGGCTGGCCCTGGGGCTAGGCCTTCGGCGCCTGCGCGATGCGCACCAGGTTGCCGGAAGGGTCCCTGAAGGCGCAGTCGCGCGGGCCCCAGGGCTGATCGATGGGCTCCTGCATCACCTCGGCGCCGGAGGCCCGCACCTTCTCGAAGGTCGCGTCGAGATCGTCGGTGCGGAACACGAGCTGCGGCAGGACGCCCTTGACCAGCAGCTCCTGAAGGGTGTCGCCGTCGGCCTGGGACCTGCCCGCGTGCGGGACCGAGAGAACGAGCTCCAGGCCGGGCTGGGCCGGGCTGCCCAGCGTGATCCAGTGGAAGCCTTCCGAGGCCACGTCGTTGCGCACCTCGAAGCCGAGCGCGTCGCGGTAGAAGCCCAGCGCCTCGTCCGTGTCGTTGACGGTGATGTTGCAGTACTGGAGTGAGATGGTCATGCAGCCAACGTTAGGCAGCGGCGGTGTCGTCCGCTTCTTCGTTCCTGACCTGGCGGCCCTTCATCGGCCTGGTGCGCACCTTGGCGACGCATGAGGGCATCGCCAGCACGGCGCTGTGCTCCCCGGCGCGGTAGGCGCTCGGCGTCAGACCCACGAGCTCGGTGAATCGCGAACTGAACGAGCCCAGCGAGGTACAGCCGACCGCCATGCACGCGTCCGTCACGCTCATGCCCGTGCGCAGCAGCGCCATCGCCCGCTCGACGCGCCGGGTCATGATGTAGCTGTACGGCGTCTCGCCGTAGGCCGCACGGAAGGCCCGTGAGAAGTGCCCCGGCGACATCAGCGCATGGCGCGCCATGGTCGGGACGTCGAGTGGACGGGCGTAATCCCGGTCGACCAGATCCCGCGCCCGCCGAAGGTGGGCGAGGTTGGCGAGCTGTTGCTGGTCCATCTCACGAACGTACCACCCGCCGCCGACAGCACACCCGCTGAGCTGCGCGGATTTGATCAGTCCGACTGGCCGGCGCGCTCGGCCTTCTCGGCCGCCGCCTTCTCGTCCTCGGCCTCGGCCTGCTCCGGGGTGGGCGCCGTACCGCCCAGCTGCGCGGGCACCCACCAGGTGTCCTCGGGGCCGGAGGGGGAGTCCGGGTAGTTGCGCTGGGCGCGGTCCAGCAGCTCGCTCATCGCGGCGCGCAGCCGACGGGTCACCATGACCGGCCTGTCCTGCGGGGTGAGCACGATCGGCTCACCGATGTAGATGGTGATCGGGGTGTGGCGCCTGGTCAGGTTCTTCGGCCGGCCCTTGGTCCACAGCCGCTGGGTGCCCCACAGCGCCACCGGCAGCAGCGGCACCTGCGCGTCGGCAGCCATGCGGGCGGCGCCGGTCTTGAACTTCTTCAGCATGAACGAGCGGCTGATCGTCGCCTCGGGAAAGACGCCCACGACCTCGCCCGCCCGCAGCGCCTTCACGGCATCGTCGTAGGCGGGCTGCCCGTCGGAGCGGTCCACGGAGATGTGCTTCATTCCGCGCATCAGCGGGCCGGAGATCCGGTGCCGGAAGACCTCGTCCTTGGCCATGAAACGGGTCATCCGCCGGGCCGACTTGAATGCGCCGAGGCCGGCGAAGAGGAAGTCGAGGTAGCTGATGTGGTTGCTGACCAGCACGGCCCCGCCGCGACGCGGTACGTTCTCCGCGCCGACGATCTCGATCTTCAGGTCCAGTCCGCGGAACACGGCCAAGGCGGAACCGATGATCGGCGGGTACACAAGATCTGCCACAGTCAGCCCAATGCTCAGCGGGCTGATGCCCGAGCCTACGGTTACGTCAGCGTAGGTTGCTGACTCGCGGATAGTTTCGCACGAACGTTGGCCGAATTAATACGATCGAGAGGCACCTCACCTCGGATTCGCAGGCGTGCCTCGTGCCGTGCATGACGTGTGCCATAGGAGTCGATGGTCGATCGTCGGCGGTCAATAGGGTCGAAGTCACAACGATCGACGACGGGCCTGTCGTTCCCTTTACAGCCGCTTGGGGGAGTATGGCTCCAACAGTGGGCGCGTTGGCGGGGTCTCCGCACGACGGGTCGCGCCAGGGCGTAAGCTACCTGGCAGTAACAAAGGGACCAGTACAGGAGACAGGTCGTGAGCTTGAGGATCGTTGTCTGTGTGAAGTACGTGCCCGACGCGACGGGGGATCGTCGGTTTGCGGAGGATTTCACGACCGACCGTGACGGGGTCGACGGCCTGTTGTCGGAGCTGGACGAGTACGGGGTGGAGCAGGCGTTGCGGATCGCGGAGGCGTCGGGGGACGCCGAGGTGACCGTGCTGACGGTGGGTGGGGACGACGCGAAGGACGCGTTGCGTAAGGCGTTGTCGATGGGTGCGGACAAGGCCGTGCACGTGAACGACGACGACATTCACGGGTCGGATGCGATCGCTACTTCCGCGGTGCTGGCGGCTGCGGTGGGCAAGGCCGGGTTCGACCTGGTGGTGTGTGGGATGGCGTCGACGGACGGGACGATGGGTGTGGTGCCGGCGCTGCTGGCGGAGCGCTTGGGCGTGCCCGGGGTGACGCTGGTTTCCGAGGTCGCGGTGAACGGTGGCACGGTGACGGGTCGCCGTGATGGTGACTCGGCGACGGAGGTGCTGGAGGCGTCCCTTCCCGCGGTCGTGTCGGTGACGGACCAGTCGGGTGAGGCGCGGTACCCGTCCTTCAAGGGGATCATGGCGGCGAAGAAGAAGCCGGTGCAGTCCTGGGATCTGGACGACCTGGGGTTGGACGCCGAGCGGGTGGGGTTGGCGGGGGCGTGGACCGTGGTGGACGCGGCCGTGGCGCGTCCGGCCCGTACGGCGGGGACGGTCGTGAAGGACGAGGGCGAGGGCGGCAGGCAGCTGGCCGAGTTCCTGGCCGCGCAGAAGTTCATCTAGCCCTTCCTGGACCGTTTCCCCTTCTTCTGGAGTTTTGATCATGGATGAGATTCTGGTCCTGGTGGACCATGTGGACGGTGTCGTGCGTAAGCCCGCGCTGGAGCTGCTGACGCTGGCGCGTCGCATCGGCACGCCGGTCGCGGTGGTGCTGGGCGCGGGCGATGCGGTTGCCGCTGTCGCGGCGAAGGCGGGCGAGTTCGGCGCCGAGCGCGTCGTGACCGCGGAGGCGTCCGAGTTCGCGGACTATCTGGTGGTGCCGAAGGTCGACGCGCTGGCGCAGATCGCGGCGAGTGTGAACCCGGCGGCGGTGCTGGTGACGTCCTCGGGTGAGGGCAAGGAGATCGCGGCGCGGCTGGCGCTGCGCCTGGGTTCGGGTGTGATCACCGACGCCGTCGACCTCACCGCCTCCGAGCAGGGTCCGGTGGCGACGCAGTCGGCGTTCGCGGCGTCGTTCACCGTCACCTCCCGTGTCTCGCACGGCATCGCGGTGATCACGGTCAAGCCGAACGCGGCCGCCCCGGAGCAGGCCCCGGCCGCCGGCACGATCGAGACCGTGACGGTGGCGTTCTCCCCGGCGGCGACGGGTACGAAGGTCACCTCCCGGACCGCGCGGGTCTCGACCGGGCGTCCGGAGCTGACCGAGGCCGCGATCGTGGTCTCCGGCGGGCGTGGTGTGGGCGCGGCGGAGGGCTTCTCCGTCGTGGAGGCGCTGGCCGACTCCCTGGGTGCGGCCGTGGGCGCGTCCCGCGCCGCGGTGGACGCGGGCTGGTATCCGCACTCCAACCAGGTCGGGCAGACCGGCAAGCAGGTCTCGCCGCAGCTGTACATCGCGAACGGCATCTCGGGTGCGATTCAGCACCGGGCGGGCATGCAGACGTCCAAGACGATCGTCGCGGTGAACAAGGACCCGGAGGCGCCGATCTTCGAACTCGCCGACTTCGGCGTCGTCGGCGACCTGTTCGCGGTCCTGCCGCAGCTCACCGAGGAGATCAAGACCCGCAAGGGCTGACCCCACCCCGGACACACCCCCGGAACCACCCGACGGACCCCGCGCAGCCACCCCGCCGCGCAGGGTCCGTCGTACGATGCGGGCTGGCTCGCTGAACTCCGGCTGGGGGACATGTGATCGTTTGGCTCAACGGCGCATTCGGCGCCGGCAAGACAACGACCGTGCGTGAACTGCACCGACTGCTCCCCGGCTCCCACGTTTTCGACCCCGAGGACATCGGCGAGTTTCTGCGCAACATCCTCCCGGCGGACCTGCTGCTCGATCTGGCCGACTACCAGGACCTGACTGCCTGGCGCCGTCTCGTTCCCGATGCGCTGACCGCGCTGAGCGCCCAACTGGGCGACGGAGTCCCGCTGCTGGTGCCGATGGCCTTGCTCAGGCAGGACTACCGCGACGAGATCTTCGGCACGCTGGCCTCGCGGCGAATGGAGGTCCACCACGTCCTGCTGCACGCTGAGGAAACGATTCTGCGCAAGCGCATCGAGGCCGACCAGGCCGAGGCGGGCGCGCGCGGCTGGCGTCTCGCCCACGTCGACTCCTACTCCGCCGCCCTCGACTGGCTCCGCCAGGACGCGGCGGTCGTCGACTCCTCCGAGCTGACGCCGGGACAGGCGGCCCAGCAGATACTGGAGTTGGTACGAGAGGGCTCCGCGTGCGTCCCGATCGTGCAGGACCCGGTCGCGGGCGGCGACACCGTCGCGGCGGCGGTCCTCCTCTTCGACGAGGCGGGCCGGGTCCTGCTCGTCGATCCGGTCTACAAGCCGGGATGGGAGTTCCCGGGCGGCGTCGTCGAGACGGGCGAGGCCCCGTCCGCTGCGGCGGTCCGCGAGGCGGAGGAGGAGCTGGGCCTCGTCCTCGCCGAGGACTCGCTCCGGCTGCTCGCCGTTGACTGGGAGCCGAACGGCGGCCCCCGCTCGGGCGGCCTACGCCTGGTCTTCGACGGCGGCCTGGTGAGCGCCGCCGCGCAGGAAGGACTGACCCTCCCGGCGGCGGAGCTGCGCGCCTGGAGCTTCGTCGGCCCGGAGGACTGGGCCGCCCACCTGGCCCCCAACAAGCTGGCCCGCCTCCGCGCCGCGCTCGCGGCTCGCGCCGCGGGCCGTGTCCTCTACCTCGAAGCGGGCCACGAACGCTGAGACGGGCGGGACGGGCGGCCCCGGCGGTCGCGTCCATGGGCGGGGCGGGGGACGTTCGGGGCAGGATGGGCACTGTGCCGTTCACGTTCAGTCATCCCGCCGCCGTACTTCCGCTGCTCCGTTCGGGGCGACCGCGGGGGCGTCTGGTCGCGTCGGCCCTGGTCGCCGGGTCGCTCGCGCCCGACGTGCCGTACTTCCTCGACAGCGTGCTCCCCGGGACCTACGGCATCGGCCGGCTGACCCACCGGCCGTGGGCCGTCGCGACGCTGGACGTCGCGGTCGCCGCCGGGCTGGCCGGCGCCTGGCACGGGCTGCTGCGCGAGCCGCTCACCGCGCTGCTGCCGCAGGATCTCGCCGACCGGGTCGCCGTCCTCACCAGGCCGACCCGCAAGGAGGTCACCCCCGCCGACGCCGCGTGGTTCGTCGCCTCCGCCGGGGCCGGGGCGCTCACCCACGTGGCCTGGGACGCGTTCACCCACCACGGTCGTTTCGGCGAGCGCCACTGGCCCGCGCTCGGCCACCGGATCAACGGACGGATGCCCGTCTACCAGGCGCTGCAGTGGGCGAGCTCTGTCGCCGGGCTCGCCGCGCTCGCCTACACGGGCGGCCGAACCCTGCGGGCGACCCCGCCGGAGGAGCCCGCCGCCACTGTCTCTCCCGCCTCCCGCGCGCGCGGCGTGTCCCTCATCGCCGCTGCGACGGCCGTGGGCGCGGTCCATCGGGTGCGCAGGGACGCGGCCAGCAGCGTCGCCGGGCGGCTGGCCGGGAACGACCTCGTCGCGGCCGTCTCCTTCGGGGGCGGCGCCGGCGCGGCGCTCGGCGCGGCCGGGTGGGCGCTGTCCGCGCTCGCGCGCGGACGCGCAAGTAATATGACCGATCGTGAGCCAGAACCAGCGCCCCGGCGCAGATGACCTCGAAAACCTCGCCGCCGCCGAGGGCCTGACGGCTGAGCTCGGCGCGGCCGAGTTGCACGCGGCCGAGCTGCTGGAGGATGAACTGGGCGGCGTCTGGGACGTCGTCGTCGTGGGCGCGGGCCCGGCCGGAGCCTCGGCCGCTTACGGGGCGGCGGAGGCCGGGGCGACACGGGTGCTGCTGCTCGACAAGGCCGCGCCGCCCCGCTACAAGACCTGCGGCGGCGGCATCATCGGCCCCTCGCGGGACGCCCTCCCGCCCGGCTTCACGCTGCCGCTCAAGGACAGCGTCCACGCGATCACCTTCACCCTCGGCGGCCGGTACGAGCGCACCCGGCGCTCGAAGCGGATGCTCTTCGGGCTGATCAACCGCGACGAGTTCGACCACGGCCTGGTCCAGGCCGCCGAGAAGGCGGGCGCCATGCTGGTCACCGGCGTGACGGTGACGGGCGTGACCCAGCCGGACGAGGCCGAGGGCGGCCTCGCACTCGTCGCTCTCCAGGACGGACGTGTCGTCAAGGCGCGGGCCGTGGTGGGCGCGGACGGCAGCGCCGGACGCGTCGGTGCGCACGTCGGGGTGGTCTTCGACCAGGTGGACCTGGGCCTGGAGGCCGAGATCCCGGTCCCGCCTGCAGTCGCCGAGACCTGGCGCGGCCGAGTGCTGCTGGACTGGGGGCCGCTGCCGGGCTCGTACGGCTGGGTCTTCCCCAAGGGCGACAGTCTGACCGTCGGCGTCATCGCCGCGCGCGGCCAGGGCGCTGAGACGCGCGCCTACCTCAAGGACTTCATCGCCCAGCTCGGACTCGACGGCTTCACCCCGAGCGTCGAGTCCGGCCACCTGACGCGCTGCCGCGCGGAGGACTCCCCGCTCTCCCGTGGTCGGGTCCTGGTCGCGGGCGACGCGGCGGGCCTGCTGGAGCCGTGGACCCGCGAGGGCATCTCCTACGCGCTTCGCTCGGGCCGCCTCGCCGGCAAGTGGGCGGCGCGCGCCGCCGTCGCCGACACGGAGCCTGCGGTCCGCCGCGAGGGCCTCGGCTACACCTTCGACATCCGCGCCGACCTGGGCGTGGAGATGCGCGTGGGACGCCGGATGCTCGCCGCGTTCGAACGCCGCCCGCAGGCCTTCCACGCGGCGGTCCTCGGCTTCCGCCCCGCGTGGCGCGCCTTCGCGCGCGTCACCCAGGGCCACACGACCTTCGCCCGCCTCAGCCGCGAATACGGCCTGGCCCGCCAGACCATCGCCTTCCTCACCCGCCGCTAACGCCCTCCCGGCGGGACGGCGAGCCAGGCCCGGGGCTGGACCCGGATCTGGGCTGGATGTCGTGCCGGGGAAAAACCGACGCGGTCGGCCGCCGCTGCCGCCCTCGCTGCGGCTCCGCCTGCCGCCCTCGCCGCCGCCGATGACGCCGTCCCGGAGGGAGGGCGAGCCAGGCCCGGGGGCTAGACCCGGATCTGGGCTGGATGTCGTGCCGGGGAGGAAACCGAGGCAGTCGGCCGCTGCTGCCGCCCTCGCCGCTGCCGTCCTCGCTGCCGCCGCCGCTGCGCCTGCCGTCCTCGCTGCCGCTGCGCCTGCGGCCCTCGCCGCCGCTGCTGCCGCTGCGCCTGCGGCCCTCGCCGCCGCTGCTGCCGCTGCGCCTGCCGGCCTCGCTGCCGCTGCGCCTGCGGCCCTCGCCGCCGCTGCTGCGGCTGCGCCTGCCGGCCTCGCCGTCGCCGGTGCTGCGCCCGGCGTGGCGCGGCGTGCCCGGAATCCGCAGAAGGGCTCGGCGGACCGCCCAGGCCGGAGGCCCCGACAGGGCGCTCGCCGCGCTGACGGGTCCCGTCCGCCGACTCGCCCGCGCCCCCCACAGGTACTCCGCAGGTACTCCGGAGGGAGTACGTCGGGGGACTGCCCGGAGGTGACGGCGCGGCGGGGGCGGCTGGCCTACGGTTCCCTTATGAGAACCCGGTGGCGCGGAGCGCCGTTGGCCGCTGCGGTGGCGGTCGCGTTCGTCCAGGTGGTGGGGACGCGGGCCGCTGCCGCGCATCAGCACGGGTCGCATCGGGCCATGGACCACCTCGCGTACGCGCTGCTGCTGCTCGGGCCCGCGCTGCTCGTGGTGCGCAGGCGCTGGCCGCTCGAGGTATGCATCGGGACGACCCTCGTCGCCGGTGTGTACCTGCTGCTGGGCTACCCCTACGGCCCGATCGTGCTCAGCGTCGTCTTCGCCTACGTCAACGCCGTGCTGGCCGGGAGGCGGCGCGCCGCGTGGATCAGCATGGGCACGCTCTACGCCGCCCACGTCGTCGTCAACGCCTTCACGCACGGGCTCAGCTGGCCGGCTGAGCTGGGACTGCTCGCGTGGCTGCTGGTCGTGGTCGGCGCCGCCGAGATGATGCGTATGCGGGTCGAGCAGCGCCGACAGTGGCGGATCGCACGGGCCGAACGGGAGGCGCGGCTCGCCGACGAGCAGCGGCTGGCGATCGCGCGTGAGCTGCACGACGTGCTCGCGCACAGCATCTCGCTGATCAACGTGCAGGCGGGCGTGGCCCTGGAACTGATCGACGACGACCCCGACCAAGCCCGCACCGCGCTGCGCACCATCAAGGACACCAGCAAGCAGGCTCTCGGCGAGGTCCGTCAGGTGCTCGGCTCCCTGCGCACAGGCGGCACCGGCAGCAACGGCAGCAGCAGCGGGCCCGGCGCGCCGCGCAGTCCCGCGCCCGACCTGCGCCGCATCGACGAACTCGTGCAGCAGGCCGCCGCGGCGGGGCTCACCGTCCGCGTGCGGCACGCGGGCCAGCAGCGCGCGCTGCCCTTGGGGGTCGAGCTCGCCGCATTCCGGATCGTCCAGGAGGCGCTGACCAACGTGATCCGCCACTCCTCGGCGCGCAGTGCCGAGGTCACCCTCGACTACGGCCCGGACCGCCTGGCGATCACTGTCCGCGACCCCGGCCCGGCCTCGGTGGCCGGTGGGCCGCGCGCGGGCGGCAGCGGTTCCGGCCTGATCGGGATGCGGGAGCGCGTCAGCGCACTGCGCGGCAGCGTCGAGGCCGCCCCCGCGCCCGACGGCGGCTACCTGGTCCATGCCCTCCTGCCCCTGAACTCCTACCCGGCGAAGTGAAGGACATGACGATGATTCGGGTACTGCTCGCCGACGACCAGCAGCTGGTCCGCGCCGGGTTCCGGTCCCTGCTCGACGCCCAGGCGGACGTCACCGTCGTGGCCGAGGCGGACAACGGGCTCCAGGCCGTCGCGCTGGCCCGCGAGCTGGTGCCGGACGTCGTGCTGATGGACATCCGGATGCCCGAGCTCGACGGGCTGGACGCCACCCGCCGCATCTGTGCCGACCCGGCCCTCGCCGAGGTCAAGGTCGTCGTGCTCACCACCTTCGAGATGGACGAGTACGTCTTCGACGCCCTGCGGGCCGGCGCGGCCGGGTTCCTGGTGAAGGACACCGAGCCCGCCGAACTGGTCCGTGCGGTCCGCGCCGCGCACGCGGGGGACGGGCTGCTCTCGCCCGGCGTCACCCGCCGCCTGATCGCGGAGTTCGCCGCTCGCTCGAAGGTGCCCGAGCAGCCCGCGTCCCTGGCCCGGCTGACGGACCGTGAGCGCGAGGTGCTGGCGCTGGTGGGTCTGGGCCTGACCAACGAGGAGATCGCCGGCCGCCTCGTCGTCAGCCCGCTGACGGCGAAGACGCACGTCAGCCGCGCGATGGTGAAACTGGGCGCGCGCGACCGGGCGCAACTGGTGGTGCTGGCCTACGAGTCGGGCCTGGTCCGCCCGGGCTGGCTGGGCTGATCAGGGCTGGGCTGATCAGGGCCGGGCCGCAGGCTCCGCCTCGTCGCCGGTCGAGTCGGCTGCGCCGGGCGCGGCGGACGCCGCTTCGCGCTCGCGGTAGTAGCGCTCCAGCAGCGATGGCATCTCCCGGCGCAGGAAGCCGAAGAAGTGCCGCGACTCGTCCAGCCGCGCGCTCGCGGGGGATTCAGGGCCGAGGAGCCGGATGCCCTCGGTCAGGGCGCTCTCCCAGCGGCTGAGCACCGTGTCGCGCCGGAGCATGGCCTCGCGCCAGACCTCGTCGAAGACGAGGTAGCGGTCCCGCCGCGAACCCGGGTCGCGTTCGCGGCCGACCAGGTTCAGCTGGCCCAGGTACCGCACCGCGCCGGAGACCGCGGCCGGGCTGATCCGCAGTCGCTCGGCGAGCTCGGCGGCGGTCAGCTTGCCGCTGTCGGCGGTCATCAGTGCGACGAAGACACGGGCCGGCATGCGCGGAAAGCCGGTGTCGGTCAGCACTTGGGAGAAGCGCTCGATGTACGAGCGCAGTGCCTCGGCCTCCGGTGGTGTCCCCATGGCGCCAGCCTATCCTCGCATCAGCAGCTTCAGAATATTCACGAATTCCTGAAACAAGTGTAGCGTCGGGGCCATGACGACGGCGATCGACGTGTCCGGACTGGTGAAGACCTTCGGCCGGACGCGTGCCCTGGACGGCCTGGACCTCAGTGTCGCGCGGGGCGAAGTGCACGGCTTCCTCGGCCCGAACGGCTCGGGCAAGTCCACGACCATCCGCGTGCTGCTCGGCCTGATCCGCGCCGACTCCGGCGCGGCCAGGCTGCTCGACGGCGACCCTTGGCGCGACTTGGTCGCCCTGCACCGCCGCCTCGCCTACGTCCCCGGCGACGTGACGCTGTGGCGCGGGCTGAGCGGCGGTGAGGTGATCGACCTGCTCGGGCGGCTGCGCGGCAACGGGCAGCACCCCGAGCGCCGGGCCGAACTCCTCGAACGCTTCGAGCTGGACCCGACCAAGAAGGGCCAGACCTACTCCAAGGGCAATCGGCAGAAGGTCGCCCTGGTCGCCGCCTTCTGCTCGGACGCCGAGCTGCTGATCCTGGACGAACCGACTTCCGGCCTCGACCCGCTCATGGAAGAGGTCTTCCGCGGCTGCGTCGCCGAGGAGCGCGAGCGCGGCCGGACGGTGCTGCTGAGCAGTCACATCCTGTCCGAGGTCGAGGCCCTCTGCGACCGGGTCAGCATCATCCGGGCCGGCCGCACCGTCGAGACCGGCACGCTCGCCGAGCTGCGCCACCTCACCCGCACCTCCGTCACCGCCGAGCTCGCGGCCCCGCCGACCGGCCTCGACGCGCTGCCCGGCCTGCACGACGTCGAACTCGAAGGGACGCACCTGCACTGCCAGGTCGACACCGACCGGCTCGACGGCCTGCTGCGGGCGCTCACGACGGCCGGGGTCCGCTCGCTGACGAGCCGTCCGCCGACCCTGGAGGAGCTGTTCCTGCGGCGCTACGAGGCAGTTCCCCAGGTAGCCCCCGAGGCAGCCCCCGAGGCAGCCGCCGAGGAAGCTCCCGAGGCAGCCCCCGGCGCAGCCGCCGAGCGGGCGTCATGAACCTCGCAGGCGCCTCGACACTGCTGCGCTTCGCGCTGCGCCGCGACCGGATCATGCTCGCCTGCTGGCTCTACGCGCTGATCGGCTCCGTCGCCGGGACGGCCGTCTCCTTCGGCAAGCTCTACCCCTCCCAGTCCTCCCGCGAGCAACTGGCCCAGAGCATCAACAGCAACGGCTCGCTGCGCGCGCTCTACGGCTCGGTCTACGACACCGGCAGCACCGGCGCGCTGACGGCCTGGCGGATGCTCGGCCTCGGTGGTCTGCTGCTCGGCCTGCTCTGCGTGCTGCTCGTGGTCCGCCACACCCGTGCCGAGGAGGAGTCCGGTCGGCTGGAGCTGATCGGCGCGGGCGCGGTCGGGCGCGGCGCGCCGCTCGCGGCCGGGATCGGCGCCGCCGTCACCGCGTCCGCCCTCGTCGGCGGGGTGAACGCGGTCGTCCTGCTGGCGATGGGTCAGCAGGTCGCCGGCTCGCTGGTCTTCGGCGCGGCGCTCTTCGGCTGCGGGGTCTGCTTCGCGGGCGTCGCCGCCGTCGCCGCGCAGCTGACCGGGACCGGCCGTGCCGCGAACGGGATCGGCGGCGCGGTCCTGGGTCTCGCCTTCCTGCTTCGCGCCTGCGGCGACGCGGCCGGGAGCACCGGGCCCGGCTGGCTCGTCTGGCTCTCCCCGCTCGGCTGGGCGGAGCGCGTCCGCCCCTACGACGACAACGCCTGGTGGCTGGTCGCGCTGCTGATCGCCGCCGGGGGAGCACAGCTCGCCCTCGGCTACGCGCTCGCCGGACGCCGCGACCTCGGCAGCGGTCTGCTGCCGCAGCGTCCGGGCCCGCCCTCGGCCGCGCCCTCGCTGCGCGGCACCGTCGGCCTCGCCTGGCGGCTCCAGCGCGGCACGCTGCTGGGCTGGGCGTTCGGTTTCGCCGTCGGTGGCGCGATGCTCGGCGGGATCAGCCAGGGCGTGAAACAGCTGATCTCCAGCAGCGCCAACGTCGAGCAGATCGTGCAGCGGATGGGCGGCAGCACCGGCGTCGTCGACTCCTACCTCGCCACTTCGATGAACCTGCTCGCCATGGTCGCCGCCGTCTACGCCGTCCAAGCGACGCTGCGGCTGCGCGGCGAGGAGACCTCGGGACGCGCCGAACCGGTGCTGGCCACCGGTGTCGGCCGCCTCGGCTGGGCCGGCAGCCACCTGCTCTACCCGCTGCTCGGCTCGGGCGCACTGCTCCTCGTCGGCGGGCTGACGGCGGGCCTCGGGGCCGGGGTCGCCCTTGGCGACACGGCAGGCTGGACCGGCAAGCTGCTGGTCGGCGCCCTGGTCCAGCTGCCGGCGGTCTGGGTCTTCGCGGCGGCGACCGTCGCGCTCTTCGGCCTGCGGCCGCAGTGGACGGCGGCCGCCTGGAGCGTGCTGGGCGTGTGGCTGTTCATCGGCTACCTCGGCCCCGCGCTCAACGCGGGCCAGTGGCTGCTGGATCTGACGCCCTTCACCCACGTCCCCAAGCTGCCCGGCGGCAGCTTCCACGTCGCGCCGCTGCTCTGGCTGACACTGATCTCGGCCGCGCTGGCCGGAGCGGGACTCGCCGGTCTGCGACGACGCGATATCGGATAAACACGTCAGAGCAGCGCATACCCTCACCAATGTGATGCATCTGCGCCTGATCGTCCCGCCGTCACAGGAGGCCCGCGTGCGGGCGCTGCTCGACCAGGCCCTCGGGGTCACCCATCTCGTGGTGCTCCCGGGAGCCGCAGTGCGCCCCGCGGGCACCGTGATCGAGTGCGACGTGGCCCGCGAGTCGACGGACGAACTGCTCGCCGCTCTGCGGGACAGCGGCCTGGCGCGCGAAGGCGCGATCACGATGCGCGACGCCGGTTTCACCCAGTCCGACGCCGCGACCCGCGCGTTGGAGGAGGCCCCGGGCGAGGGCGCGGACGCCGTCGTCTGGGAGGCCGTCAGCGAGATGACGCAGGAGGAGTCGACGCTCAGCCTCGTCTTCGTCGCCTTCCTGACGGTCGCGACGATGCTGGCGGCCTGCGGTGTGATGCTCGACAACGCGATCCTCATCGTGGGCGCGATGGTGGTCGGCCCCGAGTTCGGCCCGCTGGCGGGACTCTGCGTCGCGCTGGTGCGCCGTCAGCGCAAGGAGGCCTGGCGGTCCGTGGTGACGCTGGTGATCGGCTTCATGGTGGCGATCCTGCTGACGATCCTGTTCAGCCTGCTCCTGGAGCACTTCGGGGTCTTCAAGGAGTCCCAGTTCGAGGCGCCGCGCCCGCAGACTTCCTTCATCTGGCAGCCGGACATCCTGTCTCTGCTCGTCGCCATGCTCGCCGGCGTCGCGGGCATGCTCTCGCTGACCTCGGCGAAGTCCGCGACCCTCATCGGCGTCGCGATCTCGGTCACCACTGTCCCGGCCGCAGGCAACGCCGCGCTCGCGGTGACCTTCCACGCATACGCGCAGGGCTGGGGATCCTTCGTCCAACTCGGCGTCAATCTGGCGGGCATCGCCTTCGCGGGGACCTTGACGCTGATCGTGCAGCGCCTGCTCTGGTCGGGGATCCGCCGACGCGAGCTCGCGGCTCTGCGGCGGTAGCCGAGCAGGCGGATGACGGGTCGATGACCCCGGTCGTCGGCCGCATCTGACTCTCGTCCGGGTGTGAGGAATGTCCGCTGTCGGGATGGTTGACCGGCTGCATAGGCTGTGGAGCGCCGCCACAGAGTCGTGGCTGCCCACCCTGGGAAGGACGCGCACCGATGACCGCCCAAGAGCCGCAGCAGCCGCTGGTCCGCCACGCCGTCGAGCGCGGAGTCGCCACGCTCACCCTCGACTCGCCCGCCAACCGCAACGCCCTCTCCGCGCGGCTGGTCGCGGAGTTGGAGCAGGGGCTCGCCGACGCCGCGAAGGACCCATCCGTGCGGGTGGTCGTGCTCACCCACACCGGCGGCACCTTCTGCGCCGGCGCGGACCTGTCCGAGGCGACCGGCGGCGACCCGACCGCGAATCCGCGGCGCCTGGTGACCGCGATGCGCAGCGTGCTGGAGTCGCCCAAGCCCGTCGTCGCCCTCGTCGACGGCCACGTCCGCGCGGGCGGCCTGGGTCTGCTCGGCGCCTGCGACATCGTCCTCGCCGGACCGGCCTCGACCTTCGCCTTCACCGAGGTCAGGCTCGGCCTCGCGCCCGCGGTGATCTCGCTGCCGCTGCTGCCGCGCCTGGACCCGCGCGGCGCGTCGCGCTGGTACCTGACCGGCTCGGTCTTCGACGCGGCCGAGGCGCAACGGATCGGCCTGATCACGGAGGCCCGCGAGGACCCGAAGGAGGCCCTTTCCGGCATCCTGGACGCCTTCCGCAAGGCCAGTCCGCAGGGCCTGGCGGAGACGAAGCGGCTGGTGACGGCGGAGGTGCTGCGGTCCTTCGAACGCGACGGCGAGTCGATGGTGGCGCAGTCGGCGCTGCTCTTCGGTTCCGAGGAGGCCCGCGAGGGCATGCTCTCCTTCCTGGAGCGCCGCCCGCCCGCGTGGGCGAGCGAGTGAGCACGTGAGTCGTGCCACCCCCGCCTTTCAGACGGTTACCGACCGGTTAACGTAGGCGCATGCCGTTGCCGTTCGCCGACAAGATACGCAGCGCCGCCCGGATGCGGTCGCGCCGTGTCGCGTCGCGCCTGGTCCATCGGGGCTGGGGGTGGGTGCGCGAGGCGGGTGCGATCAGCGCCGAGCAGCCGGGCCCGCTGCGCTTCGCCGAGATCGGGGCCTTCACCAAGCTCGCGTTCCCGCAGGGCTCGATCTTCAACGAGCACGGCATCGCGCTTGGTTGCTACTGCATCATCGCCGAGCGCGTCTCGATCTCGGCGGGCTTCGCGCCCGGACAGCGGCTCGGGCCGGAGCCGATCGTGCGCATCGGGGACGGTTGCGTGATCGGCCGGGACAGCAACATCGTGGGCCACGAGTCGATCGTCCTCGAGGACCACGTCTGGACCGGTCCGAGCGTCTACATCAGCGACCAGAACCATTCCTACGACGACCCCGAGCTGCCGATCGGTAAGCAGTGGCCCCGGAACGCGCCGGTCCGGATCGGCTCGGGCAGCTGGATCGGCACCGGAGCGGTGATCCTTCCGGGCGCGAACATCGGCCGCAATGTCGTCGTGGCCGCCAACTCCGTGGTGCGCGGCGACGTCCCCGACCACAGCGTGGTCGCGGGCGCTCCGGCCAAGCCGGTCCGCCGCTGGACGGAGTCCGACGGCTGGCAGCCCCCCATCCGCACCGCCCCGCCGCGCTCGATCCCCGAGGGCATCACCCACGAGGAACTGCTCGCCCTCATCGGCTGGGACCTGAGGCTCCCCGCAGACGCCGCGCAGACGTCGGACCCGGCACAGGACCCTGACCCGGTTCCCTGACCCGGTTTCCCTGACCCGCGCCTCCGGTGTCCCAGTGCCCGGTGCCCGGCGGACACCTCGGCCTGCCGCCTGCCGCTTGCCCGCGCCTGCCGCAGTCCCGGGCGCCGGCCCGCCCGCTGTGCCCCCGCGACACCCGCCTGTCCCGCCCCACTTCGGGAGGCGGGCCGCCGGGCCAGGTGGCACAGTGGGAAGGATTCGTGTGCGCCCGGCCTTCGAGGAGGCTTCATGCGTATCCAGCTCATGGGCGTCGCAGCAGCCCTCACCGTCGCAGTAGCCCTCACCGGATGTACCGCCGGGGGGACCCAGGCAGCCGTCGGCATCTCCGCCGATGCCACCAATCCCTCGCCTCCTTCGCCCGCAGAGTCGCTCCCCGGTGCCGACCAGCTCACGTCCGCGTTGCTGACCCCGTCCGACCTCGGGCCCGCCTTCACCGTCCAGCCCAGCGATACCGCGTCGCCATCGGCCGGCGCCGGCCAGGCGACCGGCTGCAGCCAGCTGACCATGCTGATGAACCAGGCTCAGACCGCCTCGCCGAGCCCGAGTCGAGGGCCGGGCCAGGACGCCCAGGTGGTCCTCGCAGGCGGCCAGACCGGACCGTTCGTCGGCGAGTTCCTGACGGCGAGACCTGCGGCGATGCTGGACCAGCGCTACCCGCAGGCCGTGAACGCGCTCAAGTCCTGCCAGGAGCTGAACCTGCCCACGGGCTCCACCCAGATCAACTTCAAGCTCACCAACGTCGACTTCGGCAGTCCCGGCTCCGTGGCGAAGCGGATGGACGCGACGGTGCAGGGTGTTCCGGTCAACGGCTATCTGGCCATCGACCGGCTGAGCCCCAATGTGGCCTTCGTCTATCTCTACATCCAGGTCGCCGGAAACTCTTCGCAGGCCGCAACCGTCTACTACCACCGGGCCATCCTCAAGGCCGACGCCGCGCTCGGCCTGACCACCCCGTCCTCGGCTGCCTGAGCTCCCGCCGGGTCTTACGACCTGGGGGCGATCGGGAGCGCCCCAGGTCGTAAGACCGACCGGTCCTAGGCTCGCGCCCTGACCACCAGGGCGGCTGCGCCCGCGAGGGCCACCAGTAGGGCCACCGACAGCAACGCCGTCGGCAGGCCCAGGCCCTGGGCCAGGAAGCCAATGATCGGCGGGCCCGCCACCATGCCGCCGTAGCCGAGCATGGAGGCCGTCGCCACGCCGCGCGGGCCGCGCAGCGCGCCCGCGCGGTCGATGGCGAGCGGGAAGATGTTCGCCAGACCCAGTCCGACCAGCAGGAAGCCCGCCAGGGCCAGCGGCAGCGTGGGGCTGAGCGCGGCGGCGACCATGCCCGCCGAGGCCACGGCCGCGCCGGCGACCAGCAGTTTGGTCGGTCCGAAGCGCTCGACCAGGCGGGTGCCGCTGAGGCGGCCGACCGTCATGGTCAGTGAGTAGACAGCGAAGCCCGCCGCCGCGACGGCCGAGCTCGCGTGCAGGTCCTGGTGCAGGTGGAGAGCGCCCCAGTCGGCCATCGCGCCTTCGCCGTAGGCGTCGCAGAGCGCCACCACACCGAGCAGCAGCACGAGCAGCCCTGCCCCGGCCGGTACGGAGGAGGTCGCCGGGTGTGCTCCGTCGCGTCGCACCGCGGGTGCGACCGGGTGGCGCAGCAGCGAGGTGCCCGCCCAGGCGGTCACCGCCAGCCCGGCCACCGCGAGCAGGCCGAGGTACTGAGTCGCCGTCATGACCGGTGCCAGCAGACCGCCGACGGTCGCGCCGACCAGGCCGCCGAGGCTGTAGGCGGCGTGGAAGGCCGGCATGACGGGGCGGTCGGCGGAGGCCACGAAGTCGACGGCCGCGCTGTTGATGCCGACGTTCACCGCGCCGTACCCGGCGCCGAACAGCAGCAGCACCAGGCCGAGCGCGAGGACGGAGTGCGTCAGTGGCGGCAGTACGACCGAGGCGCAGAGCAGCACCGAGGCCGCGACCGTCATCACGTGGTTGCCGTAGCGGACACAGAGACGCGCGATCGGGCCCATGATCGCGACGGCCCCGGCCGACACGCAGAGCAGGGCGAGGCCGAGCAGGCCCGCGGAGGCGTGGACCTGGGCCTTGATCTCGGGGATGCGCACGACCCAGCCGGCGAAGAGGAAGCCGTCCAGGGCGAAGAAGCCGGTCAGCGCGGTGCGGGCGGCGGGCCAGCGGCGGTGGGCAGAAGTAGCAGGGAAGGAAGCCGACTCTATTTTGTTCATCAGCGGCACAAATTCATAATAGGAGGGTGACGCAGACACACACAAGCCCGGACCGCGGTCGCGCGGTGCTCGGCCCCGCCCTGGAGCTGATCCACACCGGCGCCGCGCCCACCCGTTCCGTGCTCACGGGCGCTCTGGGCGTCACCCGGACGACCGTCGGGGCGATCACCTCCGAGCTGGAGGCGCTGCGGCTGATCAGCGTCGACGCCAGGCCCGCGGGCGGCTCCCGGGGGCGGCCCTCGCACCGGCTGGAGATCGACCCGCAGGGGCCCGTCGTCCTCGCGGCCCAACTGCACACCGACGGCTTCACCCTGGCGCTGGCCGGTCTCGGCGGCCGGATCGGACAGCCGCTAGACCTGCCGCTGACCCCGGGCGCCAGCCCGCGCGAAGTGCTGCGGACCATGGCCGACGAGGCCGTCCGGCTGGTCGCCGCGAGCCCGCGCCGCTGCGTCGGCGCAGGGCTGGCCGCGCCCACCCCGGTCACCGAACCCGAGCGGGTCGCCGTCATCTCGGCCTGCCTCGGCTGGCCGACCGGGACGCCCATCGGCGAGCTGTGGACCGAAGCGCTGCGCGAGGCGGGCCTGGAGCTGCCCGAGGGCGTCGAGCCCGGCGTCGCCAACGACGCGAACCTCGCCGCGCTCGCCGAGCACCGCCACGGCGCGGGACGCGGCGCGCGGCACCTCCTCTACGTGACCTCCGGCCACCAAGGCGTCGGCGGCGCACTGGTGGTGGACGGCCGCCTGCACACCGGCAGCGCCGGACTCGCCCTGGAGATCGGCCAGCTGACGGTCGATCCCGACGGCCTGCGGTGCCGCTGCGGACGGCGTGGCTGCCTGGACGTCGAGGCCGGCCCGCCGGCCCTGCTCGCCGCGTACGGCACGCCGCCGGAGGCGCCGCTCGCGGAGGTCGACGCCGTCCTCGCCGCCGCGCGGGCCGGCGACCTCGCCGCGCAGGCCGCTGTCGACCATGTCGCCGAACGCCTCGGGCGCGGCATCGCCGCCGTCGTGGACATCCTCAACCCGGACCGGGTCGTCCTCGGCGCCTTCCACAGCGCGCTGCTCGCGGGCGCGCCCGAGCTCCTGCCGGCGACGATCGCGGCGCGCGCCCACTGGGGACGCTACGGCTGCGTCCCACTGCGCGCGGCGGAGCTGGCCGCGCCGGAGCTGGCCGGGGCGGCGGAGCTGGCCTGGGCGCCGGTGCTGGCGGAGCCCCAGCTGGCGGCGGGCTAGAACGGGCTGGAGCACGCGGTTGGAGCACGCGGTTGGGGCACGCGACTGGGACACGCGGCTGGGGTCGGCGGCGTACTCCCTGGGGAGCAGTCCAACTGCCCGCCGCCGTACGACGCCCCGGCCGTCCGCGCGGAGCAGTCTCTTCAGTAGCGAACGAACCGCTACCGAGCAGTACTGAGGAGCGCGAGATGAACACCTTCCTGGCCGACGGCTGGCACGGCGGACCCGGGCCCTGGATCCTGCTGATGCCCTTCTTCTGGATCGGCGCGATCTTCGTCGCCCGCCGGTTCCTGTGGCGGATGCGCGGCGGCCCGGCCGCCTGGTTCGCGGCGGGCGGACCCCGCGCGGGCCGTCCGGCCGGCGGGCCGATGGGCGGGCCGCAGGGGTACGGCCCGCAGAACTGGGGACAGCGCCAGGGGCCGGCGCCGTCCCCGCTCGAGACGCTGAACCGCCGCTACGCGGACGGCGAGATCGACGAGTTCGAGTACCGCCAGCGCCTCGACGTCCTCAACGGCGAGGACACCACGGCCTGAGGCTCGGCCTGAGCACGGCCTGAACACGGCCTGAACACAACAGCCTGAGGCTGCGTCAGCCTGCCGGTCTCAGTCGGCCAGCACGGCTTCCAGCTCCAGCGCGTCGACCTCGAGGGCCAGCGGGACCGGCTGGAGCAGGGCGGGGGCCTGGACGGGAGCGGTGGCGACGGTGAACCACACCGTCTTCCCGTCCCCGTCCGGCTGCGCGCCCCACTCCTTGCAGAGCCCCGCCACGATCGTCAACCCGCGCCCGCCCGCGTCCAGCGGCTCCGGGCAGTGGGCCTGCGGCAGTTCCGGGGAGCTGTCGGAGACCTCGACGGTCAGCGCGTCGGCGCCGGCGTGCAGCCGGAGCGTGCAGCGGGCGGCAGGGCCGACGTGCTGGTGCACGTTGGCCAGCAGCTCGGTCAGGCCGAGCAGTGTCTGGTCGGTGACGGCTGTCAGATTCCAGTGCCGAAGATGCGCCTGGACGATCCTGCGCACCACTCCGAACCGACAGGGTTCGGCGGTGAGGCGCAGTTCGTAGTGCCGGTCCAGATCCTCCATCGTGCTTTCGACTCCTTCCGCATGGGGCGGCGGCCGACTTCGAAGAGTGAGCAACGAGAAGCGTTCCGTGATGCGACCAGAGTTTCCTGATTCGCCGGGTATCGCAACTCGTCGGACACGGAATCCCGCGAATCCGGCGGGTCGGGACCGCGCCGCACTCGAACGCATGCAGGTCGCTAGGGGGACGTCCAAGGAAATGTTGTGATTTGTAACACGTTACGATGCAGGCAGAGCACGTGTTCTCCCTGCACTTGAAGGTGGCCCGCCGTGAAGACCCTGGACGTGGACCGAAGCGACGCCGCGTACCGAGCCTGGCTCAAGGAGGCGGTCCGGAAGGTCAAGGCGGACGCCAACAGGTCCGCCGACACCCACCTGCTGCGCTTTCCGCTGCCGGAGGAGTGGGGGATCGACCTCTACCTGAAGGACGAGTCCACCCACCCCACCGGCTCGCTCAAGCACCGGCTGGCCCGCTCGCTCTTCCTGCACGCGCTCTGCAACGGCTGGATCCGGCCGGGCAAGCCGGTGGTCGAGGCGTCGAGCGGTTCGACGGCCGTCTCGGAGGCGTACTTCGCCAAGCTGATCGGGGTCCCCTTCATCGCGGTGATGCCCCGTACCACCAGCCAGGAGAAGATCGCGCTGATCCAGGCCCAGGGCGGCGACTGCCACCTGGTCGAGGACACCCGCACGCTCTACGAGGTCTCGGCCCGCCTCGCCGCCGAGTCCGGCGGTCACTACATGGACCAGTTCACCTACGCCGAGCGGGCCACCGACTGGCGCGGCAACAACAACATCGCCGAGTCGATCTACCACCAGATGCAGCAGGAACGCTTCCCCGAACCCAGCTGGATCGTCGCCACCGCCGGCACCGGCGGCACCTCGGCAACCCTGGCCCGTTACGTGCACTACATGCAGGCCGACACCCGGGTCTGCGTCGCCGACCCGGAGAACTCCTGCTTCTTCGACGGCTGGGTCACCGGCGACCTGTCCGTGACCTGCGACTGCGGCTCCCGGATCGAGGGAATCGGCCGGCCCCGCGTCGAGCCGAGCTTCGTGCCGGGCGCGATCGACCGCATGATGAAGGTCCCCGACGCGGCGAGCGTGGCGGGCGTCCGCCTGCTGGACCGGGTCATGGGGCGCAAGCCCGGCGGCTCGACCGGGACGGGACTGTGGAGTGCGCTCAAGATCGTCGCGGAGATGCGGGCCGCGGGGGAGCAGGGCAGCGTCGTCACGCTGATCTGCGACCCCGGCGACCGCTATCTCGACAAGTACTACTCCGACGCCTGGCTCGCCGAACAGGGCCTGGACATCGCGCCCTACCTCACCGTCCTCGAAAAGCTGCTGGCGACGGGGGAGTGGACGGGCGAGTGATGGGCCGTCAGGCCCACACGTCTCAGCCCGGGAAGTCTCAGCCCCTGAAGGCTCAGCCCTTGAATTCCGCACTGCGCACCGGGGACGCGTCGGCCAGCGCCTTGGTCACGGCCTCCACGCCGGCGCGCAGGCCGTAGACCGGGGTGTTGGGCTGCTGGCGCCAGGAGTCGTCCAGGCCACCGGAGTCGACCGTGTCGAAGCCGAGCTGGTCGATCAGCTCGCGGACCAGCTTCTTCGCCGCCTCGTCGTCGGCGGCGACCGGCAGGGCCATGCGGCCGGGATCCCCGGCGGGCAGCGGACGCTCCAGGATGTCCTGCGCGTAGGTGCCGTTGAAGGCTTTCACGACCGTGTGGCCGAGCTGGTTCGCGACCCAGCGGCTCTCGGTCAGGCCGTCGTCCTCGATCCCCGCGATCCGGCCGTCGCGCCGCTGCGGGTAGTAGTTGTTGGTGTCGATGACGGCGAAGCCGGGAGCGGCCCCGGCGAGGATGTCGGCGGGCAGACCCGGCACAGCCTTCAACGGGACGGTGACGATCACCAGTTCGGCGTCACGCGCAGCCTCGGCAGCCGGGACCGCCTTCGCGCCTGTCTCGGCGGCGAGTGCCGCGAGGGTCTCCGGGCCGCGTGAGTTGGCGACCGAGACCTCATGGCCGAGAGCGGTGAGACGCCGGGTCAGGTTTCCGCCGATGTTGCCTGCGCCAATGATGCCGATCTTCATGGAACAGCCTTCCGAGTCGGGGTCGGCGGCGACAGCTCGTCGTCGCGTGTTGGGTCACAACCCGGCTCGCGTTTCATGCATTCCACGACCCGACGGCATCACTCGATCGAGTGCCAACCGGCCCGGATCAGCCCTTGGTCGAGGTGTCCTTGGCTGACGCGTCGTTGGCTTGGGCGTCCTCTGCTTGGGCGTCCTTCGCTTGGGCATCCCTGACTCGGGCGTCCAGCTTCTTCATCGCCCGGCGGATCGCCTGCTCGACCAGCGGGCGGGTGGCGCGCATCAGGAGTTCGATCGCGGCGTGGGCCTCGATCGCCATGGTGAAGCGGACCGTCGTGCCGCCGCCCGCGTCCTCGGTGAGCAGCCACTCCTCCAGCCAGGCGTGGGGCCCGGCCAGGTTCGCCTCCTCGACCCGGTAGACGAAGCGCTCCGGGGCCTCCCAGATCTGGACGCTCTCGACGAAGCGCACGCCACCCATGAGCGCGACCGAACGGCCCGCGCCGACCCCGTAGGGCGGCGGGCCGATGTAGGAGGCACGGCTGACCTCGCGGAACCAGGTGGGCCAGGTGGACGCGTCGTCGGTCAGTTCGCTGAACAGCGCCTCACGGGGCGCGCCCAGGCTCTGGGTGACGACTATTCGCAACGGTGCCGACGCCAGGAACTCCGTCGTCACCGGTCGCAGGCGCACTCCCAATGCGGACCCCTCCCCAAATTCGATCAGTGTGGGGCGCAGTGTAGTTGACGCTCTTTCATACACGCCAGGCAGGTTCCGGAGCCGCTGCCCGTCCCACGACCGACCGCGTGCCATGGGACTTCTCAGCCCGCGATGACGACCTCGCGCACCTGCTCGGCGACGGCACTGCGGATCTCCATCGGCAGCCCCCCGTCGGTGACCAGGGTGTCCACCTCGGCGAGCGAGGCGAAGGTCGAGAGTCCGATCGTGCCCCACTTGGTGTGGTCGGCCACCGCGACCACGCGCCGCGCGGCGGCCACGAAGCTCCGGTTGGTCTCGGCCTCGGCCAGGTTCGGCGTCGACAGGCCCGCCTCCAGGGAGATGCCGTGACAGCCGAGGAAGAGCAGGTCGAAATGGAGCGAACGGATCGCCCGGTCCGCGATCGGTCCCACCAGCGCGTCCGAGGGCGTGCGCACCCCGCCGGTCAGCACCACCGTCGCCGCGGGCGACGCGGCGGTGCCCTGGCGGGCGGCGTGCTCGAAGACGTCGGCGACCCGGACGGAGTTGGTGACCACCGTCAGCCCCTCGATCCTGACCAGGTGGTGCGCGAGCGCGAAGGTCGTCGTGCCGCCGGAGAGCGCGACCGCGCTGCCGGGGACCACCAAGCGGGCCGCGGCCTCGGCGATCTGCTCCTTGGCGTTCAGTTCCAGGGCCGACTTCGCCTCGAAGCCGGGCTCGTGCGTGCTGGCCTCCAGCACCGGCACGGCCCCGCCGTGCACCTTCTCCAGCATGCCCTGCCGGGCGAGGGCGTCCAGGTCGCGACGGACCGTCATGTCCGACACATTGAGCTTCCGCGTCAGCTCGTTGACGCGGACCCCGCCCCGACGGCGCACCTCGTCCAGGATCAGGGCACGCCGCTGCTCGGCCAGCAGGCTGCTGTTCTCGGCCACCCGGGTGCTGTCCTCTCCGCCTCGACAATTGCTCGCGCCATCCTCGCACGACAGTGTGGTCCCTGGCGCAAAAGTGCTGTGCGGACCAGCGCGAGGCGGCAGCATATCGGCAGACACGCGCTTCGGCGGTCGTAGGAACGGGCGAGGCAGGGCGGGGCGGACATGGACGCGGACATGGACAGAGACAGGGAAACAGCAAGCCCCGGCCCCGGTCGGAGCGGAGTCGCCGACGGCGCCGCACTGCCCGGACAGCGCGCACCCGAGACGGCGTCCGATGCGGGGCCCGGTGTGGAGCCCGGTGTGGAGCCCGGTGGCAGTGAGTCGGGTGGCGGTGAGTCGGGCGGCCAGGGCGGCCTCTGGCTGGAACTGCTCGTCCACGGCATCGGCGGCACCACTCCCGAGGCCATGCTCGACGACCCCCACCTGAAGCAGATGACCGGCGACTCCATGTCCGGCACCTACCGCCGCTGGCCCGACCAGGACGCCGAGCAGCGTGTCGCCGACTACTCCGGCCAGGCCGTGCTGGAGGCCTACTCCTGGGCCAAGCTCACCTCGGGCGCGGCCAGTCGCGCGCTGTGGCTGCTCCTCCTGCCCTTCATGTTCGCCAACCTTGCCCACTGGATGCGCCCGCCGGGCCGCGACGCCGGCGACACCCGCGGGCGAAGCCCGTACGAGGCGCTCGTCAAGCTCGTCGCCGTCTCGCTGACCGTGCTGCTGACCGGCGCCGCGTGCGAGATCGCCCTGGACCTCGCCGCCTGGCAGTGCGCGGCGGACAGCGCGTGCGTCGCGCATCACTCCTGGCTCGTCTTCGCGCTCGGCGGACACGGCGGGTGGTGGGGACAGCCGGGACGGCGACTCGTCGTGGCGGCCCTGGTGCCGGTCGCGGTCCTGGCCGGGCTGGGGCAGCTGTCCAGAATGACCTGGAGCAGCTACGAGATGGTGCGCCCGATGGACGCGGCGCGGCCGAGCGAGGAACCGCTGGAGATGGAAGCGGACGGCTTCTGGTACGGCGTGGCCATGGTCGGCCGACTGCGCGCACTGCACCTGACGGCCGGGCTGCTGACGGTGGCCTGGGCCGTGCTGGTCCCGGTACTCGCCCACGACCGGACGGCCGGGGCGGGTGTGGGCTGGGTCGGGGTGGTGCTGCTCGTCGTCCTGGTGGTGCTGGGTGCGCTGCTGCTCGTCGGCCTCGCCCTGGGCGACGATGCGCTGCCGCCGCGCGTCCAATTCTGGTCGGCGGCCGGGGCGCTGGTCCTGGTCTCCCTTTACGGGCTCTGGTCCAGGCCCGGGTGGGCAGCGGCCGGAATGCTGCCGGGAGCGCAGCGCGGTTTCGCCGCGCTGGCCGCCGGCCAGACCGCGCTGGTGCTCGCGCTCGGCGCCGTGGCCTGGTGGATGACGCGCGGTCAGGCCCCGGCCGCCCCTGGGGACCCCTCGCTGACCATCCCCGGGCCCGTTGGCGCCCGCCCCGCCGACAGTGGCTTCGGCGGCGCCAACGGTGCGGCGCTGCGTGGCCTCGGCGGCCCCGTGACAGCGATGCTCGCCATCGGGCTGGGCGGCTTCTTCTCCTCCGGCGCGGCGCTGTTCGTCGCCCAACGGCTGGCGGGAACCCGGCCGGGCCCGCTGGCCGCGCCGCTCTTGGTCTGGCATGCGAGCGGGGTGACTCTGCTCGTCCCAGCACTCCTGGTGATCGCGGCCGTGGTCGGCGGCGGCCTGGTACGCCGGGCGAAGACGCTGCGGCCGCAGGTGCTCTCCGCCTACGGGGAGCCCTCGACCATGGACTCGCCGCGCACCGGTTCGATCGCCACCGCACTCTCGGGCGCACGGCTCACCGAGTCCGGTGCCGCGCTGATCGCCACGCTCGCGGGCGTGGCGGCGGTGATGCTGCTGGCCTCGCTCGTCGGCTCGCTGGCCACCGGCCAGTCCCTGAAGGCCGCCACCCATGGCGACGGGATGATCGTCTCCCGCCTGGGCCAGACGCTGCAGAGCCTCGGCGGCTGGCTGACTTCGGCCATGGTCGTCGGCCTGATCGGCCTGGGTCGCAGCGCCTACAAGTCGGCGGCGACGCGCCGGAGCGTCGGCATGCTCTGGGACATCGGCACCTTCTGGCCCCGGGCCGCCCACCCGCTGGCCCCGCCGTGCTACGCGGAGCGCGCGGTCCCCGACATCGAGGCCAGGATGCGCTCGTGGCTCGGCGCGGACCCGCAGCGCCGACTGGTCCTCTCCGCACACTCCCAGGGCACGGTCCTGGCGGCGGCAGCGCTCTGGCAGCTGGATCCGGCCACACGCGGCCGCGTCGCGCTGTTGACCTACGGCTCGCCACTGCGCCGTCTCTACGGCCGGTTCTTCCCCGCCTACATGGGCCCCGACCAGCTCGGCCGCCTGCTGCGCGACGTCCCGCGCTGGGACAACCTCTTCCGCCTCACCGACCCCATCGGCGGCCCGGTACGCCTGCCCGGCCCCGACACCGGCTCCGGCCCCGGCTCCGGCAATTCCGGCCCGGACCAGCCGCCCTTCCCCGACCCCCTGGCCTTCGGCCGCACGGACGCCCACCCGATTCTGGTCCCGATCAACGGCCACTCCGACTACCGGTCCGATCCGCGCTTCATCGAGGCGAGGAACGACCTGCTGGAGCACCTGAGCACCACGTGACATGCGTGTGGGCGTGCCGATGGGCCGCCGTGGGGTGCGGCGGCTCATGGGCCGTGCTGTGGGTCAGCCGGGGTATCTGGTGTTGGGGGGTGGTGGGGTGTCGGGTGGTGGGACGGCTTGGGGTTGGCCGTTGATCATTTCGAGTTCCCAGCCGGTTTGGTGGAGGTCGGTGTGGTGTTCGCCGCACAGGAGGGCGAGGTTGTCGAGGCTGGTGGGGCCGCCGTCGGCCCAGTGGGTCAGGTGGTGTGCTTCGCACCAGGTCGGGGGGCGGGTGCAGCCGGGCCAGACGCAGTGCCGGTCGCGGGCGATGACGGCGTCGCGCAGGTGGGCGGGGACGGTGCGGGTGGCGCGGCCGATGGAGACGGGCTTGTCCTGGCCGCGCGTCAGGATGACGCGGAGCTGGCAGTCGCAGGTTTCCTTGCGGGCCTGCCAGGCGGGGAGCTGGTAGCCGCGGGTCGTGGTCGCCGCCACCCGAGGGCGCAGCAGCCCCGACAGGTCATCCTCACCCTCTTCGGGCTCGTCGTCCTCGGACTCGTCGTGGTCGAGGGTGGGGTGGGTGGGGCAGGTCGTCCGCAGCGCGTCCAGGTCCGCGATCAGGGTGAGGTGCGGACGCTGACCGCCCGTGGTGGGGAGCTGGTCCGAGCCGAGCGCCAGGTCGGCGACGGTCTCGATCGCGTCGCCCATCCGCTCCGCGTGGGTGCGCGGGTCGCCGTCGACGGGAGCGCCCATGGCGGCCTCCAAGGCGACGCGGAGCTTCTCCCCCACCACCGGCGACAGTTCACCCGACAGGACCCAGAACGGGTCGTCGGAGGTGCCGGTCGGGGAGAGTTTCGCCCAGGACTGGAAGCTCGCGGGAACGTCGTCGTGCTTGGGGTCTTCCTCGGCGATCAGGTGGGCGTGGACCTGCTGGGCGGCCGTCCGCAGCCCCGACAGGTGCAGGACCTTGGCCTGGGCGATGAGGAGTTCCTCGGCCTGCTGGCGGGCCTGGGGGTCCTCGACCGGGGCGATCTCCTTCGCGATGACCTCCACCTGGCTGGAGGAGAGTTCACCCGCCGCGAGGGCGGTGCGGACGCTGCGGAGCTTGTCCAGGTCCCGGGCCCGGCCGACCAGCTGGTTCGCGTGCTTTTCCGCGAGCTGCCCGTGGGTGCGGAGGAAGCCCTTCGTGGTGCGGGACCGGACGGCGGTGGCGCCGCCGGTGCGGTCGAACACCGCCAGGCGGCGCGCCAACTCCGCGCCCACCATTTCCTCGAACCGCACCAGCGCCAGGAGTTGCTCGGACTGGAACCGGGCCCCGGCCGCGTGCAGCACCTCGTCGTCCTCCGCCGCCAGAGCAGCAAGGAACGAGAGCGCGGAAGCGGGCAGGGTACGAAGAGGCTCCGTAGTGGTACGGGCCTGGCGGGAAGACTTGGGGGTCAGCGGGTCCGCACGGAACACATCCCCGAGCGAGGGGCCAGAACAGCCCTCACCCATGGACGCATCTCCGTCTTCACACCCGCCCCCGAACATCGAGGCGTCCATAGAACAATTGTGACACCCAAACAGCCCCACGCCAAGCCCGAACCATCACCCACAAGAGTGAAAAACCCCAGCTCAGAACCGGTCTTCGGCTACTCGGCCGGTTCCGCGATCAGAGCGGTTCCGACCCGGCGGAAGCCGAGGCGAGCGTAGATCCTGGCCACTGCGTCGTCACTGGCGGACAGGAAGAAGGTTTTGACGTCGAGTGAGCGAGCGTCAGCGACCAGTGCTGCCGTCACCGCCAGGCCCAAACCGCGCCTGCGGGCGGCCGGCAGAGTCCCCACGGCGACGATTTCGCTGACATCGCCGACGGGCTGGTGGCTGCCGGAGGAGAGCGCACGTCCATCCTGGACCGCAGCGGCGACTCGGGTCAGGCCTGCGCGGATGCGGTCCGCAGTCAGTGCGATCGTCCCGTCGCCCGCCCGGTCGTGTACCGCCCGGTCCAGTTCTGCGACTCCGGCCGCACCCACAGCGGTGTCCGGCTGACCGAACGCGACCCAGAGCAGCGCGAGCGCACTCGGCAGGGCGTCGTCGTCGGTGTCGAGCAGCCGAACGGATGCGCCCTCGTCGAGAATCGGCAACTTCGGCACCTCGGCATCCGAGTCCAGCACCATCAGAGGGTGTTCGTGGATGTCCAGGCCGGACGCGGTCACGGCTGCCCGGAGAGCCGGAGTCGTCTCGGCTACCCATTCGAAGCTCTCCGGGACGCCCAGCTCCCGCTGTCGAGCGCGGATCCGGTTCACGTCGGCCACGTCCACCTCGCCGTGCGTGCCGTTCATCGCGAGCGCCGGTCGGGCGTAGTACGGGAAGCCCGCACCTTCACGAACGAAGAGCGAAAGTGGTCCGAACTCCTCCACCCGGGCCGCGGCGCGCGGCACCGAGTCGTAGTAGTGCTCCAGGCGGTCGAGCAGTGGGCGCGGGACGTCATGATCAGTAGAAGTCACGGGCGCCATCCAAACACCAGACGCTCTCCGCCTGCTATCGATTTCGCGCCCGCCACGCGCCCGCCACGCGCCCGCCACGCGCCCACCACGGGCGGGCCGCTAGGGCAGGTCGGCCGGGAGCAGTAGCTGCAGTTGTTCCATCGTCGCGTCGGGGAGTTGGGCCATGCGGACCGCGTGTCGTTCGATCATCGTCTCGAACACCTGCCGGGCCGTGCGGCCGTTGCCGAAGGAGGGTCCCTTCGGGAGGGCCGCGAAGTGGGTCAGCAAGGCTGCCGCAGTCTCCTCCGCGAGCGCGTACTCGTGCTCGTCGGCCTGGGTGCGGGCAATCTGGAGGAGCTCCTCCGACGAGTAGTCGGGGAAGGTGATGGTTCGGGAGAAGCGCGAGGCGACGCCAGGGTTGGCGGCGAGGAAGCGTTCCATCTCGGTGGTGTAGCCGGCCACGATGACGACGACCTCGTCCCTGTGGTCCTCCATCAGCTTGACCAGGGTGTCGATCGCCTCGCGGCCGAAGTCCCGGCCGCCGTCCTCCGGGGCCAGCGCGTAGGCCTCGTCGATGAAGAGGACGCCGCCGCGTGAGCGGTCGAAGGCCTCGGCCGTGCGCAGCGCGGTCGCGCCGATGTGCTCGCCGACCAGGTCCATGCGCGCGACCTCGACCAGGTGGCCGCGCTGGAGCACCCCGAGCGAGGCGAGGATCTCGCCGTAGAGGCGGGCGACCGTCGTCTTTCCCGTGCCGGGGGAGCCGGTGAAGACCAGGTGGCGGCGGAGCGAGGGGGCCTTCAGCCCGGCCTGTCGGCGACGGCGGCCCACCGAGATCAGGTCGATCAGGGTGCGCACCTCCTGCTTCACCGTCGCCAGACCGACCAGCGCGTCCAACTCCGCCAGTGCCTCCTCGGCAGGCCGACAGTCGGGGATCGGCGCGATCTGGCCGATCGCCTGCGCCAGGGTCGTCCGGGACTGCTGCGCTGCGGGCGCCCGCAGTTGGGCCGGCACCGGGACCGCCGCAGGCACCAGCGCCGAGGCCCCCGTCCCCCTGGCTCCCGTCGACCCGGCCGCGGACGCGGGGACGGCAGCCGCCGCGCCGAGCGGGGCGAGCGGCTTGGCGTCGTCGGAGACGCAGGCCTCCACCACCGGCCCGGGCTCGGAGAACTCGAAGCCGCCGCGCGCGTTCTGCTCCGCGCGGCAGCGCGTCAGCGCCGTCTCGCAGCCGTCGATGACGTGGAAGCCGAAACCCTTGCCGTGCGTGGCCGTGCACTCCTCGAAGCTGCCGCGGCCGCCCGCCGAGACGTAGACCGCGGCCTCCGCGCTGCCACGCATCACACAGTTGCGCAGCACGGGGTCGGCGCCCTTGGTGACGATCACCGCCGTCGCGACGTCGGCGATCTCACAGTCCGTCAGCAGCCCGCCGCTGCCGTGGTCGCGGAACCAGAGGCCGGTCGTCGCGTCCTGTACCCGCAGCCGGTCGAGCCGGACGGCCGCGCCCGCGCTCACCGAGACGGCCGTGCTGCGCACCTGCGAGAGCGAGCAGTCGACCGCCTCGGCGGCCGAGCCGCGGTCGAGGACGAACAGTGCGTCCGGCACGTCGTGGATCCGGCAGGCGGTCAGCTTCGCCGACGCGCCGTCGATCACCCAGACCGCCGGGTAGTCCCCGGTGCTGTCCCGCAGCTCGCAGCCGGTGGCCTCGACGGAGGTGTCCGCGTCCCAGACTGAGAGCCCGTTCCGGCCGAAGGCGCGCAGTTGCGAGTCGGTCAGCGTCAGCCGCGAGCGGCCCCGCAGGTCTGCGGCGTTCTCCGGCACGTCGTGGATCCGGCAGCGGTCCAGCAGCAACGTCGCCTGGCCGTCCAGGGTCAGGCCGTTGTCGCTCACCCGCGAGATGCTGCAGTCCGTCAGCACGCCGCCCGCGAGATCGTCGGCCTGCACGCCGTTGCCGTTGACCTCGGAGATCTCGCAGCTCTCCACTTCGGCGCGGCTGCCCTCACCGGTCAGCACCAGGCCGGCCCCGGTGGTCTGCCGGATCTTGCAGCGCAGCATCCTGAGCGTCCCGCCCGCGCGCACCACGACGCCCGACTGACCGGTGGTGTCGACCACGCAGTCCTCGACCAGGGCCTGAGCGGCCTCCGAGACCCGGATGCCGAGGCCGCCCGGGTTCTCGACGCGGCAGTTCCGCACGCTGGGCGCGGCTTCGCCGCGTACCTCGATGCCCACCGAGGAGCGGGTCGCGATCCGGCACTCCGTCAACTCCGACGCGCCGGAAGCGATCAGCACGGCCGGAGCGGAGCCGTCCTGGCCCTCGAGCACCAGCCCGTGCACGGCCGCCGACGCCAGCACCAGCAGCGCGCTGCCCGCCGGAGGCTCGATCCGGACGGTGCCCGGACCCTCCGCGCTGCGCAGCGTCACGGCCTTGTCCAGCACGACGTTCTCGCGGTAGACGCCGGCTCCGAGGGCCACGGTGTCCCCGGGCTCGGCGGCGGCGAGCGCCTCGGCGACGGTCGCGTACTCGCCCGAGCGGCGACGCCAGCGCGAGGCGCCGTCCAAGGTCACCCGCACCACGCCTGCTCCCATGACGATCCGCTGCCCCCAGCTCTCTCGTACTGCCGCGTCCGCCCACGGTACTGCGTCCGGCACCTTCGCCTGGCCCTCTTCCTGTGACAACGAGCGGAGCGGCGATCGGTAGCCGCCCGCTGGAACGATTGGACTGATCAGGTCCCCGATCCGACCCGATCCGACCTGACCTGCGCCGATCCGACTTGCACCGACCCGACCCGACCCGAACCGAACCGGATCAGGCGGGCTGCGGCAGCGGACCGGCGTCGAGCACGGTCACCGGGTCGCCGAGGCGCAGCGCGCCGGAGGGGGCGAGCGGGACCAGGTGCATCCCGAAGGTGGCCTCCTGCTCGAAGCGTCGGCGCTTGCGCAGCGTGCGCAGTGGCTGCTGCCCGGTGAAGACGCCGGACTCCTGGTCGACGGTGGTCATCACGCAGCGGCCGCACTGCTGGACCACCTCGAACTCGACCTCGCCGATGCGGATCCGGCGCCAGCCGGTCTCGGCCCAGGGCGTCGGCTCGTCCACGACGAGGTTGGGCCGGAAGCGCTCCATCGGGACGGGGCCCGCGGAGGCCGCGAGGTCCGGATGGTCGCGGGCGATGAGCTCGTTGAGCGCGTCGAGCGAGCTGCTGGTCGTCAGCAGCAGGGGGTACTGGTCGGCGAGGCTCGTGGTCGCCGGGCGGGGGCGGCGCGCGGGAACGTCCAGGTGGACCAGGCGCAGCTCCCGGTCGAGCAGCTTGCGGAACCAGTCGGCGATCTCGGGTGTGTCGGCGACGGGTGCGGAGAAGCCGTGGCCGAAGACGGAGACCGGGCCGAGCGCGTCGGGGCCGGGCACGGGCGTGGGCACGCGCAGCGGCGCATCGGCGTCCGGGTGGCCGACGAGCAGTGTTCCGTCGTCCTCGATCCGTGCCTCGAAGAGGGCCAGTCGCGGGTCCTGGCGTTGCGTCAGGGCCTCGCTCTGCGCATCGATCAGCATCCAGCGGCGGTCCCCGGCGAGACCCCAGGGCTCGACGAGACAGCTGTCCAGTGTCAGGGCACGGAAGGACTTGACGGGATGTATTCGCAGGGCGGTCAGCTGGGACATACCCCCATGGTGCCAGTGCGACCGGCACCCGGGCGTCAGCCGGGCGATGGCTGCTGATCAGTAGCCCTGATCAGTAGCCCCTTCTCGGCAATCTGCTCGGCACGTCCTGCTCGGCACGTCCTGGTCGGCAACTCTGGCCGGCAACTCCTGGTCAGTAGCCCCGCTGCTGCGGGTACTGCGGGGAGTACTGCTGCTGCGGCTGGGTGTAGCCGTTCTGGGGCTGGGCGTACTGCGGCTGACTCTGGGGGTAGGCCGGGCGCAGGGGGGTGACCGGCGGCATCGGCGTGCCGTTGGCCGGGGTGGTGTACGGCCCGGGGGTCCCGTACTGGCCGCCGTAGGAGGGCTGCTGCGGGATGTACGGCTGCGGGGCCGGGTACTGGGCCGGCACCGGGGTGGGCTGGGCGTAGCTGGGACTGCTCGGTCCGGGGCCGAGGGCCAGCCGCGGCGCCGGGGGCGCAGCGGGCAGATTGCTGCCGTAGCCGAAGGAGGATCCGTACGACGAGGGGGAGCCGTACGAGGAACCGTAGGACGACGAGCCGAAGCTGTCGTAGGCCGGCGGCAGGGCCGCAGGCACGTTGATCGGCGCGATCTGCGGGACCCCCCGCTCAGCCACGAGGCTGTCGTAGATGGGGGTGTCCGAGGCGAAGGACGGAGCGTAGTAACCGACTCCGTCGTAGGAGCGGGAGGTCATGAGGCATACCGTAAGCCCACAACGTGCCTGCTGAGGAGAGTGTCACGGCAGGTAGTTGTGGTGTTTGTCGACCTTAGGGGTCGCACGCCCGGTCGAATGTGTGAAAAACGGTCAGATCACCTGCATGGAGTAGCCGCAGGCAGGGGGTTTGTTGATGCAATGTTTACCGGACGTACCCTCTCCGGCTCGCGTCATCCGCCCGACCGACGGAGTTCACTCTCCCGAGCGGGCGCGCGTCAACGGCGAGCAACCCACTCGGACGGGCGCAACGGACGGGCGCAACGGCGGGGACGACCGGCCCGGCACATGGGGACGGTTCAGTCGCCGGCCTTGGGCGGCTGGTTGTCCCGGCGGCGCAGGTAGCGCTCGAATTCGCGCGCGATCGCGTCGCCCGAGGCCTCCGGCAGGTCGACCGTGTCCTTGGCCTCCTCCAGCTGCTGGACGTACTCGGCCACCTCGCTGTCCTCCGCGGCCAGCTGGTCCACGCCGAGCTGCCAGGCCCGCGCGTCGTCGGGCAGCTCGCCCAGCGGCACCCGGATGTCCAGCAGGTCCTCGACCTTGTTCAGCAGCGCCAGCGTCGCCTTCGGGTTCGGCGGCTGCGCCACGTAGTGCGGCACGGCGGCCCAGAAGGTCGCCACCGGGATGCCCGCGTGCGCACACGCCTCCTGGAGGACCCCGACGATGCCGGTCGGGCCCTCGTAGCGGCTCTCCTCCAGCTCGAGCTGGCTCGCCACGTCCGGGTCGGAGGTGACCCCGCTGACCGGGACCGGACGGGTGTGCGGGGTGTCGCCGAGCAGCGCGCCCAGGATCACCACCATCTCCACCCCGAGCTCGTGGGCGACGCCCAGCAGCTCCTGGCAGAAACTGCGCCAGCGCATGCTCGGCTCGATGCCGCGCACCAGCACCAGGTCCCTGGTCTTCGGCTCGGTCACCCGGACGACGGAGAGGCGGGTCGTCGGCCAGGTGATCCGGCGTACTCCGCCTTCCATCCAGATGGTCGGCCGGTTGACCTGGAAGTCGTAGTAGTCCTCGGCGTCCAGCTCCGCGAGTTCCTTGCCGCCCCAGATCTCGTCCAGATGCGCGACGGCGGTGGAGGCGGCGTCCCCCGCATCGTTCCAGCCCTCGAACGCGGCCACCATGACCGGGTCGATGAGCTCGGGCACGTCCTCAAGCTCGATCACCCCGGGGCCTCCCTCCACTTGCCTGGGTCGGGCCCGGCTGAGCCCGCCCCACGGACTGTAAGTGCCCAGCGTACGGGCAACCATTCCTTTTACCGGATGCACTCGCTCGACCTGCCGCCCGTGACCAGCAGGGCTCCGACGCCCCTTCGCGTCCGTCCCACCTGGCGGAATCAAGCGGTTCTCCGGTCGACCGCTGACATACTCTGGGCCTCGTGCGCCTGTGGATGTGCGGGCGCAAAGTCGACAGCCGTCGCACACAGGGAGCTCACCATGGCCGTTTTCGCCCCTCCTGCCCCCCAAGAGCGCGCCGACGCGCTCCGCGAGGCGCTCGCCACCCGCGTGGTCGTGGCCGACGGGGCCATGGGAACCATGCTCCAGGCGCAGGACCCGACCATGGAGGACTTCGAGGGCCACGAGGGCTGCAACGAGGTCCTGAACGTCTCCCGTCCCGACATCGTGCGGGCCGTGCACGAGGCCTACTTCGCCGTCGGCGTGGACTGCGTCGAGACGAACACGTTCGGCACCAATCTCTCCGCCTTCGCCGAGTACGACATCGCCGACCGGATCTTCGAGCTGGCCGAGGCCGGTGCCAGGATCGCCCGCGAGGTAGCCGACGAGGTCACCGCCAAGGACGGGCGGCAGCGCTGGGTGCTGGGTTCGATCGGCCCCGGCACCAAGCTGCCGACCCTGGGCCATGTCAGCTTCGAGGCGCTGCGCGAGGGCTTCCACCAGAACGCGGCCGGTCTGATCGCGGGCGGCGCGGACGCGCTGCTGATCGAAACCAGCCAGGACCTGCTCCAGGTCAAGGCCGCCGTCCTCGGCGTCAAGCAAGCACTGGCCGAGGCGGGCCTGAACCTGCCGCTCATCGCCCAGGTCGCCATGGAGACCACGGGGACGATGCTGCTGGGCTCCGAGATCGGGGCCGCGCTGACCGCGCTGGAACCGCTCGGAATCGACCTGATCGGACTGAACTGCTCCACCGGCCCGGCCGAGATGGGCGAGCACCTGAGGTACCTCGCCCGGAACGCCAGGATCGGCGTCTCCTGCATGCCGAACGCCGGCCTGCCGATCCTGACGAAGGACGGCGCGCACTTCCCGCTCGACCCGGCCGGACTGGCCGACGCGCACGAGGTCTTCGTCCGGGACTACGGCCTGTCGCTGGTAGGCGGCTGCTGCGGGACCACGCCCGAGCACCTGCGTGCGGTGGTCGAGCGCGTCCAGGGCCTGCCCATCGTGCCGCGGACCCCGCAGCCGGAGGCGGCGGCCTCCTCGCTCTACCAGGCGGTTCCGTTCCGCCAGGACACCTCCTACCTCGCGATCGGCGAGCGGACCAATGCCAACGGCTCGAAGAAGTTCCGCGAGGCGATGCTCGCTGCGGACTGGCAGGGCTGCGTCGACATCGCCCGCGAGCAGATCCGTGAGGGCGCGCACCTGCTCGACCTCTGCGTGGACTACGTCGGCCGTGACGGCGTCGCGGACATGAAGGAGCTGGCCGGGCGGCTGGCGACGGCCTCGACGCTGCCGATCGTGCTGGACTCCACCGAGCCCGAGGTGCTGCGGGCCGGCCTGGAGCTGCTCGGCGGCCGGGCGGTGCTCAACTCGGTCAACTTCGAGGACGGCGACGCGGACGACTCCCGCTACGGCCGGATTGCGGCGCTGGCGGCCGAGCACGGCGCGGGCCTGATCGCGCTGACGATCGACGAGGACGGGCAGGCCCGCACCGCCGAGAAGAAGGTCGCGATCGCCGAGCGGCTGATCGCGGATCTGGGCTCCCGCTTCGGCATCCGCGAGTCGGACATCCTGGTGGACTGTCTCGCCTTCACGCTGGGCACCGGCCAGGAGGAGTCGCGCCGGGACGGCATCGAGACGATCGAGGCGATCCGCGAGCTGAAGCGCCGTCACCCGGACGTGCAGACCACGCTGGGGCTCTCCAACATCTCCTTCGGCCTCTCGCCGGCCGCGCGCATGGTGCTGAACTCGGTGTTCCTGCACGAGTGCGTGGAGGCGGGGCTCGACTCCGCGATCGTGCACGCGGCGAAGATCCTGCCGATCGCGCGGATCCCCGAGGAGCAGCGCGAGGTGGCTCTGGACCTGGTCTACGACCGGCGCCGTCCTGCTGAAGGCGGCGCTGCGGGCTATGACCCGCTCTCCCGTTTCCTGGAGCTCTTCGCGGGCGTCAGCGCGGCGTCGGTGCGCGCGGGCAAGGCGGAGGAGCTGGCCGCGCTCCCGCTGGAGGAGCGGCTGCAGGCCCGCATCGTCGACGGCGAGCGCAACGGCCTGGAGGACGACCTCGCCGAGGCGCTGACGCTGCGTCCGGCGCTGGAGATCGTCAACGAGGTGCTGCTCGAGGGCATGAAGACGGTCGGCGAGCTGTTCGGCTCCGGCCAGATGCAGCTGCCGTTCGTGCTCCAGTCCGCCGAGGTGATGAAGAACGCGGTCGCCTATCTCGAACCGCACATGGAGAAGTCCGACGCCGAGGGCAAGGGCACGATCGTGCTCGCCACGGTCAAGGGCGACGTCCACGACATCGGCAAGAACCTGGTCGACATCATCCTGTCCAACAACGGCTACACCGTCGTGAACATCGGCATCAAGCAGCCGGTGTCGGCGATCCTGGAAGCGGCCCAGGAGCACCGCGCCGATGTGATCGGGATGTCCGGGCTGCTGGTGAAGTCCACGGTGATCATGAAGGAGAACCTGCAGGAGCTCAACCAGCGCGGCCTGGCCGCGGACTTCCCGGTGATCCTCGGCGGCGCGGCGCTGACCCGGGCCTATGTGGAGCAGGACCTGCACGAGATCTACCAGGGCGAGGTCCGCTACGCCCGTGACGCGTTCGAGGGCCTGCGCCTGATGGACGCGCTGATCGGGGTCAAGCGCGGCGTCCCCGGCGCGGTGCTGCCCGAGCTGAAGCAGCGGCGGCACGCGAAGGTGGAGGTCGCCGAGCCGGAGGAGACCACGACCCGCTCGGACGTGGCGGCCGACAACCCGGTGCCGTCCCCGCCGTTCTGGGGCGACCGGATCGTCAAGGGCATCCCGCTGGCCGACTACGCGTCCTGGCTGGACGAGGACGCGCTGTTCAAGGGCCAGTGGGGGCTGAAGGCCGCCCGCACCGGCGGCCCCTCCTACGAGGAGCTGGTGGAGACCGAGGGCCGGCCGCGGCTGCGGATGTGGCTGGACCGCCTGCAGACCGAGGGCCTGCTGGAGGCGGCCGTGGTCTACGGCTACTTCCCCGCCGTCGCCCGCGGCAACACCCTGGTGGTGCTGGGCGAGGACGGCAAGGAGCGGACCGACTTCACCTTCCCGCGGCAGCGTCGCGGCCGCCGGCTCTGCCTGGCCGACTTCTTCCGGGCGGAGGAGACGGGCGAGAAGGACGTCGTCGCGCTCCAGGTCGTCACCATGGGCAACCGGATCTCCGAGGAGGCGAACGAGCTGTTCGCGGCGAACGCCTACCGGGACTACATGGAGCTGCACGGCCTGTCCGTGCAGCTGGCGGAGGCGCTGGCCGAGTACTGGCACGCGCGGGTCCGCGCAGAACTGGGTTTCTCCTCCGAGGACCCGAAGGACATGCGCGACATGTTCGCCCTCAAGTACCGGGGCGCCCGCTTCTCCCTGGGCTACGGCGCCTGCCCGGACCTCGAGGACCGCGCCAAGATCGCGGAGCTGCTGCGCCCGGAACGGATCGGCGTCCACCTCTCCGAGGAGTTCCAGCTCCACCCCGAGCAGTCCACCGACGCCATCGTCATCCACCACCCCGAGGCGAAGTACTTCAACGCGCGTTGAGTCGATCCGCTGTGAGTCGATCGGCTTCTAGTCGATCTGCTTCGAGTCGATCTGCGAGGCGGATCGATCTGGCTTAAGCTGTAGGACCCATTCGGGCCGGCCACTGTGAAAGTGACCGGCCCGAACGGCCCTACCAGCACGAAGAAGGCGGAACCGCCCGTGACCACCGTCGCCTCCCGCACCCTCCAGGCCGTACTCGTCGACATGGACGGCACCCTCGTGGACACCGAGGACTTCTGGTGGGAGGCCGAGTCGACCCTCCTGGCCGAGCTGGGTCACCCGATCGGCGTCCAGGAGCGCGAGGTCGTGGTCGGCGGGCCGATGACCCGGGTGGTCGACCACCTGCTCGCCGTCTCCGGGGCGCCGCTCACGCCGGAGCGGCTGGGCGAGCTGATCAACGAGCGCTTCGTCGAGCTGATCGGCCAGGGCGTCCCGGTCCGCCCGGGGGCCAAGTCCCTGCTGGTGGATCTCGCCGCCCACGGCGTGCCGGTCGCCCTGGTCTCCGCCTCGCACCGACGGATCATCGACCAGGTGCTGCTGACCCTGGGCGCGCACTTCTTCGCCTTCACGGTCGCCGGTGACGAGCTCGCCCGCACCAAGCCGCACCCGGACCCCTACCTCCTCGCCGCAGCCCGCCTGGGCGCCGACCCCGCGCGCTGCGTCGTCATCGAGGACGCGCCGACGGGCGTCCGCTCGGGCCAGGCCGCGGGCTGCCACGTGCTCGCGGTGCCCTCCGTCGCCGTGATCGAGCCGGGCCCGCGCACGACGGTGCGCGCCTCGCTGGAAGGCGTCGACACCGCGCTGCTGCGCGCGCTGCTGGCCGACGACTGAGCGGGCGACCGGGCAGGCGACCGGGCAGGGGAACCGCCCGGAGTTTCGCCCGCCGAAGGTAACTACCTGCTAACGCCAAATCGGACTTATCGGTGCACTGGTCGTCAATTCCGGCGCATTTTCGGGCTCTTGGAGGAACCCTAGGTAAAGGGCGGCTGCAGCTTCGTGCGATCGTATGGCAGGCTACCCAACGATCGACCCTGCGCGGACCCGGCGGCACCCCTTGTCGTGGTGTCGCGGTGTCGTCGAGGCACGGCGGCGACCCTCAGCGCCGGCAAGGAGAAGAAGGACACATGTCAGCACTCAAGCGGCTGGCAGCGATCAGCTGCGTCGGCCTGATAGCCGCGACCACCGCCTGCGGTTCCTCCAAGTCGACCGGACCGGTGGCGGGCGCTCCGAACGTGACCCTCAAGGTCGGCTCGGCCAACGCCTACTCCACGCTGGATCCGGCAAACGCCTACGACCAGGGTTCGTGGACGCTGTACTACAACATCTACCAGGGCCTTTACACCTACGCACCGGGCTCGAACGTCCCGTCGGAGGATGCGGCCAAGAGCTGCACCCCGGCCGCGGACCTGGTGACGGTCAACTGTGAGCTCAAGCCGGGTCTCAAGTTCTCCAACGGTGACCCGCTCGACGCGGCGGCGGTGAAGTTCTCGCTCGACCGGGTCGCGAAGATCAAGTCGAAGACCGGCGTCGGCGCGCTGCTGAGCTCGATCAAGTCGATCGACGTGCAGAGCAGCACGCAGTTCACCTTCCACCTGACCCAGGCCGACGCGACCCTGAAGGACCGTCTCGCCTCCGGTGTCGCCTCGTTGGTGGACCCGAAGGTCTTCTCTGAGACCAGCGCCGAGCCCGCCGACTTCACCGGCGTGGTCGGGTCGGGCCGTTACAAGGTCGACTCGGTGCAGTTCGGCACCCTTGGCTCGACCGACAAGCGCGCCGTCGACGTCAAGCTCTCGCTGAACCCGAACTACCAGGGTGCCGCCACGGTGACCCCGCACAACTCCGCCGTCGAGTTGAAGTACTACGCGGACCAGGTCGGTACCAAGCAGGCGCTGGACTCCAAGGATGTCGATGTCGTCATCCAGGACCTCAACGCCAGCGACATCGTCTCGATGCAGGGCAACCAGCAGCTCGGCTCCGGCCTGCAGGTGGCCCAGGGCCCCGGCGGCACGGTCCGGCTGATGTCCTTCAACACGCTCAAGGGCGTGTTCAAGAACGTCACGGTGCGCCAGGCCGTGGCCCAGCTGATCGACCGCACCGCGATCATCAGCGGCCCCTACCAGAACACGGTCGCGCCCGCCTACTCGGTCATGCCCCCCGGCATCACCGACGAGTCGGAGTCCTTCGCGAACGTGTCGTACATGCAGCCGAAGCAGAAGACGCTCTCCGCGATCAAACGGTCTCTGGTCGACGCGGGCGTCTCGCTGCCGGTCAAGTTCACCCTCTCCTTCGGTAAGGGTGACGCGGCCAAGGAGCGCGAGGTTCAGATGATCGCCGATCAGCTGAACAACTCCAAGCTCTTCCAGGTGTCGCTCCAGGGCTTCGCCGGCGGGTTCTCCGAGATGTCGAAGAGGGTTCTCGAGACCGGCAACTTCCAGGCCTTCATGGTCGCCTGGTCCGCCGACTACCTCGACCCCGACGACTACATCTCGCCCATGGTCTCCGGCCCGGCCCCCGGAGCGCTGTACAACGGCTACAGCGACAGCAGGATCAACGAACTGATCAAGCAGGGCCTGGCCGTCCAGCACCGCGAGGACGCGCGCGCCATCTACAAGCAGATCCAGGACATCATCGCCCGCGACGTCCCGGTCCTGCCGATCTGGGCCAACCAGCAGTACGCCGCCTCGCAGGCGAACGTCACCGGCGTGCCGCTCACGCTCGACAGCTCAGGCAACGCCCGCTGGTGGCTGATCGGCAAGAGCTGATCCCGCCGGGGACAGAGCAGAAACCGCACGGGGCGGCCGACGACGAGTCGGCCGCCCCGTGCGGCTTCGCGCAGCCTCGCTGCCGTGGTTCAGCTGCCGCCGGGACGGACCAGGCCGCTCTCGTAGGCGAAGACCGCGGCCTGGACCCGGTCCCGCAGGCCGAGCTTGGTCAGCACATGGCCGACGTGCGTCTTGACGGTCGTCTCGCTGACGAACAGCTCGGCGGCGACCTCCGCGTTCGACAGGCCCTTGGCGACCAGCTTCAGCACCTCCACCTCCCGCTCGGTCAGCGTGCCGAGGGAGGGCGGTGGGGCTTCGTCGCCGGACGGCAGTCGGCCCGCGTACATGTCGAGCAGGCGGCGGGTGACGCTCGGGGCGAGCATCGCGGCGCCCTCGGCGACCACGCGGATCGCCTGGACCAGCTCCTCCGCGGGCACGTCCTTGAGCAGGAAGCCGCTCGCCCCGGCGCGCAGTGCCTCCACGACGTATTCGTCGAGGTCGAAGGTGGTCAGCACCAGCACCTTGGCCGGGCCGTCCCGGCCGGGGCCCGCGATGCGGCGGGTGGCCTCGACGCCGTCCATGCGCGGCATCCGGATGTCCATCAGGACCACGTCCGGCTGCAGCGCGCGGACCTGGTCGAGCGCCTGCTGCCCGTCCCCGGCCTCACCGACCACGGCGATGTCGCCCTCGGCCTCCAGGATCATCCGGAAACCGGTGCGCAGCAGCGGCTGGTCGTCGACCAGCAGCACTCGGATCGTCACAGCACGCTCCACTCGGCCGTTCAGGCCGTCTCGTTCAGGCCGTCTCGTTCAGGGCTTGTTCGGGCACAGCTTGTTCAAGAGCTGTCTTGATCTCCAAAGGGTACGCAGGCGGAGTGCCGCCCCACGCGGGGCACCGCGACTTGTGCGCACACCAGTCACAGAGCCGGTTGGGGCTGGCCGGCCACTCGCCCGTCTCCAGCGCCTGCTGGATCGCCGTCCAGAGCGCGAGCAGCTTGCGCTCGACGGCGAGCAGATCCGCCTCGTCCGGGTCGTAGCTGACGATCTGCCCGCCGCCGCCCAGGTAGACCAGCTGGAGCCGCTTGGGCAGGACGCCGCGTTCACGCCAGATCACCAGGGCGTAGAACTTCATCTGGAACATGGCCTTGCCCTCGAAGTCCCGCGAGGGGGCCCGGCCGGTCTTGTAGTCGACCACCCTGACCTCGCCCGTGGGCGCCACGTCGATCCGGTCGACGTAACCGCGCAGCAGCAGGCCGGACTCGAGCGTCGTCTGCACCAGCAGCTCGCGCTCGGCGGGCTGGAGCCGGTTCGGATCCTCGATCCGGAAGTAGGCGTCGAGCAGCTTCTCCGCCTCGGCGAGCCAGGAGGCCAGCTCCGTCGCGTCCGCGTCGGCTGGGAAGAGCTCGGCGGCTTCGGGCCGCTCCAGCAGCAGCTTCTCCCACTCCGGGCGCAGCAGCGCCCGCGCCGCGTCCGGGGTGCGGGCGCCGGCGGGGGCGTCGAAGAGCCGCTCCAGCACCGCGTGGACCAGCGTGCCCTTCGTGGCCGCCGGGCTGGGCGGCTCGGGCAGCTTGTCGATCACCCGCAGCCGGTACAGCAGCGGGCAGGTCATGAAGTCTCCCGCCCGGGAGGGGGAGAGGGAGGAGGGCAGTGTGACGGCGGGCAGTGTGACGGCGGGCAGTGTGACGTCGGGAGCGGTCGACGGGTCGGCGGCTTGCATGGGTCCGACCCTATGGCCTGGCACCGACAGCATGCGGGTAAGTACTGAACAGACGGCCCGCCGCGCGCTCCCGGCGGGAACTGATCGCGTAGCGTGTGGCGCGCGGGCACGGGTACGGAGGGGCGGACGTGAGCGGAACCGACGGCAAAGCGGACAGCAGAGCGAGCGAGCCCGAAGAGGAGCGCCCCACCGGGGCGCTGCGGATGGGCCGCCCGTTCGGGGTGCCCGTGTACGTCACGCCCAGCTGGTTCCTGATCGCCGCGCTGATCACCTGGCTCTTCGGCGGACAGATCGACTCGGTGCTGCCCGGGCTGGGCAACGCGCGCTACCTGGTCTCGCTCTTCTTCGCGGTGGCCTTCTACGGGTCGGTGCTGATCCACGAGCTCGCCCACACGGTGCTGGCGCTCCGCTTCAAGCTGCCGGTGCTCAGGATCCAGCTGCAGTTCTTCGGCGGGGTATCCGAGATCACCAAGGAGGCGGAGACCGCCGGACGCGAGTTCTGGCTGGCCTTCGCCGGTCCGCTGCTCTCCCTCGTGCTGGGCGGCGTCTTCCTCGGCGCCATGCAGTTCGTGACCCCGGCCACCGTCCCCGGCGTGCTGGTCACCGCACTGATGCTGAGCAATTTCGTGGTCGCCGCCTTCAACCTGCTGCCGGGCCTGCCGCTCGACGGCGGCCGGATGCTGCGGGCGGTCGTCTGGAAGCTCTCCGGTCGCCAGATGACCGGCACCCTCGCCGCCGCGTGGGTCGGCCGGGCCCTCGCGATCGCGGTGCTGATCCTGATGCCCGCCTGGTCCGCGACCCAGAACCAGGACGTCGGCATCGGCGCGCTGCTGACCGACGCCGTGCTCGGCGCGATCCTCGCCGCGATCATCTGGAACGGCGCGGGCAGCAGCCTGCGCACCGCGCGGCTGCGCGAGCGCCTGCCCGAGCTCAGCGTCACCGCGCTGACCCGGCCGGCCGTCAGCGTCAGCGCCGACACCCCGCTCGCCGAGGCGCTGCGCCTGCTGGAGGCCGCCGACGCGCTCGGCATCATCGTCACCGACTCGGCGGGCACCCCGATCGCGCTGGTGCGGGAGCGGGCGGTCCGGGCGATCCCCGAGCACCGGCGGCCGTGGATGCAGGTCAGCGAGGTGTCGGTGCCGCTGGGTCCGGGCAGCTACGTGGACTCCGCCCTCGTCGGCGAGGACCTGCTGGACACCCTGCGGGCCGCCCCGGCCGCCGAGTACCTGGTCCGCGACGCCGACGGCACCCCGCTCGGCGTCCTCGCGGCCGTCGACGTCGAGGGCGCCTTCGCCCGAGCGATGGCCGGTGAGCCGCCCATCCTGGTCGGGGGCCCGTCCCCGCGCCCGTAAACTAGCGCCCATGACTCAACCGACCGGCGCCGCCCGCCGCCGTGGGCCCTTCCAGGTCGGGGACCAGGTCCAGCTCACCGACCCCAAGGGGCGCCACCACACCATCACGCTCGAAGCCGGGAAGGCCTTTCACACCCACAAGGGTGCCTTCTCGCACGACGAGCTGATCGGGGCCCCTGAGGGCTCCGTCGTGCGCACCACCGGGAACACCCAGTACCTCGCGCTGCGCCCCCTGCTCCCCGACTACGTCCTCTCCATGCCGCGCGGTGCCGCGGTCGTCTACCCGAAGGACGCGGGGCAGATCGTCACCATGGCCGACATCTTCCCCGGCGCCCGCGTCGTGGAGGCCGGCGTCGGCTCGGGTGCGCTGAGCATGTCGCTGCTGCGCGCGGTGGGGGACAGCGGCTCGCTCTCCTCCTACGAGCGCCGCGAGGACTTCGCCGAGATCGCGCGGAACAACGTCGAGCGCTACTTCGGCAGCCCGCACCCCGCGTGGAAGCTGACCCTGGGCGACCTCCAGGACAACCTCGTCGAGACCGAGGTCGACCGGGTCGTGCTGGACATGCTCGCGCCCTGGGAGTGCCTGGACGTCGTCTCCAAGGCGCTCGTGCCCGGCGGTGTCATCTGCTGCTACGTCGCCACGACCACGCAGCTCTCGCGCACCGTCGAGGCGCTGCGCGAGCACGGCACCTTCACCGAGCCGCAGTCCTGGGAGTCGATGGTGCGCAGCTGGCACGTCGAGGGACTGGCCGTGCGCCCGGACCACCGGATGATCGGCCACACCGGATTCCTGCTCACCTCCCGCCGCCTGGCGGACGGCGTCGAGCCGCCGCTGCGTCGCCGCCGCCCGGCGAAGGGCGCGTACGGCGAGGTGGAGGCCCCGGAGAAGGTCAAGCCCGGCCGGTTCCTGAAGCTGGCCGAGGGGCGCTCGGACGCCTCCGGCGAGGAGTACGTCGAGGACTTCGACCGGGACTGACCGGTTCGTCCCGCGCCTCGGACAGCGGGCGGGGCAGCGCACACGGGGAAGCGACGGAATCGTCGCTTCCCCGTTGTTCTGCCCGCGTCCGGACTGTGGGACGATGCTGCCCTCGAACGCGCGGGAAGCGGGGTGTGCCCTGGTGGTGCAGGTGGTGGCGAGGTCCAGCGAGCAGGATGCGGCCGTGGCGACCAGCGGTGCGGGGGAGGAGACCGTGACGACTCCGGCCAGTCCTCCTGCGCACGCCCGCAGCAGACCGCTGCACTGGGTGGCCACCGCCGCCGGCATCGCCGCCGTGGTCGGCACCGCGCTCGCGGTGGGTCCGGCCGGCGCCGCGCAGCAGGCCGCCCCGGGCGCCGCCCACCAGGTCGGCGCAGCCGCCGCACCGGACCCGAGCAAGGTCACCCTGCCGCTGGACTGCGCCGGGCAGCCGGTGAAGATCGACCAGCGCTTCGCCGCCACCCTGCCCGGCACGGGGGTGCCGGTCACCGTGGTCGCGGCCCGCTGCGACGCGACCGGCGGCACCCCGCCGGACGGCCTGTTCGTCCTGGAAGCCGGCTCGACCGCGGTCGTGCGCCTCCTCGACCCGGCCCGCCGCCTCACCGTGCGCAGCATGGCGATGCGCTCCGACGGCAGCATCCACGCGGTCGTCAGCGGCTACTCGACGGCTGACGTCCCGAACTGCTGCCCGGACGTCCACGAGACACTGGACTGGACCTTCGCGGCGAACGGCAGCTGGGGCGACCCCGCCGTCACGGCCAACCAGAACCAGGTCTGAGGCGGGCTCAGAGCCCAGGATGTCCGAGCCCAGGACGTCCGAGCCCAAGATGTCCGCGCCGCCGGCCAGCTGACCCGGGGTCGGGTCCGCGATGGCGGCGCGGTCCGGGCTACGCCGAGCCGACGGCCGCTCCCGTCCTGGGATCGCCCCCTTTCGGGTCGCCGCCCCGCGGCGGGGTCCTCCGACGGGGGACCCCGTCCGTGGCCCCGCCCGGTCGGGGGAGAGGGCGGTCGATCAGCAGGCTCAGCAGGGGTTGCGTCAGCACCGTGGTGATCAGGGCCATCAGCACGAAGACGCTGTAGAGCGCACCGCCGATGAAGCCGGCCTGGGCGCCCGCGTTCAGGGCGATCAGCTCGGTCAGGCCGCGGGTGCTCAGCAGGATGCCGACGAGCAGCCGCTCCCTGCCCGACAGGTCCGAGCCGCGGGCCGCGAGCGTGCCGCCGGCGACCTTGACCGTGATCCCCACGACGGTGACCGTCAGCAGTGCGAGCAGCCCGGCGGGCGGTATCGCGGATATGTCCACGGCCTGGGCCGACAGGACGAAGAAGAACGGCAGCAGCAGCGAGCCGAGCCCGTGCAGGCGTTCCACGACGACCGCCGGAACGGTACCCTCCGCGGTGGTCCGCGGTAGGCAGACGCCGGCGAGCAACGCCCCCACGATGGTGTGGAGGCCGAGCGCGCTGGTGGCCCAGGCCGCCGCGCAGGCGTAGGCGAGCAGGACGCCGAGCCGTAGCCCTGGATCACCCGCGGTCCTGGTGAGCATCCGGCGCAGCAGTGGCCGGAGCGTGAGCTGCGCCGCCACCAGCAGGGCGAACAGCCCGAGCCGCGCCGGCCAGGCGAACCCGCGCTGGGAGCCGCCGGTCAGCAGCGCGAAGGTCAGCACCGACCAGCCCAGGACGTCGATCAGGCCGGCCGCCGCGAAGGCGACGACGCCGACCCGGGTCGGCTGCAGACCGTTCTCGCGGATGACAGCGGTCAGCACCGGGACGGCAGTGATCGACAGGGCCACCCCGAGGAACAGCACCGGGCCGAGCTGCGCGGAGCGCGGCCCGCCCAGGGCGGCGACCTGGGCCCGGCAGGTGAGCGCCAGTGCGACACCGGCCGCCATCGGCACCGCGAAGGCGGCGGCCGCGACGGTCAGCACCAGCCGGGTGCGGCTGCGGACGACCCGCAGATCGAGCTCGCAGCCGACGGCGAAGAGGAAGAGGACCAGCGCCAGTTGGGCGAGGCCCGAGAGCGCCGACGAGACGGAGGGCGGAAACAGCGTGTGGGCGAGCCCGCCGGGCAGGTGTCCGAGCACCGTCGGTCCCAGCGCGAGCCCCGCGAGCAACTGGCCGATGACCGTCGGCTGACGCAGCCACCGCGCGAGTCTGCCGCCGATCTGCGCGGCGCACAGGATGACGGCTGCGGCCGCCATCAGATGGGTGATCTGGACCTCGGTGCCCATGCTTCCCCCCGGATCGCTTCGGCGAAAGCACGCTATCCGAGAAGGGCACCCACAGCGCAGTGGTGCGGCGCTCCTGTGGATAACTTCGGACTGACTAGGTCATGATCGTTGGGCTCGCGCTCCGGCCGTCCGCGCTGACGCCGAGACAGCTCACCCCCCGTCATGTGATCTTCGTCACGTGGCGAGGGGTGGTTCGAAGCTGCGCGCCCTACTCCGCGTCAGGTCCGTAGACCTCGACCTGGTCCTTGACCCGGCGGACGTGGATGCAGTCGCCGGGGCAGTCCTTGGCCGAATCCACCACGTCCTGAAGCAGCGTCAAGGGCACCGGCACACAGGCGCCGGGGTCGACCCGGAGCTCCTCGTCGGTGCCCTTCACGTAGGCGAGCCCGTCGATGTCGAGCTCGAACACCTCCGGTGCGTACTGGACGCAGATCCCGTCGCCCGTGCACAGGTCCTGGTCGATCCAGACTTCGAGCGCCGCCGTGGTCTCGCTGCCGGTGCTGGTGGACATCCCCGCCGCCATTCTCATTTCTCGATGGCTTCTGACGTTGTCAGCGTACAACTGACCGCTTTCGAGCTCGTAACGAGTGGGTATGCCCCTGTTGAGGGGACGTGCGCAAGGGTGAAGATCGGACACACCCCTTCCGAGTTTCTGATCAAGGGGTTTCAACACTCCCAGGCGCAGGTAGGGTCTGGAAGCGTCAGCTCCCCCCGGAGGAGGTGAGGACCGTGGCAGCCCACGAAGACGACTACGCCCGAGGCGGCAGGCCCGCACGGGGTTCTGAAGAGGCACAGAACCAGATCTCGATGCTGGAGCAGGAGATCGCAGTCCTGCGCCGGAAGATCACTGAGCCCACGCGGCACACGAGGATCCTCGAAGAGCGGATTGTCGAGCTGCAGACCAACCTGAACGGCGTCACCGCCCAGAACGAGCGGCTCGCCTCGACCTTGCGCGAGGCGCGGGACCAGATCGTGGCCCTGAAGGAGGAGGTCGACCGGCTGGCGCAGCCGCCCGCCGGCTTCGGCACCTTCCTGTCGGGCAACGAGGACGGCACCGCCGACATCTTCACCGGTGGGCGCAAGCTCCGGGTGAACGTCAGCCCGAGCGTTCCGCTGGACGAGCTGCGGCGCGGCCAGGAGGTCATGCTCAACGAGGCTCTCAACATCGTGGACGCGATGGAGTTCGAGAGCATCGGCGACATCGTGACGCTCAAGGAGGTGCTGGAGGACGGCGAACGCGCGCTGGTCACCGGGCACACGGACGAGGAGCGGGTGGTCCGGCTCGCCGAACCGCTGCGCGACATCGTGCTGCGCCCCGGCGACGCGTTGCTGATGGAGCCGCGCTCCGGATACGTCTACGAGGTCGTGCCGAAGAGCGAGGTCGAAGAGCTGGTCCTCGAAGAGGTGCCGGACATCGACTACGACCGGATCGGCGGCCTCGGCCAGCAGATCGAGCAGATCCGCGACGCGGTCGAGCTGCCGTACCTGCACGCCGACCTCTTCAAGGAGTACGAGCTGCGGCCGCCCAAGGGCGTCCTGCTCTACGGCCCGCCCGGCTGCGGCAAGACGCTCATCGCCAAGGCGGTGGCGAACTCGCTGGCCAAGAAGGTCGCCGAGGTCACCGGCCGGCCCCAGGGGAAGAGCTACTTCCTCAACATCAAGGGCCCCGAGTTGCTCAACAAGTACGTCGGTGAGACCGAGCGGCAGATCCGCCTGGTCTTCCAGCGGGCCAGGGAGAAGGCCAGCGAGGGCACGCCCGTCATCGTCTTCTTCGACGAGATGGAGTCCCTCTTCCGCACCCGAGGCTCGGGCGTCAGCTCGGACGTGGAGAACACCATCGTCCCGCAGCTGCTGGCCGAGATCGACGGTGTGGAGGGCCTGGAGAACGTCATCGTCATCGGCGCCTCCAACCGCGAGGACATGATCGACCCGGCGATCCTGCGGCCCGGCCGCCTGGACGTCAAGATCAAGATCGAGCGGCCGGACGCCGAGGCGGCCAAGGACATCTTCTCCAAGTACCTCAAGAACTCGCTCCCGCTGCACCCGGACGACGTCAAGGAGCACGGCAGCTCCATCGACGCCGCCGTGGCCGCGATGATCCAGGCCGTGGTGGAGCGGATGTACACCGAGTCCGAGGAGAACCGCTTCCTGGAGGTCACCTACGCCAACGGTGACAAGGAGGTCCTGTACTTCAAGGACTTCAACTCCGGCGCCATGATCCAGAACATCGTGGACCGGGCCAAGAAGATGGCGATCAAGGACTACCTGGACCACGGCCAGCGCGGTCTGCGCGTCTCCCACCTGCTCGCCGCCTGTGTGGACGAGTTCAAGGAGAACGAGGACCTGCCCAACACCACGAACCCGGACGACTGGGCCCGGATCTCGGGCAAGAAGGGCGAGCGGATCGTCTTCATCCGCACGCTGGTCACCGGCAAGCAGGGCGCCGAGTCCGGCCGGTCCATCGACACCGTGGCCAACACGGGTCAGTACCTGTAAGGCAGCACCTCAGGGCAAGGCAGTACGAGCAAGACAGCACAGTCCAAAACCGTCCGGCTGCGGGAGCCCGTGGGCCCTCGCAGCCGGACGTTCGTGTCAGCGATCTCCCGGTTGTCAGCCCGCAGTTCTAGTCTCGGGTTACCGCACGGGTTCGTCCGCGGTAGCGCGAAGGAGGGCCGCATGTCTGTACGGCGCGTCATGGGTATCGAGACGGAGTACGGGATCTCCGTTCCTGGCCACCCCAACGCCAATGCCATGCTCACCTCGTCCCAGGTGGTCAACGCCTACGCGGCGGCGATGCACCGGGCCCGGCGGGCCCGCTGGGACTTCGAGGAGGAGAACCCGCTGCGCGACGCGCGCGGCTTCGACCTGGCCAGGGACGCGGCAGACGCCAGCCAGCTGACCGACGAGGACATCGGCCTCGCCAACATCATCCTGACCAACGGCGCCCGCTTCTACGTGGACCACGCCCACCCCGAGTACTCCGCGCCGGAGACCACCAACCCCCGCGACGCCGTGCTCTGGGACAAGGCCGGCGAGCGGATCATGGAGGAGGCGGCCAACCGCGCCCTTCAGCTGCCCGGCGCGCAGCCGATCCACCTCTACAAGAACAACACCGACAACAAGGGCGCCTCCTACGGCACCCACGAGAACTACCTGATGAAGCGGTCCACGCCGTTCGCGGACATCGTGCGGCACCTGACGCCCTTCTTCGTCTCCCGCCAGGTCGTCACCGGCGCCGGACGGGTCGGCATCAACCAGGACGGCTCGGCCCAGGGCTTCCAGCTCAGTCAGCGGGCCGACTACTTCGAGGTCGAGGTCGGCCTGGAGACCACGCTCAAGCGGCCCATCATCAACACCCGCGACGAACCGCACGCCGACGCGGAGAAGTACCGCCGGCTGCACGTGATCATCGGCGACGCCAACCTCTCCGAGATCTCCACCTACCTCAAGCTGGGCACGACGGCGCTGGTGCTGTCGATGATCGAGGACGGCTTCATCAGCGTCGACCTGGTCGTCGACCAGCCGGTGCGCACCCTGCACAAGGTCTCCCACGACCCGACGCTGCAGCAGCTCGTCCAGCTGAGGAGCGGGCGCAAGTTGACCGCGGTGCAGCTCCAGATGGAGTACTGCGAGCTGGCCCGCAAGTACGTCGAGGACCGCTACGGCCAGGACGCCGACGACCAGACCCGCGACGTCCTGGACCGCTGGGAGGACGTCCTCGGCCGGTTGGAGCGGGATCCGATGTCGCTCTCGCGCCAACTGGACTGGGTGGCCAAGAAGGAGATCCTCGAGGGCTACCGTCGTCGCGACGACCTGGACTGGGACGACGCCCGGCTGCACCTGGTCGACCTCCAGTACGCGGACGTACGGGCCGAGAAGGGCCTCTACAACCGCCTGGTGGCCCGTGGCCGGATGGAGAGGCTGCTGGACGACGCGGACATCCTGCGCGCCGCCCACAAGCCCCCGGAGGACACCCGGGCCTACTTCCGCGGCCGCTGCCTGGAGCAGTACGCCGACCACGTGGCGGCGGCGTCCTGGGACTCGGTCATCTTCGACATCCCGGGGCGGGATTCGTTGCAGCGTGTACCGACTCTGGAGCCGCTGCGCGGGACGCGGAACCACGTCAAGGCCCTGCTGGACCGCTGCCGCACGGCGGAGGAGCTGGTACGGGTGCTGAGCGGCGGCTGAGCGCGAGAGTTCCCGTCGGAACACGTGTACGCGCTCGGCGTAACCGATTGGCGGCAAGCGTTCACGATGGGTGAACGCTGACGGGTTGGGCATCATCCGGGCAGTAATCGACGTTCATCGACTACAGGTCAAACACGAGGCAACTTCCGTACCGCGTGTATAGGGTCTGACCAGCAGGGCCAGCGAACGGAACCAGTCAACCGAGCGGGGTGAGGGCAATGGCGACCAAGGACACCGGCGGCGGTCAGCAGCGGGCGAACCGTTCCTCGGAGGAGGTCGAGGAGACCGAAGTCGAGGCCAACGAGGCCTCCGACCTCAAGGAGCGCAAGGAGAAGCTGGACGACGACGTGGACGCCGTTCTGGACGAAATCGACGAGGTCCTCGAGTCCAATGCCGAGGATTTCGTGCGCGGATTTGTTCAGAAGGGCGGAGAGTAGATTGACCTTGGAATCCAAGGTTGATCGGAAGAAGTGCCCTCGTTGCGAGAATGTCAAGCCGTGCGAGGAGTTCGCTCGGCATTCCGGCCGGCCTGACGGCCTCCAGATCTATTGCCGCGCCTGCGCCGCCGAATATCAGAAGGCGTGGGACGCAAGAAGGCGCTCGGAGCGCCGAGCCCTGAAGGCCGTCCCGGAAGGCACCATACGGTGCACCGGCTGTGGAGAGCTCAAGGCGCTCGCCGAGTGGCACCGCCACAAGAAATCGCCGGATGGTCTGGTGACTCGATGCAAGTCATGCCGGAGGGCGGAAGGCCGGCGGGGTCATCTCCGGCGCACGTATGGCATGACGGAGGCTGACTATGACGCCATGCTCAAGGCTCAGTTGGGCGTCTGCCTGATCTGCCTGATCTGCCTGTCACCGAAGCCGGAACATGTGGATCACGACCATGAAACGGGTAGGGTCCGAGGCATCCTCTGCTTCGCCTGCAACGCGGCGCTGGGGCAGATGAAGGATCGGCCGGACGCACTCCGCCGGGCCGCTGACTACCTGGAAGGGAACCGATGGAAGCCAACACTCGTGGCACCGGGCGTCTACCGGCTGCCTTCTTGACGCCGGGGTCGTCCTCGTTCATCGAGTTCCTCGCCGACCACCAGCCCGAGCTGCTGCCCGGACGCCGCAGCCTGCCGGCAGGGATGGCGCCGATCGAGGCCCCGCACGGGACCACGATCGTCTCCGCCACCTTCGACGGCGGGGTCATCATCGCCGGTGACCGCCGGGCCACCATGGGCAACATCATCGCGCAGCGCGACATCGAGAAGGTCTTTCCCGCCGACGAGTACTCCGCGGTCGGCATCGCCGGCACCGCCGGTCTCGCCGTCGAGATGGTGCGCCTGTTCCAGCTGGAGCTCGAGCACTACGAGAAGATCGAGGGCACCTCGCTCTCCCTCGAGGGCAAGGCCAACCGGCTCACCACCATGATCCGGGGCAACCTCGGCATGGCCATGCAGGGCCTCGCCGTGGTGCCGCTCTTCGCCGGCTACGACCTGGACCTCGGCAAGGGCCGGATCTTCACCTACGACGTCACCGGCGGCCGCTCCGAGGAGATGGGCTTCGCCGCCACCGGCTCCGGTTCGCTCTTCGCCAAGGGCTCACTCAAGAAGCTCTACAAGCACGACCTCTCCGCCGAGCAGGCGGCCACGCTCGTCATCCAGGCCCTCTACGACGCCGCCGACGACGACTCCGCCACCGGCGGGCCGGATCTGACGCGCGGGATCTTCCCGATCGTCTCCGTCATCACCGACGAGGGCTTCCGCCGCCTCGCCGACGACGAGGTCGGCGACCTGGCCCGAGCCGTACTGGGCCACCGTCTGGAGCAGCCGGACGGGCCGCAGGCAGCGCTGCTCTGACCCCCACTCACCTGATCGCGTAACCGACCGACAAGCGACAAGACAAGACAAGCGACAAGACAAGCAGAAGGGGCGACCGCCGGTGTCGACGCCGTTCTACGTCTCACCCCAGCAGGCCATGGCCGACCGTGCCGAGTACGCCCGCAAGGGCATCGCGCGCGGGCGCAGCGTGGTCGTGCTCACCTACGCCGACGGCATCGTCTTCGTCGCGGAGAACACCTCCCGCGCGCTGCACAAGGTCTCGGAGATCTACGACCGGATCGCCTTCGCCGCGGTCGGCCGCTACAACGAGTTCGAGAACCTCCGTATCGGCGGCGTCCGCTACGCCGACCTGCGCGGGTACTCCTACGATCGCGCCGACGTCAACGCGCGTGGCCTGGCGAACGTCTACGCGCAGACGCTGGGCACCATCTTCTCGTCCACCGGTGAGAAGCCCTACGAGGTCGAGCTGGTGGTGGCCGAGGTCGGCAAGACCCCTGGCGACGACCAGATCTACCGGCTCACCCCGGACGGCTCCGTCGTCGACGAGCACGGCAGCGTCGCCGTCGGCGGCAGCTCCGAGTCCATCGCGACCTACCTGGAGCAGCGGCACGAGGACGGCATGAGCCTGACCGAGGCGCTCAAGCTCGCCGTCGACGGCCTGGCCAGGGATCCGAACGGCGGCGCCGCACGGACGCTGACGCCGGATCAGCTGGAGGTGGCGGTGCTCGACCGCAGCCGCTGGCAGCAGCGCAAGTTCAAGCGGCTGCTGGGCACCCAGCTCGGCCGCCTGCTGGAGGGCGACGCCAGCGCCGCCTCCGAGGATCAGGAGCCGCCGACCGGTTCGGCCGCGGCGACCGAAGGGGAGTAGCACCAGCTCTTCCCAATGGTTTCGATCAGGCGGGGAAGGTGAACAAGTAGGCATGGACCGCCGAATCTTCGGGTTGGAGAACGAGTACGGCGTCACCTGCACGTTCCGGGGGCAGCGACGACTGTCCCCGGACGAGGTGGCCAGGTACCTCTTCCGCCGTGTCGTGTCATGGGGCCGCAGCAGCAACGTGTTCCTGCGCAACGGGGCCCGCCTCTACCTGGACGTGGGCTCGCACCCCGAGTACGCCACCCCCGAGTGCGACGACGTCGCCGAGCTGGTGACGCACGACAAGGCGGGGGAGCGCATCCTCGAGGGCCTGCTGGTGGACGCCGAGCGTCGGCTGCACGAGGAGGGCATCGCGGGGGACGTCTACCTGTTCAAGAACAACACCGACTCCGCCGGCAACTCCTACGGCTGCCACGAGAACTACCTGGTCGCCCGGCACGGCGAGTTCTCGCGCCTGGCCGACATCCTGATCCCCTTCCTGGTCACCCGACAGCTGATCTGCGGCGCCGGCAAGGTGCTGCAGACGCCGCGCGGCGCGGTCTACTGCGTCAGCCAGCGCGCCGAGCACATCTGGGAGGGCGTCAGCTCGGCGACCACGCGCTCCCGCCCGATCATCAACACCCGCGACGAGCCGCACGCGGACGCGGAGCGCTACCGCCGGCTGCACGTCATCGTCGGCGACTCGAACATGTCCGAGACCACGACCCTGCTCAAGGTCGGCGCGACCGACCTGGTGCTGCGGATGATCGAGGCCGGCACGGTGCTGCGCGACCTCACCCTGGAGAACCCGATCCGGGCGATCCGCGAGGTCTCCCACGACCTGACCGGCTCCCGTCTGGTCCGGCTCGCCAACGGCCGCGAGGCCAGCGCGCTGGAGATCCAGCAGGAGTACTTCCAGAAGGCCAGCGACTTCGCCGACAACCGTGGCATCCGCACCGGCACCATCGCCAAGGTGCTCGACCTGTGGGGCCGCACGCTGGAGGCGATCCGCTCCGAGGACTACTCCAAGGTCGACCGTGAGATCGACTGGGTCATGAAGTACCAGCTGATCGAGCGCTACCGGGCCAAGAACGGCATGAGCATGTCCCACCCGCGGGTCGCCCAGATCGACCTCGCGTACCACGACATCCACCGCCGTCGCGGCCTCTACTACCTGCTGCAGAACCGCGGCCAGGCGGAGCGGATCAGCAACGACCTGAAGATCTTCGAGGCCAAGTCGGTGCCGCCGCAGACCACCAGGGCCCGGCTGCGCGGCGACTTCATCCGGCGGGCGCAGGAGCAGCGCCGCGACTTCACCGTCGATTGGGTCCACCTGAAGCTGAACGACCAGGCGCAGCGCACCGTGTTGTGCAAGGACCCGTTCCGCTCCGTCGACGAACGAGTCGAGAAGCTCATTGCCGGAATGTGACCGGTGATGTGGCTGAGGTCTCAGCGGGGAGTCGGCGCAAGGCCATAGAGTGGCGCGGACCATCGGAACCGCCAACCACCTAAGGATCACCGTGCGCCGACTCGCCGCCGCGCTGCTTCTCGCGCCGACGCTGCTGCTCACCGGCTGTGGGAGCAGCGCCAAGCAGGCCGCGCCCGCCCCGAGCGGCGCGTCACCGTGCCCGAGCGGCAGCGCCGCCGCCACCCGCCTCCCGGTTCCGGCCGCGGTCGACAGCGACAGCCCGCTGCCGACGGTCGCCGGCGAGTTCGGCAAGAGCGCCACGATCACGGTGCCGAAGGGGAGCCCGACCGGCAAGTTCGTGGTCAAGACGCTCTCCGAGGGCACTGGCAAGGTGGTCAGCGCGGACGACGCGGTCGGCTTCAACATCGTGGGCCAGACCTGGGACGGCAAGACCTTCCAGAACTCGTACGCGGACGGCGGCGGCGCCGCCGTCAACAACCAGCACACGACGCCGATGCTGCCGATGTTCAGCAAGGCGGTCCAGGGTCACAAGGTCGGCAGCCGCGTCCTGGTCGTGGCCCCGCCGGCGGCGGGCTTCGGCAACGCCGGCTACCCGCAGCTGAAGATCACCTGTCACGACACCCTGGTCATGGTCTTCGACATCACCACGGCCGTGCCGTGGGACGCGACCGCGCAGGGCGCGGCACAGCCGGCCCCGGCCGATCTGCCCACCGTGAACGTCAAGGACAAGGCCGCCGCGAGCTTCACCATCGCGGCCTCCCAGAAGAACCCGAAGAAGCTCGGCGTCGGGGTGCTGGTCAAGGGCACCGGCCCGGTGGTCAAGGCCGGGCAGCAGCTCATCGCCCAGTACACCGGCGCGCTGCTCAGCAACGGCACGGTCTTCGACTCCTCCTGGAACCACGGCGGCGCGACCAGCTTCGTGATCGGCAAGGGCCAGGTCATCCCGGGCTGGGACAAGGCCCTGGTCGGCCAGACCGTCGGCTCCCGGGTCCTGATCTCCATTCCCTCGGCCGACGGTTACGGAGCCCAGGGCACCCAGGGCATTCCGGCCAACGCGAACCTGGTCTTCGTCGTGGACATCATCGGCGCCGCGTAACGTAGGGGCTGAGCACTACCGAGCACGATCCGACGAGGCAGTATTCAGAGGCTGCCCTCGTACGTCCCTTCTGAGGAGAGCACTACCTTGAGCATCGAGAAGCCGGAGATCGACTTCCCGGGCGGCGAGGCCCCCGCCACGCTGCAGATCCGTGACATCTGGGAGGGCGACGGCGCCGAGGCGAAGGCCGGGGCCAACGTCAACGTCCACTACGTGGGCGTGGCTTTCAGCACGGGCGAGGAGTTCGACGCCAGCTGGAACCGCGGCACGCCGCTCCGCTTCAAGCTGGGCGTCGGCCAGGTCATCGCGGGCTGGGACCAGGGTGTCCAGGGCATGAAGGTCGGCGGCCGTCGCGAGCTGATCATCCCGGCCCACCTCGCCTACGGCGACCGTGGCGCTCCGGGCGCGATCGCCCCGGGCGAGACGCTGATCTTCGTCGTCGACCTGCTGGGCGTCTGACACGCCTCCGACGCTGACGCGTTCCACGCACCCCCGTCCCCGCCACGCGTTACCACGCGCGGCGTTAGGGCGGGGGTGCGCTTTGTGCCCGAGGGGCCTACCGGTACGGTCAGTTGATACCCGGTCGAAAGTGCCGGGGCGCGGTCGGTGCCGCGTGTAGAGAAGGGTGAGCGATGCCCATCGCCAAGTCCGAGCGCCTGATGAACCTCGCGCTGTGCCTGATGAACACCAAGCGCCCGCTGAGCAAGCGGGAACTGCGGTCGTCCATCGAGGCCTACCGCGAGGCGGGGGCGGCGGGTGAGCAGGTCAGCGAGGACGCCTTCAACCGGATGTTCGAGCGCGACAAGGACGACCTGCGCGAACTGGGCCTGGTCATCGAGGTGGTGGAGAACCCGCTCGACGGCGAACTGGGCTACCTGGCCCGACGTGACGTCAACAGCCTGCCGGAGATCCACCTGGACGCCGAGGAGGCCGCCGCGCTGAGCCTGGCCGCGGGCGTCTGGGAGCAGGCCCGGCTGGCGGGTGCCGCCAGCGGCGCCCTGCAGAAACTGCGCGCCGCCGGTTCGCTCGCCGAGGACGACACCGAGGGCCGCACCGCGCTGCAGCCGCGCATCCCCGCGCGCGAGGCCGCGTTCGAGCCGCTGCTGGTCGCGGCGCGGGACCGCCGCCCGGTCGGCTTCGACTACCGCAAGAGCGGCGCCGCCGTGGCGGGGCCGCGTACCGTTGAGCCGTGGGCGCTGGAGTTCTGGCACGGCCACTGGTACCTGGCCGGCTGGGACCGGGACCGCGCGGACGTGCGGGTCTTCCGGCTGAGCCGGATCGTCGGAAAGGTCCGCTCCAAGGGCGGCCAGTTCACCGTGCCGGTGCCGGACCACGTGGACGTGCGGCAGACCGTCGCCCGCTTCGCCGGCGAGGGCGCGACCGAGCGTGCCCGCGTCCGGGTCCGGCGCAAGGCGGCTTTCCCGCTGCGCGCCAAGGCGCTGGCGGCGGAGCCGGTGGACGCCGAGTGGGACGAGCTGGAGATCCCCTACGGCCACGGCCTGGCGGCGGACCTGGTCGAGTTCGGCCCGGACGCGGTGGTGCTGGAGCCGGCCGAGCTGCGCGCCGAGGTCATCGCCCGGCTGCGCGCGGTCGCGGGTGGCTCGAGTGTCGAGAGTGAGGTCGGAGCATGAGTAGCGCCATCGACCAGACGCGGCGGATGCTGTCGCTCGTCACCTACCTGCGGGAGCGGCCGGGGGCCAGGGTCAGCGAGGTCGCCCGCGCCTTCGGGGTCAGCGAGCGCGAGCTGATCCGCGACCTGAGCGTGCTGCCCATGTGCGGCACCAGCTTCCGCGGTGGCGATCTGCTCGACATCGACACCGACGGCGAGCAGATCTGGTGGCACAACCCCGACGACGTCGCCCAGCCGCTGCGGCTCGCGGCCGACGAGGCGACTTCGCTGCTGGTCGCGGCGCGGGCCGTGGCCGGGCTGCCGGGCCTGCGCGAGCGCGACCGCCAGGCGCTGACCCGCGCGGTCGCCAAGCTGGAGGCGGCGGCGGGGGACGTGGCCGAGGGCAGCACCCGGGTGGGGGTGACCTTCGAGGCCGAGGGCGACGTCTTCGCCGAGATCGACCGCGCCTTCACCGAGCGCAAGCGGCTCTGGCTGCAGTACTGGTCCTCCGGCCGCGGCGAGCTCACCGAGCGCGAGGTCGACCCGATCCGCCTGGTCACCGAGGGACACACCTATCTCGAGGCCTGGTGCAGGCTCTCCGAGGACCGGCGTATCTTCCGGCTGGACCGGATCGCGGAGATCAAAGTGCTGGACACCCCGTCCGACCCGCCGCCGCTGGAGCTGCGCGACCTGTCCGAGGGCCTGGTCCGCCCGTCGAGCGACGACCCGCAGGTGGTCCTGGAGGTCGGCCCCGGTGGGCGCTGGGTCGCCGAGTACTACACGCACGAGGCGGCGGAGGAGCGCCCGGACGGCGGCCTGCGGATCGTGCTGCGCACGCCGGACCCGGCGACCCTGCTCCGCCTGGTGCTGCGGCTCGGCCCCGACGGCCGTGTCGTCTCCCCGCAGTCCCTCGCCGACCGCGCCCGCGAGGTCGCGGCCCTGGCCCTGGCCCGGTACGACGGATGAGCGCGGTCGCGTCCCCGCGTCGCTTTCGGGCATCCTGCCCGGACTGCCGCTCCACAGCCGAGCTGGACGCGCGAGCCTTCCGGCTCGCGCTGGGCCGGACGAAGGAACGGACCTTCTACAGCTTCACCTGCCCGGCGTGCGGCGTGGCGGTCCGCAAGCACGCGGGCGACCGCATCATCGCTGCGCTGACGGGTGCGGGCGTGCCGACGATGCGGCTGCACGTAGGCGCGTAGCGCCTCGGGGGCGCGAGGAACTGCGCGAGCAACCACTGACGAGCGGATGGCCCTGCGCGTTCGGGGCTCTACTTGCGTGGGTGGCTTGTCGCGCAGTTCCCCGCGCCCCTGGTGGTGCAACCACCTGCGGGAGCGCAAGCAGTTCTCCCCGCCCTCGGAGCTAAGCTGAGAGCATGACGTGGATGATCATCGGCCTAACGACCGCGGGGCTGCTGGTGCTCGGGTGTCTCGCCGTGCTCGCCTACCGCGAGGTCCTCGCGTTGGCGCGTGCCCTGCAGCGCGGCGCTGACCGGATCGGTCGGGCCGGCCGGGAGGTCGAGGTCGCCGCGGAAGGCGTCGCCCGGCTCGGTGGAGAACTCGCGTTCACGGGGGCCTCACCGTCTATTCAAGCCCCAAACTGATCCGCGTAGTATCGAAGATGCGTCGAAGCGGCAAGATCTGCTGCGACGCCCTGGACGACCGTGCCTTCACGGTGCGTATCATCGGCGCAGACACGACGACGAAGAGGGAACCCCGATGCTCGAAAACCGCGCACTTGAAATCATCATCATTGCGGTCATCGTGCTGCTGCTCTTCGGGGCCAAGCGGCTCCCTGACTCCGCGCGTGCCCTCGGCAAGTCCCTGCGCATCCTGAAGTCCGAAGTCGGCGCCATGAAGGACGACGGCAAGAAGGACGCCACCGTCGCCAACGTCCAGACGTCCGAGGAGCAGGCCGCCGCCGCCCCCAAGACGATCCAGTCCAGCCCGGGTGACACCGCCTCCGCGCGCCCCGTCGAGGACAAGCAGCCGACCGTTCAGAGCTGATCCGCCGCTCCACCCTCCAACTCACTCTTCTCGCAGGGACACAGCCGCACGGTGAGCGACACCCAGAAGAGGCCGCAGTCGAAGCCTTCGAAGAACGACGACGGCCGGATGCCACTCGCGGAGCACCTCCGTGAGCTCCGCTACCGGCTCATCGTCTCGGTGCTGGGCCTGATCGTCGCGACGATCATCGGCTGGGTCATCCACGACTGGGCCATCAACGAACTGGTTCAGCCGGCCTGCCACATCGCCGGCGTGAAGGGGTACGGCCAGAAGTCCGCGGCCTGCCCCAACGGCCTGCTGGTCAACAACGGCGTGCTCTCCCCGCTGTCGTTCACCTTCAAGGTCTCGATGATGATCGGGTTGGTCATCGCCAGCCCGGTGTGGAGCTACCAGCTCTGGGCCTTCGTCGCGCCCGGCCTGTACAAGAAGGAGAAGAAGTACGGCCTGAGCTTCGTCGTCGCCGCCGTGCCTCTCTTCCTCGGCGGCGCCTACCTGGCCTACGTGATCTTCCCCAAGGCCCTGGGCATCCTGGCCGGCTTCAACCCCGGCAGCTTCTCCCTCGCCATCTCCGGCGCCGACTTCCTGGACTTCTTCATCCGGATGGTGCTGGTCTTCGGGCTCTCCTTCGAGATCCCGCTGCTGCTGGTCGCGCTGAACTTCCTCGGGGTGATCAGCGCCGCCCGGCTCCGCGGCTGGTGGCGCGGCGCGGTCTTCGGCATCTTCGTCTTCTCGGCGATCGCCACTCCGACCGGCGACCCGCTCACCATGACCGTGCTCGCGGTGCCGATCTGCATCCTCTACTTCGCCGCCGTCGGCGTAGCCACCCTGCGGGACAAGGCCGTCGCCCGCCGCAAGGCGTCAGAGGACCCGGACAGCCTGCTCGACCCGGACCAGGCCTCCTCGCTCGACCTGCGTCCCGCCGCGCTCGGCGCGGACGACCTGCCGATCCCGGAGCCGGTCAACGCCACCGAGCTGGCCGCCGGCGAGCCGATGGTCTACCACCCGGACGACGTCACCTGAGCGGTGGCCCGGGCCGAGGTAGCGCGTAAACAATCTTGAGGTGGAGTGTCGGCCCTGGCGGGTACGCTCCTTGCTGAGATGCTCCTTCACTTCACCTATGTCCAGAGCCGCGCTCCCCAGCGCCCGATCAGGGAAGAGGTGGCGCGGTGACTGACCCGTCCACGACCTCGCAGGACGAGGAGAGCCTCAGCCCCTCCGAGCGCTACGCCGCGGCCCGCCGTCGCGCGAAGGAGGAGTCGAGCTCGCTGCACGCCTTCCGGCAGCTGTACGACTTCCCGCTGGACCCGTTCCAGATCGAGGCCTGCCAGGCGCTGGAGGGCGGCGAGGGCGTGCTCGTCGCCGCGCCGACGGGCTCGGGAAAGACGATCGTCGGCGAGTTCGCCGTGCACCTCGCGCTCGCCGAGGGCCGCAAGTGCTTCTACACGACGCCGATCAAGGCGCTGTCGAACCAGAAGTTCCAGGACCTGGTCAAGCGCTACGGCGCGGACAAGGTCGGCCTGCTGACCGGCGACAACACGGTCAACAGCGAGGCTCCCGTCGTCGTGATGACGACCGAGGTGCTGCGCAACATGCTCTACGCGAGCTCCAGCACGCTGAACGGCCTCGGCTACGTGGTCATGGACGAGGTGCACTACCTCGCCGACCGCTTCCGCGGCGCGGTGTGGGAGGAGGTCATCATCCACCTCCCCGAGTCGGTCACCCTGGTCTCGCTCTCGGCCACCGTCTCCAACGCCGAGGAGTTCGGCGACTGGCTGGACACCGTGCGCGGCGGCACCAAGGTCATCGTCTCCGAGCACCGCCCGGTGCCGCTCTGGCAGCACGTGCTGGCCGGGCACAAGATGTACGACCTGTTCACCTCCCGCGTCGCCGAGGAGCGCGCCTCGGGACGCAAGCGCGACGGCGGCGCAGGACGCGGGGGAGAGGCCGACGTCAACCCGGAGCTGGTGCGCCTGGCCCGCGCCGAGCAGGACCGGCGTGGCTACGGCAGGGACCGCTTCGAGAAGCGCGGCCGTGGCCGCTCGATGTCCAACGGCCGCCCCGGGCGCGCCTGGACGCCCAGCCGCGTCGAGGTCATCGACCGGCTCGACGCCGAGAACCTGCTGCCCGCGATCACCTTCATCTTCAGCCGGGCGGGCTGCGAGGCCGCTGTCCAGCAGTGCCTGCAGGCGGGCCTGCGGCTCAACAACGACGCCGAGCGTGCCGAGGTGCGCCGGCTCGTCGAGGCCCGCACCTCGAACATCCCGGCCGAGGACCTGCACGTGCTGGGCTACTTCGAGTGGCTGGACGCGCTGGAGCGCGGCATCGCCGCCCACCACGCGGGCATGCTGCCGACCTTCAAGGAGGTCGTCGAGGAGCTCTTCCAGCGTGGCCTGTGCAAGGCGGTCTTCGCGACGGAGACGCTGGCGCTGGGCATCAACATGCCGGCCCGCTCGGTCGTCATGGAGAAGCTGGTCAAGTGGAACGGCGAGACCCACGCCGACGTCACGCCGGGCGAGTACACCCAGCTGACCGGCCGCGCCGGGCGGCGCGGGATCGACGTCGAGGGCCACGCCGTCGTGCTCTGGCAGCCGGGGCTCGACCCGGCCGCCCTGGCGGGCCTGGCCGGGACGCGCACGTATCCGCTGCGTTCCTCGTTCAAGCCGTCGTACAACATGGCGGTCAACCTGGTCGGCCAGTTCGGCCGGCACACCGCGCGGGAGCTGCTGGAGACCTCGTTCGCACAGTTCCAGGCGGACCGCAGCGTCGTCGGCATCGCCCGCCAGGTGCAGCGCAACGAGGAGGGACTGGCCGGCTACCGGGAGGCGGTCACCTGCCACCTCGGCGACTTCGAGGAGTACATGGGCCTGCGTCGGGCCCTCAAGGACCGCGAGACGCTGCTCGCCCGCGAGGGCGCCGCGCAGCGCCGGGCCAGCGCGGCCGACTCGCTGGAGAAGCTGCGCCCCGGCGATGTCATCCACGTGCCGACCGGCCGCTTCGCCGGGCTCGCGCTGGTGCTGGATCCGGGGCTGCCGCCGGTCAGCCGGCACGGCACCCGGCAGGACTACAGCGACGGCCCGCGTCCGGTGGTGCTCACCGCAGAGCGGCAGGTCAAGCGGCTCGCGTTGATCGACTTCCCGGTCCCGGTCGAGGCGATCGAACGGGTCCGCATCCCGAAGAGCTTCAACCCGCGCAGTCCGCAGTCGCGCCGGGATCTCGCCTCGGCGCTGCGCAGCAAGGCCGGGCACATCGATCCGGGCCACGTCCGCAAGGGCCGCGCGGCGGCCGCGGACGACCCGGAGCTCGCGCGGCTCCGCGTCGAGCTGCGGCAGCATCCCTGCCACGGCTGCGACGAGCGCGAGGACCACGCCCGCTGGGCCGAGCGCTACGACCGGCTCAAGCGCGACACCGAGCAGCTGGAGCGCCGGATGCGCTCCCGCACGCACACGATCGCGCGCACTTTCGACCGGGTCTGCGCACTGCTGACCGATCTGGACTACCTGGCGGGTGACAGCGTCACCGACCACGGCCGCCGCCTGGGCCGCCTCTACGGCGACCTGGACCTGCTGGCCTCGGAGTGCCTGCGTGAGGGCGTCTGGGAGGGTCTCTCCCCGGCGGAGCTCGCAGCCTGCGCCTCGGCGCTGGTCTACGAGTCGCGGCGCGCCGACGACGAGGGCGGCGCGGTCAAGCTGCCCGACGGCAAGGCGCGTGAGGCGCTCGGCGAGATGATCAGGCTCTGGGGCCACCTGGACGCGTTGGAGGAGCAGCACAAGCTCTCCACCATGGAGAACTGGGGCCAGCGCGAGCCGGATCTCGGCTTCGCCTGGACGGCGTTCCGCTGGGCCTCGGGCGATCCGCTCGACAAGGTGCTGCGCGAGGCCGACATGCCGGCCGGCGACTTCGTCCGCTGGACGCGTCAGCTGATCGACGTGCTGGGCCAGATCGCCAACGCCGCGCCGGAGGACGGAGCGGTGCGTTCGGCGGCCCGCAAGGCGGTCGACGGAATCCGACGCGGGATCATCGCCTACTCCTCGGTGGGGTGAGCGGGCCGTGGCGCGTTCCTCCCGTGGCTGGTGGGTGGTCATTCCGGTGGCCGGGCTGTTGCTCTGGGGGGTGTCGCACGGTCAGGACACGCATTCGTCAGGGCCCGCCGCCGGTCCTACCGGTTCGCCGGGCGGCCGGGGGCCCACGTCCGCCCCGGCCTCCGGTGTGCCCAAGCCGTCCGGGACGGGCGGCAGTTGGTACACCGGCAGCTACGACCCGGCCCAGTTCGCGGCCCAGGTGCGCGAGCGCGCCGGGCAGGCGGGTGTGGACCCGCAGTTGGTGATGGCGGTGCTCTACAACGAGGACTACAAGCCGCACGACCCCTCCTTCGAGCGGTCCTGGCTGAAGCTGAAGCCGACCGCTTCGCTCGGCGTCGCCAACATGCACCAGGCCACCTTCGACGAGGTGAAGCAGGGCCGCTCGTTCGCCGGGCGGTCCTGGCTCGAGCTGCCCGACGACCCGGATCTCGCGATCCAGGCCGAGGCCTGGTACCTGCACGAGCTGGCCGCGCAGCTGCCGGCCGATCGCGCCGGCGGGCTCACCAAGGACCAGCTCCTCGCCCTCGGGTACAACACCGGTCCCGGCAACATGCGGGCCTTCGCGCGCGGCGTGGCGCTCGGCCCGCAGGCGCGGCAGTACCTGGACACGCTGAACTCGAACTGGGAGAAGGCCGGGAAGGCTATCGCGATATAGCGTATTGACACGCGCTATACCCGTGGTCATATACTCGGCTACGAGTAAGTGAGGAGGTGGCTCGGGTGGGCAAGCGCAAGCTGAGCAATCCGCTCGCCCTGGCCGTGCTCTCGCTCTGCAGTGAGCATCCGCGTCACCCCTACGAGATGTCACAGGTGCTGCGCCAGCGTGGCAAGCAGGGCAGCATCAAGATCAATTTCGGTTCGCTCTACACCGTCGTCCAGAACCTGGAACGACATGGCTTCATCGAGGCCGCGGGTACCGAGCGCGACGGCCGCAGGCCCGAGCGCACGGTCTACGGCCTCACCGACGCCGGTCGCGCCGAGCTGCACGACTGGCTGTCGGAGCTGCTCAGCGTCCCGGCGAAGGAGTATCCGCAGTTCGAGGCCGGCCTCTCGCTGGCGGGCACCTTCCCGCCGGACGAGGTCGCCGCGCTGCTGCGCAAGCGGCTGGCGGCGCTCGATGACAGTGTGTCAGCGCAGGTCACCGCGCTGGAACAGTGTGTCGCGGTGCTGCCGCGGGTCTTCCTGATCGAGGCCGAGTACGCGCTCGCGATGCAACGCGCGGAGCGGGCGTGGCTGCTCGGCCTGATCGAGGAGATGGACGCCGGCACGCTCAGCGGCCTGGACGGCTGGCGTGAGTACCACGCCACCGGCCGGCCACCCCAGGAGTGGACGGAGCTGGAGGCACGGGCGGCGGAACTGCCGCATCCCGACCTCTGAGCCGGAAGAACCGACAACCGAAAAGGGCCCCCGCCCGGTGCGGCAACACCAGCGGGGGCCGGGACCTCGCGACCGGCCTGCGGCAACAGACAGCATCACCAACAGGATCTGGTAGCTACGAGGAACACGCATCCCCATCGTAGCCCGGATCCCCCGCCGTAGATCGGCAGCACCAAGCCGTCACGACCGGAGGAACCCCGTCATGAACACCGACACCAGGACGCCGTCACCCGGCGCCGTCCCCGACCGCGCCGCCGAACAGAGCGGCGGGGCGGGCGCGGCCGTGCACGCCGTCGACCTCGTCAAGACCTACCACCCCAAGGGCCGCGGCAAGGCCGCGCCCGAGGGCGTCCGCGCGCTGGACGGGCTCAGCATCAGCGTCGAGCCCGGCATCGTCTTCGGCCTGCTCGGCCCGAACGGCGCGGGCAAGTCCACCACCGTCAAGATCCTCACCACCCTGGCCGCCGCCGACTCCGGCACGGCGACGGTGGCCGGCTTCGACGTGGCCCGCGAACACGCCAAGGTCCGCCGAGCCATCGGCGTCGTCGCCCAGCGCTCCGGCGCGGATCCGGTCGCCACCGGCCGTGACAACCTGCTGCTGCAGGGCCGCCTCTACGGCATGGGCGGCGTCGAACTGACCCGCAGGGTCGACGAGCTGCTCGCCCGGTTCGACCTCACCGAGGCCGCCAGGCGTCAGGTGAAAACGTACTCGGGCGGCATGCTGCGCCGCCTCGACGTCGCGATCGGGCTGGTCCACCGCCCGCAGGTGCTCTTCCTCGACGAGCCGACCACGGGCCTCGACCCGGAGGCCCGCACGGCGATGTGGGAGGAGATCGAGCGTCTCGCCGGCGCCGAGGGCCTGACCATCCTGCTCACCACGCACTACCTGGAGGAGGCCGACAAGCTCGCCGCCCGCCTCGCCATCGTCGACCGTGGCCGTATCGTCGCCGAGGGCACGCCCGACGCGCTCAAGGGCGAACTGCACGGCGACGCGGTGGCGGTGGAACTGTCGCGTCCTGCGGCCGACGAGCTGCCGGTGGTCGGCGCGCTCGGCGCGGTGTCGGGCCTGAGGGACATCACCGTCGACGGCCGCCGGGTGGCGGCTCGCGCGGACGACGGCGCCGCGGCGGTCCCGGCCGTGCTCGCCGCACTGGACCGGATCGGCGCGAGCGTCGCCGCGGTCACGGTCTCCCGTCCCTCGCTGGACGACGTCTACCTCCGCTACGCGGGCCGCAGCTTCGCGGCCGCCGAGAACGTGATCGAGCACGCGGCCGAAGGAGCCTCCCGATGAGCACCGCAGTCTTCGCTCCCTCCGCGGCCGTGCGCGAGACGTGGTTCATGACGCAGCGCCAGTTCATGGCGTTCCTGCGGCAGCCCGCGTACCTGATCATCACGCTGATCCAGCCGGTGATCTGGCTCTTCCTCTTCGGCGCACTGTTCCGCAGGGTGGTCGAGATCCCGGGCTTTGGCGCGGGCAGCTACCTCGACTACCTGGTCCCCGGCGTGATCGTGATGAGCGCCGTCTCCTCCAACATGTGGGCCGGCATGGGCACGCTCGAGGAGATCGAGCGCGGCACCCTGAACCGCTTCCTGATCACGCCGGTGCACCGCAGCGCGATCATGAACGCCAATGTGCTGATGCAGACACTGACCACGGCCTTCCAGTCGGTCGTCATCGTGCTGCTGGGCTGGCTCGGCGGCGCGCACTACCCCGGCGGGGCAGCGGGCCTGCTGGTGCTGGTCGTCGCCTCGTCCGTGCTGGGCGCGGTCTTCGGGGCCTTCTCCAATGCGATAGGCATGCTGGTGCGGGAGCGTGAGTCGATCATCGGCATCAACACCTTCATGCTGCTGCCGCTGACCTTCCTCTCCTCCGCCTTCATGACCACCGGTCTGATGCCGCACTGGATGCAGGTCGTGGCCCGGTTCAACCCGGTCAACTGGGCGCTGGAGGCGGGCCGTGCGGCGATGTCCGAGCACGCCGACTGGTGGTCCGTGCTGAGCCACGGCGGGTGGCTGGTGCTGCTGGCAGCCGGTGCGATCTGGCTCTCCATGCGGACCTTCCGTTCCTACCAGAAGTCCGTCTGACGTCACGTTTCCGCGTCGCGGGCGGCAGAATCGGGGTGTGCCCCACTCCCGGTTCTCCGCCCGCGCCCGCTACCACCACGGCGACCTCGCCAACGCGCTCGCCCGCGAGGCGGTCGCTCTCGCCCGCGAGGGCGGCCCGGAGGCGGTGGTCCTACGCGAGGCCGCCCGCCGCGCGGGCGTCTCCGCGGCGGCGGCCTACCGGCACTTCTCCTCCCACGAGGAGCTGCTGCGCGTCGCGAAGGAGCGCGGCCACGAGTTGCTGGCGGACGCGCTGGACGCCGCGCTGGACGCCGTCGTCGGGCCACGGGAGCGGCTGCGGGCGCTGGGCGCGGCGTATGTGGGCTTCGCCCAGGCGGAACCGGGCCTCTTCCGCACGGCCTTCTGCCACGGCGCACGGGAACTGGCCGTCGGCCCGGAGGCACTGGGGGAGTACCGCGCCTTCCAGACCGTGGGCGCGGCGCTGGACGCGCTGCTGGCCGTCGGCCTGATACCGGCGGAGCGCAGGCCCGGGGCCGAGCTGCCGGCGTGGGCTGCCCTGCACGGGCTGGCGCTGCTCACCATCGACGGCCCCCTCGCCAGCTGCGGTCCTGAGGACTTCGCAGCGGTCCTGGAATCGACCCTCGATCTCGTCGAACGCGGCCTCACCAGCTGAGGTTGCACGATCTGGGGGCGCGGGGCTCTGCTTGATCAACTGCGCGCGCGTAACCACCTGCCGCCGTGCCGATGGCCCTGCTCGTTCGGGGACCCACCTCCCCGGTGGCTTGCCGCGCGCGCAGTTGATCAAGCAGAGCCCCGCGCCCCTGATCGTGCAACCGGCCGCCCGTGCGCCGCGCCGACGGCGGACTCGACTACCGCTGCTCCGCGGAGCCGGTCGCGGCCTACGTCCGCAAGGGCGGGCAGGCCGCCGACACGGCAGGGCGGCAGTGTCTCTGCAACGGGCTGCTGGCGACCGTCCGGCTGGGCCAGCGCCGCCCCGGCGGCCGCGAGGAGCCGCCGTTGCTGACGCTCGGCAAGGACCTCGGCTTTCTCGCCGCGCTCGCCCCGAAGGGCGCGGCCTACCGCGCGGCGGACGTGGTCCGCTGGATCGGTACCGGGGTCGAGCCCCCGGTCGAGCGCCTGCCCACCAGCAGCGCGTAGACCAGCACCGACGCCAGCGCGAAGGACGCCGCCACGCTCGCCATCGGCAGCGCCGTCCCGCTGCCGCCGAGGCCGACCAGCGGGGCGGCGAGGCCGCCCACGCCGTACTGCAGCAGGCCGACCAGCGCGGAGGCCGCGCCGATCCGGCCCGGGTGGCCCTCCATGGCCCGCGCGGTGGAGTTCGGGCCGATCAGGCCGATGCTGGAGACCAGCACGAAGAGGCTGGCCAGCACGCCGGGCAGGCCGAAGCCGAACTGCACCGACGCCAGCAGGCCGAGCCCGCCCGTCGCGCTCAGCAGCAGCCCGGCGCGGAGCAGCGTCTCGACCGCGAAGCGGCGCAGCAGCAGCCCGTTGAGCTGCCCCAACAGCACGATGCCCAGTGCGTTGCTGCCGAAGACGAAACTGAAAGTCTGCGCGTCGAGCCCGTAGACGTTCTGCAGCACGAACGACGAGCCCGAGATGTAGGCGAACATCGCCGCCAGCGCGAAGCCGCCGCAGAGCGCGTAGCCGACGAACGCACGGCCGCGCAGCAGCGCGCCCATGCCGCGCAGGGTCTCGCCGAGCCCGCCCCGCCTGCGCCCGGCCGGGGGCAGCGTGTCGCGCAGGCCCAGTGCCGCCGCGGCCAGCAGCAGGCAGCCGATCAGCGCGAGCGCGAGGAAGACCCCGCGCCAGTCGGTGAAGCGCAGCAACTGTCCGCCGATGACCGGCGCGAGGATCGGTGCGGTGCCGTTGACCAGCATCAGCGCGGAGAAGAACCGGGCGGCCGCGACGCCCTTGTGCAGGTCGGAGACGACGGCACGGGAGATCACGATGCCGACGCCGCCTGCCAGGCCCTGGACGATCCGCAGCGTGGTCAGCGTCTCGACCGAGGGCGCGAGCGCGCAGAGCACGGACGCCAGCGCGTAGGCGGCCAGCCCGATCAGCAGCGGCCTGCGCCGCCCCCACGCGTCCGCCATCGGACCGGCGACCAGCTGGCCGAGGGCCAGACCGATGAGGCAGCTGGTGAGGGTGAGCTGGACGGCGGCGTCGGAGACGTGGAAGTCCCCGGCCAGTTGGGGCAGTCCGGGGAGGTACATGTCGAGACTCAGCGGCCCGAAGGCGGAGAGCGCGCCGAGGATGAGCAGCAGGCGGAGACCGCCGGTTCGGAGGGGCTCGTCGTCGCCGTCACTGGGGGCCGGTATGGCCTCGGTGAACGGGAGGGAGGCGGCGGAGTCCACGTCGGACGGCTCCTTGCGGGTGGGGTCGGATCGGCCGAGCGGCGGTCGGATGGATTCAGACTACCTTTCTTGGAAGGTATCTGGAGAAGCTCGGGTCGGGCGCTCATCTGAGGGCGGGTCAGCGACAGGCGAGTTCCAACATCACAAAGCGATAACGAGTCTGGTCCAAACGGTAGGCTCCGCTTCATGTCCCTGCCACCTTGGATGGGGGCTCAGGTCACTTGCGCGCTCCATAGTCCCCACGTCGAACTCTCTCGTTCTCGTTCCGGAGGACTCTCGTGGCGCCCGTCACTCGTCGCACCTTCCTTGGTTCCGCCGCCGCGCTCGGCGCGGCCCTGGGCCTGGAGTCCCTGCCCGGCAGCGCCCCACGCGCCGCGGCAGCGACCACTGGCACGATCACCGACGTCAAGCACGTCGTCGTGCTGATGCAGGAGAACCGCAGCTTCGACCACTACTTCGGCACCTTGAAGGGCGTGCGCGGGTTCGGCGACCGCGCCACCGTCCAACTGTCCGGCGGCTACAACGTCTTCGACCAGCCCAACGGGTCAGGTCGCCAGTACCCGTGGCAGATGAGCACCACCGCGCCCGCCTCGGGGCAGACCTCGGAGACCATCGCCCAGTGCGACGGCTCGCTCGACCACTCCTGGTCGACGCAGCACAAGGCGTGGAACAACGGGAAGATGGACTCCTGGATCTCCGCCAAGGGCTCCAACCGCACCATGGGCTACCTCTCGCGCGGCGACATCCCGTTCCACTACGCGCTGGCCGACGCCTACACCATCTGCGACGCCTACCACTGCTCGATCCTGTCGGCGACGGGCCCCAACCGCACCTACCTCTGGTCGGGTTGGATCGACCCCTCCGGCAGCGCCGGCGGCCCCGCCTACGACGGCGGCTCCGAGTCCGGCCTGTCCTGGCAGACCTACGCCGAGGCCCTGCAGAACGCCGGGGTGAGCTGGAAGGTCTACCAGAACGCCAACGACAACTACGGCGACAACGGCCTCGCCTACTTCAACCAGTTCACAGGCGCCTCTACCAGCAGCGCCCTCTACCAGCAGGGCATGGCCTCCGTGCCGGCCGTCACCGGCTCCACCCCGGACGACATCGCCGCCGCCATCAAGGCCGACGCGCTCGCCGGGACGCTGCCGCAGGTCTCCTGGGTCGTCGCCAACCAGGCCTTCTCCGAGCACCCCGACTGCCCGCCGAACGACGGCGCGCACTTCGTCAACCTCGTCGTCCAGGCGCTCGCGGCGGACTCCGCCACCTTCGACTCGACGGTGCTGTTCCTCAACTACGACGAGAACGACGGCTTCTTCGACCACGTCCCGCCGCCCGCCGCGCCCTCGGGCACCGCAGCCGAGTTCTACTCCGGCACCAACATCGGCCTCGGCTTCCGCGTCCCGATGATCATCGCCTCCCCTTGGACCCGCGGCGGCTTCGTCGACTCCCAGGTCTACGACCACACCTCGGTGATCCGCTTCCTGGAGACCTGGACCGCAGCGCTCGGCACCCCGGCGGTCTGCAACAACATCTCTGCCTGGCGTCGCCAGGTCTGCGGCGACCTCACCGCCGCCTTCGACTTCGCCAACCCGGTCTACGGGGTTCCCGCCCTGCCCGCCACCAGCGCGGTCTTCGGGCAGGCCAACTGCGACCCGCTGCCGAACCCGGGCCCGACCACCAACTCCCTGCCCGTGCAGGAGTCCGGCACCAAGCCCGCCCGCGCGCTGCCCTACCAGCCCAACGCCTGGGTCGACCACCTCGAGTTCGACGCGAACGGCAAGACGCTGCTCTGGCTCAAGATGGCCAACCAGGGTGCGCAGGCCACCTCCTACGCCCACTACTCCGTCTACGCCAACGCCTACCGCAGCGGCGGCCCGTGGCAGTACACCGTCGCCCCCTACAGCAACGGCACCGACGGCAGCACCAGCGACTACTACAACATCGGCACCAACTACGGCAACGGCAAGTACGACCTCACCTGCGTCGGCCCGAACCGCTTCCTGCGCCGCTTCACCGGCAACACCACGGCGGCCGGCAAGACCTGCGAGGCGACCACCAGCTACGCCGTCGCACCGGACACCGGGCAGGAGGCGCTCTGGGTGCACCTGACGAACACCGGCACCGGCAGCGTCACCTTCACGGTCAAGTCCAACAACTACCGCACCGACGGACCGTGGACCTACCAGGTCGCGGCCGGGGCGACGGTCTCGGACCACTTCAACGCGGTGGCGTACCAGAACGGCTGGTACGACTTCACGGTCACCGTCAGCAGCGACTCCAGCTGGAGCCGCCGCGTCACCGGTCACATCGAGACCGGCAGCGCGAGCGTCAGCGGCTGACGGTCAGCCGCTGATCAGCCGCCCTGGTGACGCGGCGGCGCGTCCAGACCGCAGCTGTGCTGCGGCGCTGCCTCCTCGGCCTCCGTCGCTTTCGCGCGGACGGGGTTGCGGATGAGCGCCGCGGCCAGCAGGCCGCTGAGCACGCAGAGCGCCGCCGAGATCAGTGAGGCGCGGTGGAAGCCCGCCGAGAACTCGGCGGGATGCAGGTATGCGGAACCCGTGATCCCGGCGAGCGCCGGGAGCACGGCGACCGCGATGAGCGAGGCGGCGCGGGCGACGTCGTTGTTGACGGCCGACGCCATGCCCGCGTGCGCGGCCGGTGCGGAGGAGAGCGCCGTGGAGGTCAGCGGCGCCACTGTCGCGGCCAGCCCGAGGCCCAGCACCAGCACGGCCGGCAGCACCTCGGTGACGTAGGAGCCCGAGCCGTTCACGGCCGCCAGCAGTCCGATGCCCAGCCCGACCAGGCAGGGCCCGACGCTCATCTGCAGCCGAGGTCCGATCCGCGCGGCGAGCGCGCCGGAGCGGGCGGAGAGCGCGAGCATCATCAGCGTCAGCGGGAGCAGCGAGATCCCGGCCTGGAGCGCCGAGTAGCCGGAGACCTGCTGCAACTGGATCGGCAGCAGGAAGAGCACGCCGCCGAGCGCCCCGTACATCACGAACGTGACCACGTTCGTCGCGGTGAACTGCCGCGCGGCGAAGAGCGAGAGCGGCAGCATGGGGGCGGGTGTCGCCGCCTCCCACCGGACGAAGGCGACCAGCAGCAGCACGCCGCCGACCAACGCGGTGAGCACGCTGCCGCTGCGCCATCCACTGGACGGCCCCTCGATCAGGCCGTAGGTGAGCCCGACCAGCCCGAGCGTCACCAGCAGCCCGCCGACGATGTCGATCCGCGCGCCGACGGTCCCCGGGTCGCGGGACTCGGGCACGTGCCGCAGCGCGAGCACCACGACCAGCACGGCGACCGGCAGGTTGATCGCGAAGATCAGCCGCCAGGAGACGGCCTGGACGAGCCACCCCCCGAGAAACGGTCCGACGGCGGTGGCGACCCCGCTCAGCCCGGACCACGCGCCGATCGCCCGGCCCCGGTCCTCGGGCACGAACGAGGCCTCGAGGATGGCGAGACTCCCCGGCGTGAGCAGGGCGGCGCCGACGCCCTGCAGCGCACGGGCGGCGATGAGCGTCGGCGCGTTGGGCGCGAGCCCGCAGAGCGCGGACGCGAGCGCGAACCAGACGACCCCGATCAGGAAGTACCGCTTGCGCCCGTAGCGGTCCCCGAGCGATCCGGCGACCAGCAGCAGGCCCGCGAGCGTGAGCGTGTAGGCGGTGACCACCCACTGCAGCGCGGCCAACCCGACCCCGAAATCCCGCCCGATCGCGGGCAGTGCGATCCCGACGACCGTCGCGTCGATCGACGCCAACGCCGACCCCAGCACGGTGGCGGCCAGGACCCACCGACCGGGGCCGGTCGAAAATCGCAGAGCTGGAGCCATGTTCGAAGCCTAGCCAGGCAACCCGTCGGGGGCGCGAGGAAGTGCGCGAGACACCGCTCTGTCCGGATGGCGCCGCTCGTTCGGCGACACCTGCGCGTCCGGCTTGTTCGAGCCTCGGACAGGCCCTTCGGCCTGACGCGCTGTACACCTTCGGCCGTCGGGGATCCACCTTTGGGCACAGGGAACGGCGGGCTCGTCCGCCTAGGCTCGAGGACAGAGGGGGAGCGGCGTCGGCGAGGTGGTGCCCCGCCGCCGCTCCCTTTCCTACGGCTCACCGCCGGTGCCCGCGCCCGTCCTGCCGAGGGGAACGACATGAACGCGCATGCCCGCAGCTCGGCCGCGATCCTGCGGCTCCCCCGCCACGCCAGGGCGGCCTCCCAGGCCCGCCACACGGTCGCGGCGCTCGCCGCTCCGCATGACCAGGACGTGGCCGACCGAGGCCAGCTGCTGGTCACCGAGGCGGTCGCCAACGCCGTGGAACACACGGTCGGTGCGCAGGTCACCGTCGAGCTCTCGGTCGACTCCGGCACGGGCACGATGTACTGCGCGGTCTTCGACAGCGACCCCCGCGCGCTGCGGCCGACCTCGTCCGTCCCCATGGCGGAACGCGTTCCGCAGGACGGGCCCGCCGAGTCGGGGCGCGGGCTGGACCTGATCCAGGCGCTGAGCGACGAGTGGGGATGCGAGCGGGAGGAGGGCGGGAAATGGGTGTGGTTCCAAGTCCGTCCAGCCGTCTGACCGCGCTCGCCGGGGGGATTCCGACGCCGCCGCGCTGGGTCCGCGCGCTGCCCCTCGCGCTCGTCGCGGTCGGCCTGCTGCTGGAGGTCACGCCGGCCGGTCGCTTCGCCGTCGGCTTCCTCTTCATCGCGCTGCCGGCCTTCGCCGCCTTCTCCAGCGGGCCGCGCGTCGTCTGGCTGCTCGCCCTCGTCTCGCTCGGACTGCAGGCCGTCGTCGCGCTGCCCCAGCAGCACGTCACCGAGCAGCACCACGTCATGGCCTACGCCGTGACCGGCATGGTCGCGCTGGTCTCGGCCGCCCTGGCGCGCCAGCGGCGCAGGCAGTTCCGCGACCTGGTCGCCGCCCGGTCCGTCGCGGAGGCGCTCCAGCAGACCCTGCTGCGCCCGGTGCCCGACCGGGTCGGCGGGCTCCGGACCGCCGCCCTCTACCGTCCGGCCGAGGCCGGCACGCCGATCAGCGGTGACCTCTACGACCTGGCCACGACGCCGTTCGGCTGCCGGGCCCTGGTCGGTGACGTGCGAGGCAAGGGCCTGACGGCGGTGGAGACGGTCTCCGCCGTGCTGAGCGCCTTTCGGGAGGCGGCGCACGAGGTCGCCGACCTGGAGGAGGTGGCCGCCCGGATGGACCGGCGGCTGTTGCGCGAAGCGGCGCTGACCGGCGACGGCGAGCTCTTCGCGACCGCGATCCTGGTCCAGTACGACGCGGACGGCGGGCTCACCGTCGTCAACCGCGGCCACCTGGACCCGCTGCTGGTCGCCGACGGCGCGGTCCGCACGCTCCGCACCCCAGCCGCCTTGCCCCTCGGACTCGGCGACCTGGGCGGACCGAGCGGCGAGCTCCTCCGGCACCGGCTGGCGCCGGAGGAGGTCGTGCTCCTCTACACCGACGGCGCGAGCGAGGCCCGCGACGCCGACGGGCGCTTCTACCCGCTCAGGTCGCGCCTGGCCGAGCGGTTCCCGGCGGGCGCAGGCGGGCCGGAGTGCTCTCCGGCGAAGGTCATCGCCTTCCTGGGCGACGACCTCGCCGCGTACTCCGAGAGCCGGCAGGACGACCTGGCGCTGATGGCGCTGTCCGCCGGCGGCTGATCAGCTGCTGACCGTCAGCCGCTGACGCTCGCGCTCCCCGTCTCGATGTGGCCCGTCGCGCGGCGGCTCCAGCTCGAGTCGCCGCTGACGGTGACCGTGAAGTCGTACCAGCCGTTGGTGTAGGCGATCGCGTTGAAGTAGTCCGAGACCGACGCCCCGGCGGCGACCTGGTAGGTCCAGGGGCCGTCGCTGCGGTAGTTCGTGGTGGTGATGGTGAAGGTCACCGTGCTGGTCCCGGTGTTGGTCATGGTGAACCAGACCGACTCCTTGCCCGTGTCCGGGGCCGGCGCGTAGGACGTGGTGGCCTCGCAGCTCTTGCCGGCCGTCGTCGCGTTGCCGGTGAAGCGGCGCAGGAAGCGGTTGGGGCCGACGCAGGTGAGGTCGTACTGCCCGTCGCCGTAGCCGGTACCGATGTTGAAGAAGTCGCTGGTGCTGCCGTCGGTGCCGTTGCTGTAGGGGGCGACGGTGTACTGCCAGGGGCCGCCGCTGCGGTAGGCGTTGGCGTAGAGCGAGTAGTGGGCGTACGCGGTGGCCTGCGGGCCCTGGTTGGCCAGGTCGATCCAGAGCAGGGTCTTGCCGTTGGCGTCGTACTCGATCCGGTCGACCCAGGCGTTGGGCTGGTAGGGCAGTGCGCGGGCGGGCTTGGTGCCCGGCTCCTGGGTGGGCAGGGAGTTGGTGCCCGGGCTCGGGTTGATCATGGTGTTGGCGGTGGCCTGGCTGATGGTCGCGCTGGTGTCCGGCAGGCCCGGGAGCCCGTAGACCGGGTTGGCGAAGTCGAACGCGCCGGTCAGGTCACCGCAGACCTGGCGGCGCCAGGTGGAGATGTTCGGACAGGCGGCCGGCGTGCCGATGGCGGTGGTCCAGGTCTCCAGGAAGCGCAGCACCGAGGTGTGGTCGTAGACTTGGGAGTCGACCCAGCCGCCACGGGTCCACGGCGAGACGATGATCATCGGGACGCGGAAGCCGAGCCCGATGTTGGTGCCGGAGTAGAACTCCCCGGCCGTGCCGGACGGCGCGACGGGCGGCGGCACGTGGTCGAAGAAGCCGTCGTTCTCGTCATAGTTGAGGAACAGCACGGTCGAGTCGAAGACATCGGGATCGGCGGCCAACGCCTGGACGACCAGGTTGACGAAGTGCGCGCCGTTCTCCGGCGGGCCGTCCGGGTGCTCGGAGAAGAGCTGGTTGGAGACCACCCAGGAGACCTGCGGCAGCGTTCCGGCCAGCGCGTCGGCCTTGATGGCGGCGGCGATGTCGTCGGGCGTGGAGCCGGTCGACGGCACCGAGCCCATGCCGTGCTGGGCCAGCGGACTGGACGAGGGGGCGCTGCTGAACTGGGAGAAGTAGGCCAGCGCGTTGTCTCCGTAGTTGTCGCTCGCGTTCTGGTAGACCTTCCAGCTCATCCCGGCGTTCTGCAGCGCCTCGGCGTAGGTCTGCCACTTCAGGCCCGACTCCGAGCCGCCGTCGTAGGCGGGACCGCCGGCCGCGCCCGACGGGTCGATCTGCCCGGACCACAGATAGGTGCGGTTGGGGCCGGTGGCCGACAGGATCGAGCAGTGGTAGGCGTCGCAGATGGTGTAGTTGTCGGCCAGCGCGTAGTGGAACGGGATGTCGCTTCGGGCCATGAACCCGAGCGTCCGCACCGAGTTCTTGGCGGAGACCCAGTTGTCCATCTTGCCGTTGTTCCAGGCCGAGTGCTGGGTCGACCACGAGTGGTCGAGCGACCCGTCGCACTGCGCCAGCTGCTCCTTGCTCGCGCCCCACCACCAGGTGTTGGTCGCGCTGAGCTGCCACGGGTACTGGCGTCCGGACCCGTTGGGCTGGTTGAAGACGCTGTCACCGCCCGGCAGTTGAATGGTGGCGCGGTCGCCGAACCCGCGCACGCCCTTCATGGCGCCGAAGTAGTGGTCGAAGCTGCGGTTCTCCTGCATCAACACGACGACGTGCTTGACGTCGGTGATGGTGCCGGTGGTTGCCGCCGCCGCGCGCGTGGCGCTGCCGGGCAGGGACTCCAGGCCCAGGGCCGCGCCGAGCGCGGCGGCGGAACCGAGGAAGGTACGACGAGTGACGGGCGCCACAATGGCCTCCGGAACGAGAGAACGCGACTCCAACCCAGGGACTCTCGAACAGCCAGATGACGACTGCCCGGTAACAAAGTGGCAGCGGGATGAAACAAAGCGAACGCTTGGACCAGACTCGTTACCAAACAGTAACTCTCGCCCCAGGATTCACAGTCGGGCGTGCGAGCCGATGTCGGCGCGGAAGGCCTCGACCATCGCGGTGGTGACGGTCGGTCGGCTGGCGGCGATCGCGTCCAGGTAGTCGGCCGTGCTCGCGCCCGCCTCGGCGTCGTCGCGCTCGAACGCGGTCTGCGCGGCCAGGCGCGCGGCGTGCTCGATGTCGGCGGGGGAGAAGCGCTCGCTCGCCTCGACCAGCGCCGTCACGTCCACATCGGTGCGGCCGAGCGCCGGCGCGTAGCGGGACCAGATCGCGGCGCGCGCGGCCGGATCGGGGGTGCCGATCGGGATCACGTAGTCGAAGCGGCCGGTGCGCAGGAACGCCGGGTCGATCGAGCGGACCGAGTTGGTCGCGCAGACCAGCAGCCGGCCGTCGCGCTCGCGGAAGCCGGGGATCAGCTTGAGCAGCTCGTTGGTCACCCCGTGCATCGCGTGCATACCGCCGCCCACGCCCCCGCCGCCGCCCTGCCCGGCCTCGCCGCGCACCGGGGCGATCTCCTCGACCTCGTCGATGAAGACCAGCACCCGCTCCAGCTCGCCGATCCGGGTGAAGGCGCTGCGCAGCGCCGCCGCCAGATTGCCCTCGTCGGCGAGGCGGGAGGGGAGCAGCTCGACGAAGGGCCAGCCCAGCCGCGAGGCGATCGCGCGGGCGAAGGTGGTCTTGCCGGTGCCGGGTGGGCCGAAGAGGGTGATCGCACGCGGCGGCCGCACGCCGTGCCGGGCGGCGCGCTCGGGTTCGGCGAGCGGCAGCACGATCCGGCGCTCGATCAGGTCCTTCTCCGCCGTCATCCCGGCGACCTGCTCCCACAGGTCGCCGCCGAGCACCCGCCCGCCCAGCTCCTCCAGCGATCCTGCGGCGGAGCCTGCGGCCGGCTCGGTCTTCTCGAAGTACGCCGCGGCCGGACGGCGTTCGTAGCCGGCGTTGCGCAGGCCCTCGCCGAGCAGCTCCTCCTCGGGCAGCACGTAGGCGATCCGCCGCACCCGCGCGTCCACCAGCCGCCGCTCAAGCTCGCGCAGCAGCGCGCTCGGCAGGCCGCGTCCGCGCCAGGCGGGCGCGATCGCGATCCGCATCACCCACGCGCGCTCACCCGCGCCCGCGACCTGCGCGAGCGCCGCCCCGATCGGCACCCCGTCGTGCACGGCGACGACGGCCGGCTGGCGCGAGGTCAGCGCGGCGATGCACTCGGCGAGCGAGAACACGGACTCCTGGCCGAGACCTGCCGTGCTGTCGATCAGGTGGACGACGGCGGCCAGGTCGTCCTCGCGGTAGTCGTGGATGAGCCAGTTCACGGGGCTGCCCCTCTTCTGCTCGGGTTCCGGTGACCCTAGAAGCAGCTCCTGCGGTTCGTCCCACTCCGCTTCGGACAATGCGGCGTGGACGAACCGTACGCGGTTGCGGCTTGCGCCGCGTCGCTCAACCGCGCGGCGGGCGCGCCGCGAAGTAGCGCAGGCCCTGGATCAGCGCCGCCCGAGGCCGGTTGTGACACAGCATCAGGAGGCACCGGTGGTGGCAGGATGACCAGGCCACAGTGACTCGTCCTCAGGAGAACCGTTGAGCTCCCTCATGCACAGCATCACCTTCGACGCGAGCGACGCCTACACGCTGGCCGGATTCTGGTCCGAGGTGACGGGCTGGCCGCTCGCCGACGACGACTTCCCCGGCGATCCAGAGGCCAGCCTGGCGCCGCCGGACAGCGGTTGGCCGCGCCTTCTCTTCATCACCGTGCCCGAGGGCAAGACCGTCAAGAACCGGGTCCACCTCGACCTCGCCCCCACCGACCGCACCCGCGACGAGGAGGTCACCCGCCTCCTCGCCCTCGGCGCGACCCTCCACGAGGACCACCGCCGCCCCGACGGCACCGGCTGGGTCACCCTCCTCGACCCGGACGGCAACGAGCTCTGCGTGGAGCGCGGCGCGGCCGAGCGCGCCTGAGAGGGCCCGCGCTCGGTAACAAATGGGTTGTCGGCGCGGCGGGTTGGTACGCAGACTCGTTCGGGCGGAAGGGAGAGCACATGTCCACCACACGAACGCGCGCGGACACCCTGGTGTGTGCGCTGGGCAGCGAGCCGCGGCGCCCGGTCGCCTTCCGCGAACTGCTGCGCTGCGGCGCCGACGTGCTGCCCGCGATCCGGCGGGGACTGGGCCACGCCGACCCCGTGGTCCGCGAGAACTGCTGCAAGCTCCTCGACCATCTGCTCGTCGAGGACGCGCTGGACGACCTCGTCGCCATGCTCGACGATCCCGACGCGCGCGTGCGGGTCGCCGCCGTGCACGCCGTCTCCTGCGACCGGTGCAAGTCCGACGCCTGCCGCCCCGACCGGGTCGCCGTGCTGCCGCGTGGCATCCGGCTGTTGCGCCAGGACCCGGACGCCCAGGTGCGGGCCAGGGCCGCGGAGCTCGTCGGCCTCTGGGTGCACAGCCACGCCGAAGCGGCCGAGGCGCTCGTCGACGCGCGGGACCACGATCCTTCGCCCGCCGTCAGGAAGAAGGCCGGCTGGTATGCGCCCGGCGGGCCGATCCACCGCCGGACCGCGCCCTGAGAGAGCGCCCTGAGAGCGGGCCCAGGCCGGTCGAGAACGGGAGCAAACGCTGGTGCGGGGCAGTCCACGGACCGCCCCGCACCACGTCGCCTCCGCCGCGCGGCGGATGACTACTTCATCGCCGCCCACGCGCCGTCGACGCCGGCGGTGGGGGAGCCAAGGCCGGTGACCGTGTCGTAGCCGGGGCCTGCGGTCGCGGCCACCAGGGACGGCTCGTCCGCGTGGCGTCCGCTCGGCAGCAGCGAGCGCACCCTGCGCCGCCGTATCACCGAACTTCTCGCCCGGCTGGGTGCGGCCAGCCGCTTCCAGGCCGGCGCCCAGGCGATCCGTCGTGGCTGGTCCAGGCCGCGCAGCTTCGGGTCGTGGCAGAACGGGTCCCCCGCGTAGATCGCGAGAGTGCGCTGGTTGGCGGCCATGGCGGCGAGCTGCTCCGCGCTGAGCGCGGCCGGGTCGATGCGCAGGTCGGGGTTGTGGAAGGCCAGTTCGCCGGTCCTGGCCGGGCCGATCTCGGCGGGGTTCGCCAGCTGCACGGGCGGCTCGGGAGCGATGCCGGTGGAGCCGAGCAGGGTCAGGCAGGCGATCCGGCCGCGGTTGTCGCGCAGTGCCATCTCGGCGGCGATCCATCCGCCGACCGAACTGCCGGCCACCATCACGCCGCGCAGGTCGAGTTCGTCGAGCAGGTCGAGGTAGGCGGTGGCGAGGTCGGCGACGGTGTCGGTCCGGCCCGGGCGAGGGGTGCCGTCGAAGCCGGGGTGGGTCGGCACGACCACGTAGGCGTGCTGGGACATTCCGGCGGCGAATCCCGCCATCGAGCGGGGACCGGCCCCGCCGTGCAGCATCAGCACTCCGGTGCCGTCGGTGTTCTCGCCGAACTCCTGGACGGTGAGGGTGAGTCCGTCGCGGAGTTCGATCGTGCGGGTCGTGCCGGCAGGGGCGGGGGCAGTCATGACAAGGACTCCTCTTGCTTGGTGAGAGTTAACTGTCATGAATGTAGAGCGCCCTCACGGCTTTATGCAAGTGCTCTCTCATTACCAGGGCGAACTTGCTATGCTTGTCCTCATGCAGATGAGCGAACCCAAGACGCCCGCCCCCGCCCCCGCCCCCGCGCCCACGGGCAGTGGCAGTGGCGGTGGCGGTGGCGGTCGGGCCAATCAGAAGTTGCGCACGCGGAACGCGATCCTGCAGGCGGCCGCCGAACAGATGCGCACGGGCCGCGAGCTGTCCATGCCCGAGGTCGCCAAGGCCGCCTTGGTCTCCGAGGCGACGGCCTACCGCTACTTCCCCGATCTGGCGAGCCTGCTCCAGGAGGCCATGGTCGGCGAGTGGCCCACCCCGGCCGAGGCCCTCGCGTCCGTCGCGGACTCGACCGACCCGGTCGAACGCATCGCCGCCGCGACCGAACATCTGCTCCGCATGGTCCTCACCTACCAGGGCGCCACCCGCGCCATGATCGCCGCGACGATCACCCAGCCCGCGACCGTCGGCGCGCGCCCCGCCCTCCGCGTCGGCCTGATCGACCACGCGCTCGCCCCCCTGGCGGAGACGCTCGGCGCGACCGCCCCCGAGTCGCTCGCGCAGCTGAAGCGCGACCTGGCCGTGGTCATCAGCGCCGAAGCTCTCTTCACCCTCACCGACCTCTGCGGCCTCGCCCCCGACCAGGCCATCGCGAGCGCGGTGCACACCGCGACGACCCTCACCCGGGCAGCCACCGAGGGGCCCTGACCTGCGGGGGCGCGATCCGGGTGCGACGCGGCGCCGCGCGTCTCCGGATCGCTTGCGCTAAGCCAGCCGCAGCTCGGCGGCCACCTGCCCGTAGAACATCTCGCCGGTCGGGCGGAAGCCGAGACGCAGGTAGAAGTACTCCGGGCCGTGATGGCCCGGCACCCACAGCACACTGACGCGGCGCTCGCCCCGGCTGCGGGCCTCGGCGCAGATCGCGGCGACCGCGAAGCGACCGTAGCCGCGGCGCTGGTGGTCGGCGGCGATGTTCAGTCGCCAGATCCCGCAGCGGAACGCCTCGACCGGGCTGAGCGGATCGAAGCTCCCCATGACGAAGCCGACCAACTGCTCCCGGTCGAAGACGAGGCGCGGCCAGGCATGGGATCCGTGTGCGTACGCCTCGGCGAGAGACCGCGCCACCGGGGCGACGAAGCCACTCTGCTCGGGGCGCACCAGCAGCGCGCAGGCTGCGTCGACGTTCGCAGCCGTTACCTGCTCCAGCCGTAGCCAGGGTGAGACGGGCATCATGGCGGCACGATACGTATCCGTTTGCTCCGGCAACAGATCCAGGAGCTCAGCAATCCATTTCGTGCCCTGGCCAGGTCGAACCGCGCCTGGCCCTCGCGAGGGGCCTGTCGCAGACCGCCGTCTGCGACAGACCCTTCGCCCGAGCGTTGGATCGATCCGTCAGACTCCGACCGGCGGGGTGTTCGGCGTCCCGCTCGTCCGATCGGCCGTCTGCCAACCGGCGCTGGCACCGGGCCACGACTCGTCCAGATCCCCGTTCGGCGTACCGACCGAGAAGATGTGGACCGCTCCGGTGCCGTCCAGGGCCGCCGCTGGGGTCCCGCCTCCAACCGGCGCGCCGCACGGCGGCCTGGCGATGCCCGCGGCGGCGGGACTGGCCATGTCCGGCGCGCGGGAGGAGGACGCAGGGCTCTCCTCGGGGCTCTACAACACCACGGCCCAGCTCGGCTCCGCGGGCGGCGCGGCCGTGCTCACCGCCCTGGCCGCGGGGCGCAGCGGGGCTGCCTCGCGACATGGCAGCACACCCACGGAGGCGCTGCTGGCCGGCTACCACCTCGCTTTCGGCGTCGGCGCGGGGCTTCTGGTCGCGGCGATCGCGGTGGCCGTGGTGGTGCTGCGCCCGGCGCGAGAGCGGGTCCTTGTCAGCGCAACGAAGGCTCGACAGCAGTCGGTTGAGAGCGTCTGAGGGGCCCGCGCTACCTGCCTCAGCCGCCGCTCGCGACGATCTCGGGGCACGGGCTGCCCGTGGGATGTGCGTAGCTGGTGCCGATCTGCAGGGTTCCCGGGGTTTGTACGGTCAGTCGTGTCCAGGGGCCGTCGGCTGTGAGGCATCCCGTCCCTGTGCCGACCACGGACAGCCAGGGCGACCAGGCGATCCGGACGAGCACGGTTCCGGGCGTGGACACCTGGAGCGTGAGTGCGGCCTGTCCCGCGTCGACCACGGTGGCCGGAGCGTCGGCGAGCGGAAGTGCGTCCGCGACCCGGTACACCTTCCAGTGCTTGTCGCTCCACACCGGCTCGAGCCACGGCCGCCCGGAGGCGACGATGCGGCTCTCGGTCGTCGAGGCGTAGTCGAATGACGTATCGGGGAGCACGACGTAGTCCACTGCCCAGTTCCGGAGCCAGGCGTGGTAGTTGGTGTCGTCGAGGGTGCCGTTGTAGAAGAGCGGATTGCGTATGAGGTCCGCCTGTCGGTTCCATCCCCGGGCCAGTTCCACCGTGGCCGCGAGGCTTGATGCCTCGACGTGCGACGCGGTTCCCACGACCTCGACGCGGCCCTGGTCGGCCCCGAGTCTGGTCAGTTCGGCGGCCAAGGGCTTGGCGTACTGCGTCCATCCGGAAGCCGGTGCGGCGACGAAGATGTCCGTCAGCGGTTGGATGGTCTGCCAGGACAGTGCGATCGCGAAGGTGATCCACAGTGCGCGTGCCCGACGCCCTTTGGAGACCCTTGCCGCGGCCAGCAGCAGGGTTGCCGCGAAGAGCAGCGCGAGCCGTTCGACGTTGCTGCCTATGGGGGAGGGAATCAGAACCGTGAGCAGATTGCCGAGCGCGTAGGTCCAGGCTCCGATCCTCACCGCCCGCCAGGACGCCGGTGCGAGCAGCGCGAGCGGCAGGGTGGTGGCCAGTACCAGGGTGAGCTGGAGCAGGATGTAGGGCTGAACGCCGTAGAAGGGGAAGAGCAGAGCTGTGGTTCCCACGACCAGGGGTGGTCCGGCGGCCAGGACGGCGGCAGCCGCACGTCTGCCGGTCAGGAACAGGGCGGGGGCAATGGCCAGGAGGAACAGGCCGTCCACCGGGCTGGCCAGGGTCGCGAGCAGGCCGAGCAGGCCGGCGATCGCAGCCCGCGGTCCGGCTGCCCCGCGGGTCTCGTAGACGGTCAGCACCGCAGCGAGCGCGAAGAACGCGCCGACGGCAAAGGTGATCCGCCCGGAGGCCGTGTTGCACGCCAACCCCGCCGCGCCACACAGCGCGGGCAAGAGCGGGCGAGGGACCCCTGAGCGCATCAGCAGCCGTGCGAGGAGGGCCGCGGCGAGGGTCCCGGCTACGACTCCGGTGGCGCGCACTCCCAGAAGAGCCATCAGGTAGGGGGTGAGCACGCTGTAGGAGGCCAGGTGCATGCCGCCGTACCAGGCGAGATCGTAGACCGACCCCGGATGGGCCGCGGCGAATTGCGCCCAGGCGTACTGAGCGGCCATGTCGCCGCCGTCGGTGGCCAGCCAAAGAGCCCACCCGGCCTGGATCGATCCCGCGAACAGCACGGCCGCCACGACCGGATGGCGCAACCACGTCCGCCACGACCAGCGCGCAGGGCGAACCGGCCTTCGGCCGACCGACTCCAGGCTTCGGCCCTGGCGGGGGTTGGGGATGGTGACCCTGTCGACCGGGGGACTGATGGCCGGGAGGGTCAGGAGGCTGGCGCGGGGCGTGCGGATCATTGGCGTCGGAATCAGTTCTGGGCAGTCGGCTGCTGCCGGAGCAGCCGCGGGGCGGTCGGTCGGCCGGGTGGGCATGCCCGGGTCGGTCAGCGGTGGGGCGCCGACTGCGGAGCACCTCCGGCGGATGGCGGGGCAGATGGCGGGGCGGATGGCGGGGCAGATGGCGGGGCGGATGGCGCCGAGGGACGGTTCAGGGGCATGGAGTCGCCTCCACTGCGCGGCGTCACCAGGACCATCCTCGTCCGCCGGTGTTGTGCATCAGTGCAAGAAAGGTCGTGGCCGCCAGCAGCCATCCGACGAGCGCGTTGCGACGGAGTACGGCGGCGAAAGGCCAGCTGACGGCGCTGTACCAGGGCATGGCCCACGGGGCGGCCAGCACCCATGCCAAGGTCAGGACGAACGGGATTCCCACCACGAGGGGTGTGGCCTGTGGCAGCCGGGGCTGAAGTCGCCGGGCGATCACGATCGTCGCCACCGGCCATGCCACGCTGATAGCAGCTTCCGTCACGGCCCCGCCCACGGTGGAGTTCCCGAGATGTTGGACGGCCTGCCAGAGCGAGGGGACCGAAACCAGATGGGAGGCCGCACGCAAAGGGGCAAGGGCGTGGAGTCCGTAGCCGGCGTAGAGCACCGTCACGGTGGAAACCGCTGCGGCGGACAGGCGGAGCGCCCGGGCCCAGGCGCGCTCCCACAGCAGCGCGAGGATCAGCCCCGCGACGACAAGACCGGCGCTGACCTTGAGACCGCAGGCCAGCCCGAGGAGCACGCCGGCGGTCGCGTCCCGGTGCCACGCGCCCGTACGTATGCTGACGAGCACGGCTCCGGCGGCAAGGACGGCCACAAAGGTGTCCAGATGACCGCCGGCGACCAGTTGCCCGATCAGGACGGGATTGGCCACCCACAGCAGGGCGGCGCGGCTTCGATCCTCGGCCACGCGCACCAGCAGGAGACCGGCGGCCAGGAATGCGGCCGCGTTGGCGAGCATCAGCAGCCATATCGTCAGCCAGGGTCGGTCGCCGCCGACCGCCGCGGCCGCCTCCTGGATCCAGGTCGCCACCGGCCCGTAGACGGAGGGAGTATGCAGCCAGCTGGGGCTGACCAACTGCGCGTAGCTCCCGCCCAGGTCTGCCGGGCTCACGCGATACGGATCGGCGCCCAGAGCGGCGATGCGGCCGTAGGCGGCATAACTCGCGACGTCCGCGGAGCCGGTGGGAGTCATGGAGCTGCAGAGCAGCACAGCAGCGGTACCGGCCGCGAACAAGCGCGGTACGCCGGGTCGCCATCCGCGGCGCGTCGCTGCGAGCATGCCCAGCAGTCCGAGGGCCTGCGCGGTTATCGCGCCGCACATCACCAGGGTGGAGGCGCCCGCTGACATGGGTGGAAGGACGGAGAGCGGCAGTCGTACCGCGACCGTGTGATCGTTCGGCGCGCTTGCTCCCACCAGCACCATCAGCAGCACGCCCAGCACGGACACCGAGACCGCGGTAACAGGAGTGGCCAGTGCGCTCGCGAGACGGTCCGCGCCCGCCCACCGAACCGTCCCGGGCCGTGACGGCACCCCGGGGAGGGCGGCTGTGACCGCGCCCTGCTCCTTGCTGACTGTCACCACTGGTCGCTCACCGTACTGACCTGTGCCGGGGTGCGGGCGAGAGGCGGCGACGCTCCCGCGTATGGGTCATTGTCGTTCTGCTCCGAAAGCTCAATAAGGAGGCGTGGCCTACATCTGCGCCCGGCGGTGGTCCGGTTTGGCGGGCGTGCGCCGCAGCACTGAGGCCTGGCGACGGCCAGTGAGCTGGGGTGGGTGCTCGCCGGAAGCAATCTAAGGGTCGAACATGTGACGGGATCTTGATTCCGGTTATGACGTCTACATGAATGTAGACGGCTCCTGCGCCGACCGCGGCGGCGGGGGCATCGCGTACCCGCTGGAGGGGCCCTCCCAAGGTGACGGCGGCCGGTCCGCCTCGAGTCGGCTGTGAGTGGGATTCCACTCGGTGCGCGGACTATGGAGGACACGGCGCTCTCCGTCGATATCGACGTGCTGGATCCGCACATTATGCGGAGCGTCACCAATCCGCTCCCGGACGGTCTCGGCCCCGGCGAGCTCCAGGCTGTGATCGAGGCGGCGGCCGCGCACGGGCGACGCGTGCGGCAGTTCATGCTCACCGAGTTCGCGCCGGCCGAGTCGGCGGGCGTAGCCGACGCCGCCACGGCCGCTCATCTCCTCATGCGGTCGATCGATGCCTGCCTACGCTGACTCCACCAACCGCGCGAACCCCGCGGCCCCACCGACGCCCCTGCAGGACTGGCTCGGCTACAGCAAGATGCTGCTGCTGGACTCCGGCAGTGCCGCGCTCTCCCTCCTCCTCGATGCGCTCTCTGCGTCCCGTCCGGCGGGCCGCGGCGGTCCGGTGCGGCTGCCGGGCCTCGGCTGCTGGACGCTGACCAGCGCGGTGGAGGGGATCGGTGGACGTCCGGAGTTCTACGACGTGGACCGCAGGGGCGAACCGATCGGGCCGGCCGGCGAGGACCCCTCGGTCCTGATCCAGCCCTGGGGCGGCACTGTCGGAGCGCAGCACTTCGCCTCGGAGCTGCGTTCGGTGTCCGGGCCCAGGGTGCTGGACTGCACTCTCTCGGTCTTCGGGGCCCCGGCCGCGTCGCGGGCGGTGGACGGCTTCGCCGCTGCGGTGATCAGCCTCGGACAGGCCAAGCCGCTCGGCCTTCCGGGCGGCGGCGGGTTGCTGCTGGTCGAGGACGGCGGTCTGTACGACGAGCTGCGCGGCATCCTGCGGCACCACTACGAGAACCTCAGCTGGACCCGCCGTGCGAGGAGGTACACCTCCGCCGACCGGCTGGCGTCGGCTCTGGACCTCCAGGTCTCCTGGCTCAAGGAGCATCATGTTGCCAGGGTCGACGAGGTGGAGCGGGTCCGGGAGCGGGTCGCCTCGGCCACCGCGCTGGAGCCGCTGGCGCCGCCCCGCGCCGCCGACACACCGGGCGTCACGGTGGTGGTGCCGTTCCTCCTGCCCGCCGACTACCCGGTCTCGGCGCGCGACCTCCACCGGGTGGCGATGGCGGAGCGGATCCCCCTGCTCACGCATCCGGTCACCCCGCCGTACCTGGAACCGGCGGGCGCGGACCTGAGCGGTGACTGCCCGGTGGCCGAGGACATCGCTCGGCGGCTGGTCTTCCTGCCGGCCACCGTCGCCGAACTGGGCTCCCTGGACGCGCTGTCCCGGCTGCTGGACTCGGTGGCCGCGCAGGCTTCCGTCTTCCGCTACCCGTATGCCATGGCGGGCACGGCGCGGCAGGAGTCGCCCGCCGTGCTGCGCGGACCGGGGATCCTCGGACGGCGGCTGGACGGCGACTTCGTCTTCTCGCACCAGGTGACCAGTCGTCGGTTCCGGGTGTCGGCTGCGGTGGCGACGGACCTCATGGAACGGCTGGGGTGACCAGGATGACTGGGGCGACCAGGATCCACCATCTGGGTTCCGATCCGGCGGAGGTGGCAAGCGCGGTACTGCTGAGCAGACGTCGGAGCGTGCTCGTGTCGGCCGAGCCGAAGTCCCGGGCCGCGCTGGTGCTGCGACGCACCGGCTTCCGGCCGCTGGCCTCCGAGTGGCACTGCGTACGGGACCTGCTCGCCGACCCGCGATCGGGCGACCGGAAGAGCCGGCTCGCGCTGTCTGCCTCGCTCGCGGCCTGGCGGGCGAACCGGCTGAGCCTTGCGCTCACCAGCGTCAGCGAGGTCGGGCTGGACCGGCTGGAGGAGGAGTTCTACTTCCCGATCCTGGTCCGGGAGCTGTACTCGCGCGGCCGTGCTCCGCACGGCGCGCAGAACCTGGCCCAGTTCCGCCGGCTCGCCCCGCCGCATGCCGTGGTCGCGCTGGTGCGGCAGGGGAACCGTACCTGCGGTGCCGCGTTGCTCCGGTCCGACGACCTGTCACGCCTGGACCTCCTGGTCGCGGGTCGGCGGCCGAGCCTGGAGCGGACGCTCGTCGGCGACGTGTACAGCCTGGAGCGCGGCCTCGCCGACTGTCGGCGGGCCTTCCTCCACGCCCTCGCGGTCGCCGCGGCCCAGGGCGGCTGGTCCGCCCTCTCCTACGGAGCCGACACGGCGTGGGTCGACCGAGGGTACGTCCCGGTGGTGCTGGAGAAGCTCCGCTGGACTGATGCGGTCCTCGCCTCCGCCGACGGGAGACGCCCCTACTTCCGCAGCGGCGCGTCGCCTGCTGTCGACCGCACCGGGCTCGTCCTGGCCACGACGGGCGGCACCGCGCGATTCGAACAAGGCGCTGTCGGCGCGGACCAGTTCGATTCGCTGACGGCAAGACTCGCCCGCATCGACCGCGCCGCCGGGCGCCTTTCCTGAAGGACGTCGAGCCTGTGCTCTCCGTACCCCCTGAGCCTGCGTTCCGGACGCTGCTGACCAGCAGGATCTGCTCGGCGCTGGCCGGCCCGGCCGTGCCCGTGCTGCTCGTGATGACGGTGCTGTCGACGTCGCACGGGCCGCATGCGCTGAGCGCCGTCCTGGCGGCCGAGGCCGCCCCGGCGGTGCTGTTCCTCTTCGTCGGTGGGGTCGTCAGCGACCGCTTCTCGCGCCGACGGCTGGTCATCGCGGCCGATGTGGTCAGCGCGGGCACCTGCGCGCTCGTGGCGGCACTGCTCTGGATGCACGGTGCCTCGGAGGCGGCGCTCTGCCTCGTCGCCGCCGTCAACGGCGCCAACCAGGCCCTGCTGTTTCCGGCGTACCGGTCGCTGTTCCCGAGGACGGTCGAGCAGGCCAACCTCCAGGCAGCCAACAGCATCCGCAGCCTGGTCGGCTCCCTGAGCAGCATCGTCGGCCCCGCCCTCGTGGGCGCCCTGGCGCCGGTGACGGGACAGGCCGGGGCCTGGAGCGCATGCGCGCTGGGCTACGCCGCGTCGGCGGTGCTGATGCTCCGCGTGGCAGCCGACGCCCACGGGAGCACCGATGACTCGGTGCTCGCCCAGATGCGTTCCAGTTGGCAGTACTTCCGCAGCCAGCGCTGGCTGGTCGCGGTCGACGCGTACGCGGCGGTCTGGCACCTGCTGGTGTGGGCGCCGTTCCTGGTCGCCGGCGCCCTCGTGGTCGACCAGCGGTACGGAGGAGCGCACTCCTGGGGCTACGTACAGGCGGCGATCGGCGGGGGGACGCTGCTCGGTGCGGTGCTGGCCAACCGGCTCAGGCTGCGGCGCGTGCTGGTCGTCGCGGTGGCCGGAGTGGGGGCCTTCGGGGGTCCCCGACGCCATCCTCGGTCAGATCTTCAGCTACGACTACCTGGTCTCGGTGGCGCTGCTGCCCCTCGGTCTGATGCTGGTGCCGCTCATGTCCTCGGCCGTCGGCAACCTGGCTCTGCTGACCGCCGCCGGGGTGGTGTCCTTCCTCGGCATGCTCGGCCTCTGGCTGCTCCCCTCCGTACGCGGCGTGTTGGACGAGGCCCCGGCCGTCGGCGCGGCAGCAGTGCCGGAGGAGGTCCCGGTCTGAGCCGGGAGGCCCGCCGGCCACGGCAGGGCGCAACTGCATTGGTCCAGACCTATTGACGGGCCTCGCCGCCCCTTCTACGATCCGGTTCGGCATACCCCACATGTCCCCACCTCACCCAGAGCCGGGCGTCGCGCCCCCACGCGTTGGTCATGTCCATGGCGCTCGGCGGGAAGGGAGCACTGCATGTTCCGTCGGAGGTCGCGTACGACACGCCTGCCGGGTGATGTCCGCCCCTGTCCGGTTTCAGCCCGCCTCGAAGGCGACCAGGCCGGGAGCGAGCCGCTCCGAGCCCCCCGCCCGCAGAGGGCGATCGTGGGACGCGCACCGCAGGTGAACCCGACCAGCCGCGCCGAACACGGACCAACTGCCCTGAGGCGCTCACTCGCGGGGGTGAGCGCCGCCGCCGTCATCGGCGCAGGCATCCTCGTAGCCGGCTCCGTCACCGCCGGTGCGGTAACCACCAACCTGGTGGCCAACCCCGGGTTCGAGAACGGACTCACCGACTGGACCTGCTCCAGCGGCTCCGGCACGGTCGTCAGCAGCCCCGTCCACTCCGGCGCCTCCGCGCTGAAGGCCACGCCGGTCGGCCAGGACGACGCCCAGTGCACGCAGACCATCAGCGTGCAGCCCAATTCCCAGTACACGCTGAGCGCCTACGTCCAGGGCAGCTACGTCTACCTGGGCGCCACCGGCACCGGCGGCACCAGTGATCCGTCCACCTGGACGCCGAGCAGTCCGTCGTACAGCCAGCTCAGCGTCGGCTTCACCACCGGGTCGAACACCACATCGGTGACTGTCTACCTGCACGGCTGGTACGGGCAGCCCACGTACTACGCGGACGACGTGTCGCTCACCGGCCCCGGCGGCAGCAGCCCCACGCCGACCGCCACACCGCCCACCACCTCGCCTCCCACGACCGCGCCGCCGACCACTGCCCCGCCCACGACCACGCCTCCCACGACCGCCCCGCCCACCACCACGCCGCCGGGCGACACCTGCGCCACAAAGCCCAGGCCGTCGGGCAAGGTCCTGCAGGGCTACTGGGAGAACTGGGACGGTGCCGCGAACGGCGTTCACCCCGGCATGGGCTGGATCCCCATCACCGACAGCCGGATCGCCGTGCACGGTTACAACGTCATCAACGCCGCCTTCCCGGTGATCCTCTCGGACGGCACCGTCGAGTGGCAGGACGGCATGGACACCAACGTCAAGGTCGCGACCCCGGCCGAGATGTGCCAGGCCAAGGCGGCCGGGGCGACGATCCTGATGTCGATCGGCGGGGCCGCCGCAGGCATCGACCTGAGCTCCAGTACCGTCGCCGACCGGTTCGTGGCGACCGTCGTCCCGATCCTCAAGAAGTACAACTTCGACGGAATCGACATCGACATCGAGACGGGCCTGACCGGAAGCGGCAACGTCAACACGCTGTCCAACTCCCAGGCCAACCTGGAGCGCATCATCGATGGCGTGCTGGCCCAGATGCCCGCGGGCTTCGGCCTGACGATGGCCCCCGAAACCGCGTACGTCACCGGCGGAAGCGTCACCTACGGGTCGATCTGGGGTTCCTACCTGCCGATCGTCAAGAAGTACGTCGACAACGGGCGACTGTGGTGGCTGAACATGCAGTACTACAACGGCAGCATGTACGGCTGCTCCGGCGACTCCTACCAGGCCGGTACCGTCCAGGGCTTCACCGCGCAGACCACGTGCCTGAACAACGGCCTGGTCATCCAGGGCACCACGATCAAGGTGCCGTACGACAAGCAGGTGCCCGGCCTTCCGGCCCAGTCCGGCGCGGGCGGTGGCTATATGACGCCGAGCCTGGTCGGTCAGTCGTGGAACGCCTTCGGCGGTGCCCTGAAGGGAATCATGACGTGGTCGATCAACTGGGACGGCTCACAGGGCTGGAGCTTCGGCGACAACGTCAAGTCGCTCCAGGGACGTTGATGTCCCGCTGAGCTCGCGCGCCGGGGTGGCGGGGTCTCGGGAAGCGTGGGATGCTCCCGCGGCCCCGCCTTGGTCGTCCCTGGTCCGCGTTGGCTCGGCCTACGTTCCCGCCTGGGCGAGGGCGTCGAGGACGCGCTGGAGGGAGGTGCCGAGGCCCCAGCGGGCGGAGAGTTCCTCCAGGGCCATCGGGTCGAGGGGCTCGCTGGGGAGGGTGGGGTCGAAGTCGGGGAGGGGGACGTCGGCGGCGACCTGGACGACCTTGGGAGCCACCGCCAGGTACGGGGTGGCGTCGATGAGGCGCTTGCGCTGGGTGGGGGTGAGCTTGGAGGCCGGGTCGAGGGCGGCGGCCTGGATGCCGGGGAGATCGCCGAACTGGGCGATGAGCTTGGCGGCTGTCTTCTCGCCGATGCCGGGGACGCCCGGGAGGCCGTCGCTCGGGTCGCCGCGGAGGGCTGCCATGTCGGCGTACTGGGCGCCGGTGACGCCGTACTTCTCCATCAGCAGCGCGTTGTCCGTCATCTGGAGGGTGCCGACGCCCTTGAGGGGATAGAGGATGCGGACCCCGCGCGCGTCGTCGACCAGCTGGAACAGGTCGCGGTCGCCCGTCACCACGTCGACCGGACCCTGGTGCCGCGTGGCCAGTGTGCCGATCACGTCGTCGGCCTCGTAGTCCGCGACGCCGACGCGGGCCAGGCCGAGGGCGTCGAGGACCGCCGCGATGACCGGGATCTGCGGGGCGAGCGTGTCCGGGGTCTCCTCCTCGCCGGCTTCGGCGGCGGCAGGGTCCTCGGCGACGCGGTGGGTCTTGTACGTGGGGATCAGATCGACCCGCCACTGCGGGCGCCAGTCCGCGTCCATGCAGGCGACGAGCTGGTCCGGGGCGTGGTCCGTGACCAGCCGGGCGATGAAGTCGAGCAGGCCGCGGACCGCGTTGACCGGCTCGCCCTGGGGGGAGCGCAGGGAGTCCGGCACGCCGAAGTAGGCGCGGTAGTAGAGGCTCGCGGAATCCAGCAGCATCAGCTTGGGGGCGCTGGGGGCACTGGTGGCGGTTCGGCTCATGGGCTCATCTTGCCGCACGGCAGTGACAGCGCGCGCTTGACAGCGCGGCGGCGGGGGGCGCAGGATCGGAGCGTTCTCAGTGTTTACAGTGTTTACTTCAGGGCTCGCTGCAAGAGTTCACGCCAGAGTCCCCATTTCGGAATCCGGAGGGCCACCGATGGCCTGGAGCGCAGCCGACGTACCCGATCAGAGCGGCCGCGTGGCCGTCGTCACCGGCGCGAACAGCGGCCTGGGGTTGGAGACCGCGAAGGTGCTCGCCGCGCGCGGGGCCACGGTCGTGCTCGCCTGCCGGGATCCCAAGCGCGCGGGCGCCGCCGCCGAGGAGATCAGCGCTCAGGGCGGCAAGACGGAGCTGCTCGCGCTGGACCTGGCCTCGCTGGAGTCCGTCCGGGCCGCCGCGGTGGAGCTGCGCGAGCGGCACCAGCGGATCGACCTGCTGATCAACAACGCCGGCGTGATGTACACCCCGTACAGCAAGACCGCCGACGGCTTCGAGCTCCAGCTGGGCACCAATCACCTGGGTCACTTCGCGTTCACCGGTCTCGTCCTGGACCGGCTGACGGACGTGCCGGGCTCGCGGATCGTGGTGCTCGCCAGCCTGGCCCACCAGCTGGCCAGGCGCGGCGTCAACTTCGACGACCTGCAGTCCGAGCGCAGCTACAGTCGGCTGACCGCGTACGGGCGGTCCAAGCTGGCCAATCTGCTCTTCACGTACGAGCTGCAGCGCCGCCTGGACGCGGCCGGTGCCCGCACGATCGCCCTGGCCGCGCACCCCGGCTACTCCAGCACCGAACTGACCCGCCATCTGCCGAGCCTGCTGCAGCCGCTGAACCGGCTGCTGGTCGAGCCGTTCTTCGCCCAGCCCGCCGTCCAGGGCGCGCTGCCGACGCTGCGCGCGGCCAGTGACCCGCAGGCGCAGGGCGGGCAGTACTACGGACCGGACGGCTTCCAGGAGCTGCGCGGTGCGCCGCAGCTGACCAGGTCGAACCGCGCCTCCCACGACACCGACGTACAGCGTCGGCTGTGGTCGGTGTCGGAGGAGTTGACGGGCGTCAGCTACGCGCTCTGAGGCTTCTCCCAGCGGGTCACACCAGTTCGGGGCGCTGCCACTCCTCGCCCAGCACGTGGTGGGCGAGGAAGGCGAGCACTGTGCTGTACCAGACCTTGGCGTTGTTGGGCCGCAGCACCCAGTGGCCCTCGTCGGGGAAGTAGAGGAACTTCGCCGGGACCTCGAAGCGCACCAGGTCGTTCCAGAGCGCGAGCGCCTCGCCGATCGGCACCCGGTAGTCCTTGTCGCCGTGGACGACCAGCATCGGCGTGCGGATGTTCGCCGCGTGCCGGTGCGGGGAGGAGTCCAGGTACCGCTCCGGGCGGGTCAGCGGGTCGCCGAAGTGGCGGCGCCAGAAGAACGGGGCGTCGGTGGTGCCGCCGAAGGAGTCGAGGTTCCACAGGCTGGCGTGCGTGACGATGGCCTTGAACCGGTCGGTGTGCGTGGCGATCCAGTTGGCCATGTAGCCGCCGAAGGAACCGCCCATCATGGCGGTGCGGTTCGGGTCGACGTCCTCGCGCTCGAGCGCCGCGTCGGTGAGGGCCATGACGTCGTGGAACGGCGTGCCGCCCCAGTCGCCCCAGCCGCGCTCGTGCATCTGCTGGCCGTAGCCGGTGGAGAGGGCCGGGTCCGGCATCAGCACGGCGTACCCGGCGGCGGCGGCGATCCACGGGTTCCAGCGCCAGGTCCAGGCATTCCAGCTGCCGTGCGGTCCGCCGTGCACCCAGAGCAGGAACGGCGCGGGCCGCTCGGCGGAGGCGCCCTCCGGCAGCACCAGCCAGGAGCGCAGCGCCGTGCCGTCCTCGGCGGTGGTGTGCACCTCCGTCAGCCGGCCCGGCAGTTCGCTGACGCCGCCGGGGGAGGGCAGGGCGACCGGCGCGGACTGGTCGGCCTGGCGGGCGTCGAGGCGCACCGGGGCGGGCGGGGCGTCGATGCCGTTGCGCAGCGCGTAGAGGGTCTCGCCATCGGGGGCGACGACCATGTCCGTGTAGGCGCCCGAGGCGGTGAGCCGGGTGACTGTGCCGTCGGCGGTGTCGAGCCGGAAGACGGGGGAGTGGCCCTGTTCGTCGGCGACGAAGAAGACGACGGGGGCGCCTGCGGTCGGCGAAACCACGGCGCTGGCGGGCCAGTTGTCGAAGTCGGGCAGCAGATCGCGACCGCCGTCCTGCTCGTCGGTGGCCCGGATCAGCCAGAGCGTCGCGGCGCTGCTGCGCTCGAACTCGCCGATGCTGTTGCGCTCGACGATCAGCGAGCGCGAGTCGGCGGTGAACACGGGCGCGCCGAACTCGGCGTCGATGGCCTCGATCCGGCGCAGTTGCTTGCCTGTCGCGGCGTCGGCGACCACGACGGAGCCGCGGAACTCGCCGCTCTCAGCGCCGACGAGCACCGAGTAGGCGATCAGCGTGCCGTCAGGGGAGACGGCGAGCGCGGGCTCCCTCGGGTCGTTGACGCCGCAGTCGACGGCCTGGGCCGCGGCGGCGTGGAGCTCCTCGGCGCCACCGGCCACCGCGTAGACGTGCGGGGTGTCCGGCCCCAGATCCTGGTCCCAGTAGCGGACCAGCGAGTTGCCCTCGTGCAGCAGCGCGGAGACCTTGGCCTCCTCGCGCGCGGTGCGCAGCTTCGCGTCCGCCTCGGTGTCCTCGGCTCCGGGAAGCAGGCCGGAGGTGAAGGCGAGCCGGTCGGAGTCGCGCGCGGTGACGTAGCCGGCGATCCCGCCCGGCCGGGTCAGCACCCGCTCGGCCTCGCCGCCGTCGGCGGGCAGTGCCCACAGTGCGGCGTCCTTCGCCTCGGGCTCGCCCTTCGCCGGGTCGGCCTCGGGCCGGGCGGAGACGAAGAGCAGCGTGCCGTCGGCGCGGAACCGCGGCGCGGACTCGCCCTTGCCGGACCGGGTCAGCCGCCGCGCCTGACGGACGCCCTGCGGGTCGAGCTCCCAGAGCGCGGAGATGAAGCGGGTGCGGTCCGTGGCGAGCTCGGCGACGGTGGTTACCAGGCGCGATCCGTCCGGCGAGAGGGCGAGGCCGGAAACGCGGGGGACAGCGAGGAAGTCATCCAGGTTGTGGAAAGGGGTCGGCCGCTGAGTGTCGTTGGTTGGCATGCGGTCAGTCTTGCCAAACGAAAGGCTTCCGACCAGCGGTTCGTTCGGTGTTCGCCACCAGCGGAGCGTTCGACTGTCAGCCGCGTGCCGTGGGCGCCGAGTTCGCGGCGGCGTCGACCAGGGCCTGGGCCAGCCTCGGGTCGTCGCCCTGTTCGGGGTGCCACTGGACGGCGAGCAGGAAGCCCGGGCCTTCGCCCTCGACGGCTTCGACCGTGCCGTCGGCGGAGTGCGCGGAGGCGAGCAGACCGCGTCCTAGCTTGGCGACGCTTTGGTGGTGGTAGGTGGGCACGTCGATCTCTTCCGTGCCGAGGATCGCGGCGGTACGGGTGCCGGGGAGCGCGCTGACCGAGTGACGCCCGTACACGCCGGGTGTGGGTGAGTGCTCCGTGCTGCCGCCGAGCAGGTCGGGCAGATGCTGTGTCAGATCGCCGCCGAGGGCGACGTTGAGCAGCTGCATGCCGCGGCAGATGCCGAGCAGCGGCAGCCCGCGGTCGAGCGCGGCGTCGACGAGGGCGAGCTCCCAGGCGTCTCGCGTGCGCGACTCCGGTGTGGGGGGCTGGGTGTGCGGGTCGGCCGCCGCGCCGTAGTGCTCGGGGGCGACGTCCGGACCCCCGGCGATGATCAGGCCGTCCAGCCGGGCGACGGCCTCCGCCGCGGCGGAGGGGTGCTCGTCCGGTGGCAGCATCGCGACGAGACCGCCGCCTGACTGTACGAGCGCGGGGTAGCGCCGCGGCAGCAGGTCGGCGGGCGCATCCCGCCAGACGCCCCAACTCGCGGGGGAGACGTAGGTGGTGATGCCGATGAGCGGGCGGGGCACGGGCGGACCTCCGGGGGCGGTGTTCGACGGGGGAGCTGGAAATGGAAGGGGGCGGGACTGGCGGGTGCCGGGCCCTGCCGGCCGGATGCCGGAACGTCAGATCTGTGGGGACGGCGCAAGGGGGCGGGGACGAGGATGTGCCGGGGCGGGGATGGCCCCGGCGGGGGCGCAGTGGGTGCGGGCCGGGTGTTTCCGCGTCGGAACTGGGCGGACAGGGGAATGGGATGGCTTCTGGCGAGCTCCACAGCGGTTTCGGTGAGGGCGGGATCTGGCCTTCCGGGCCGAGTGACGGTGCGTGAGACTGCGAGGAGAGCGGACAAGGGGCAGGTGTTGTACCGATCCCGGCGAAGCCGGGGCGAGGGGCGCGCGCCGCTAGGCGAGGAAGCCGCGGAGGAGGGCCGCCGTGCCGGCGAGGTGCTGGCGCATCGCGGCGCGGGCGCGGCCCTGGTCGCCGGCCAGGATGGCCTCGACCAGCTCTTCGTGCTGGCGCTGCGAGTGCTGCAGGTTGGGCGGGAGCAGCGGTATGCAGTCCAGCAGTTCGTTGACCGTCGCCCTGACCGCCGCGTACTGCGTGGCGACGGAAGGGGAACCGCTCAGCTCGGCGACGGCCAGGTGCAGCCGGGTGTCGATGCGCCGGTACTCCGCCAGCGAAGCGCTGCCGGTCGCGGCGAGCAGCTCGCGCAGCCGCTCCGCCTCGGCGCCCGACGGCGGGCGCGCCGCGCACAGCTCCGCCGCGCCGACCTCCAGCACCTCGCGGAAGAGGAGGGTGTCCTCGAGTCGGTCGCCCAGCTCGACCGCGCGCCGACGCAGTTCCTCGCCGCCGTCGGAGACGAGCGGCGCGGGCGCCGGGGCCAGCACGAACGCGCCGCCGTAGCGGCCGCGACGGACCTCCAGCACGCCCGCGTCCTGCAACACCTTGAGGGCCTCACGCAGCGTCACCCGGCTGATCTGGAGTCGCTCGGCGAGCTCGCGCTCGGGCGGCAGCCGCTCGCCGACGGGCACCAGACCCAGCCGGACCAGCTGCAGCACCTTCTGCACGGTCTCCTCAAAGGTGTTCCCGGAGCGAACGGGACGCAGCACCGCGGCGTACGGGTCCGTGCCCGCGCCCGACGCGTCATTTTCGATCATGGCACCCCCTTCCCTTCCAATGGTACAAGGCCATACCTTTAAAGCGCCCGACCCGGTACAGATGCACCCGGAGGCACTACTCATGACTTCTCAAGCGCCCGCCCCCCGAGGGCGGCTGACCCTCGACGCGCTGCGCGACCTGGTCGCGTCAGGAGAGATCCACACCGTAGCCCTGGCCTTCACCGACATGCAGGGCAGGCTCCAGGGCAAGCGCTTCGCGGCCGGCCACTTCCTCGACGAGGTCGTCGCGCACGGCACCGAGGGCTGCGCCTACCTGCTCGCCGTCGACGTGGAGCTGAACACCGTCGACGGCTACGCCATGGCCTCCTGGGAGAGCGGCTACGGCGACTTCGCCCTGCTCCCCGACTTCGACACGCTGCGCCTGCTGCCCTGGCAGCCGGGCACCGCGCTCGTCACCGCCGACCTGGCCTGGGAGGACGGCTCACCCGTCGCCGCCTCGCCCCGGCAGATCCTGCGGCAGCAGCTCGACCGCCTCGCCGAGCTGGGCCTGACCGCCTGGGCCGGGACCGAGCTCGAGTTCATCGTCTTCCGCGACACCTACGAGCAGGCATGGGACCGCGGCTACCGCGCGCTCACGCCGGCCAACCAGTACAACGCCGACTACTCCCTCCTCGCCACCGCCAGGATCGAGCCGCTGCTGGCCCGGATCCGCAACGAGATGGGCGGCGCCGGACTGGTCGTGGAGTCCGCGAAGGGCGAGTGCAACCTCGGGCAGCACGAGATCGCCTTCCGCTACGACCAGGCGCTGACCACCTGCGACCAGCACAGCGTCTACAAGACCGGCGCCAAGGAGATCGCCTCCCAGGAGGGCATGGCGCTCACCTTCATGGCGAAGTACAACGAGCGCGAGGGCAACAGCTGCCACATCCACCTCTCGCTGCGCGACGCCGAGGGCCGGCCCGCCTTCGCCGACGAGCAGGGTCACATGGGCGAGCTCATGCGGCACTTCCTCGCCGGTCAGCTCGCAGCCATGCGCGAGCTGACGCTCCTCTACGCGCCGAACATCAACTCCTACAAGCGGTTCCGCCCCGGCTCCTTCGCCCCCACCGCCGTCGCCTGGGGCAAGGACAACCGCACCTGCTCGCTGCGCATCGTCGGCCACGGCCCGTCGCTGCGCTTCGAGAACCGTGCGCCGGGCGGGGACGTCAACCCCTACCTCGCCGTCGCCGGCATGATCGCCGCCGGACTGCACGGCATCGAGCAGCGCCTCGAACTGCCCGAACCCTGCACCGGCAATGCCTACGCCGGCGACTACGCCCACCTGCCGACCACGCTGCGCGAGGCCGCCGAGCTGTGGGCCGCCAGCGATCTGGCCAAGGCCGCCTTCGGGCCTGATGTCGTGCAGCACTACCTGACGATGGCCCAGGTCGAGCAGGACGCCTTCGACACCGCCGTCACCGACTGGGAGCGCTTCCGCTCCTTCGAGCGCATGTGAGCCGCCCCGTGACTGATCTGTCGTCTCTGACTGTTCTGACTGACCTCCCCGAATCCCTGCACGTATTGAACCCCGCGACCGAGGAGCTTGTCGCGGAAGTTCCGACCGTTTCACCCGAACAGGTGGACGCCGCCGTCGGACGTGCCGCCAAGGCCCAGCTCGGCTGGGCCGCGCTGGCCCCCGGTGACCGCGCCCGCCTGCTCCGCCGCTTCGCCGACGGCATCGACGCGCGCCTCGACGAGCTCGCCGAGCTGGAGGTCACCGAGGCCGGCCACACCCTCGGCAACGCCCGCTGGGAAGCCGGCAACGCCCGCGACCTGCTCGAATACGCCGCAGGCGGGGTCGAGCGACTGATGGGCCGACAGATCCCCGTCGCCGGGGGCCTCGACGTCACCTTCCACGAGCCGCTGGGCGTCGTCGGCGTCATCGCACCGTGGAACTTCCCGATGCCGATCGCCGCCTGGGGTTTCGCTCCCGCGCTCGCGGCCGGCAACGCGGTGCTGCTCAAGCCCGCCGAGACCACGCCGCTGACCGCGCTGCTGCTCCAGGAGATCGCGCTGGCCGCCGGGCTCCCCGAGGGTCTCTTCCAGGTGCTGCCCGGCCACGGCCGGATCACCGGGCAGGCGCTGGTCGACCACCCCGACATTCGGAAGATCGTCTTCACCGGCTCGACCGCGGTCGGCAAGCAGATCATGTCCCGCTGCGCGACCCAACTGAAGCGGGTCACCCTCGAACTCGGCGGCAAGAGCCCCAACATCGTCTTCGCCGACGCCGACCTGCAACGGGCCGCCGCCTCCGCGCCCATGTCCTTCCTGGACAACAGCGGCCAGGACTGCTGCGCCCGCACCCGGATCCTGGTCCAGCGTGAGGTCTACGACGACTTCCTGGCGCTGGTCGCCCCCGCGATCGAGGCGGTCAGGGTCGGCGACCCGCGCGACGCCGCGACCGAGATGGGCCCGCTCATCTCCGCGCTCCAGCGCGAACGCGTCCGCTCCTACCTGACGGACGACGTGCCGGTGCTCGCCCAGGGAACCGCGCCCGAGGGCCCCGGCTTCTGGCAGGCGCCGACCCTGCTCGCGCCCGAGGACCCGGGCAGCCGCGCCGCCACCGAGGAGATCTTCGGCCCCGTCGCCGTCGTCCTCCCGTTCACCGACGAGGCGGACGCGCTGCGCCTGGCCAACGCCACCCGCTATGGCCTCTCCGGCTCGCTCTGGACGCGCGACATCGGCCGCGCGCTGCGCATGGCCCGCGGCGTCAACGCGGGCAACCTCTCCATCAACTCGCACAGCTCCGTTCGCTACTGGACGCCCTTCGGCGGCTTCGGCGAGTCGGGCCTGGGCCGCGAGCTGGGCCCGGAGGCCCTCACCCACTTCACCGAGACCAAGAACGTCTTCATCAGCACCGAGGAGTAGAGAGCCGTGACCACCCCGAACCACGAAGCTCAGGAAGAGACCGTCTGCCGCCGACTCGTCGGCCGCACCGCCGTCATCACCGGCGCGGGCTCCGGCATCGGCCTCGCCACCGCCCGCCGCCTGGCCGCCGAGGGCGCGAACGTCGTCTGCGCCGATGTCGACGAGAAGGCGGGCAAGGCCGCCGCCGAGGAGGTCGGCGGGCTCTTCGTCCAGGTCGACGTCACCGACGCCGAGCAGGTCGACGCGCTGTTCAAGGCCGCGTTCGACACCTACGGCAGCGTCGACATCGCCTTCAACAACGCCGGCATCTCCCCGCCCGACGACGACTCCATCCTCACCACCGGCCTCGACGCCTGGCGCCGGGTGCAGGAGGTCAACCTCACCTCCGTCTACCTGTGCTGCAAGGCCGCGCTGCCCTACATGCAGCGGCAGGGCAAGGGCTCGATCATCAACACCGCGAGCTTCGTCGCCAAGATGGGCGCGGCCACCTCGCAGATCTCCTACACCGCCTCCAAGGGCGGCGTGCTGGCGATGTCCCGCGAGCTGGGCGTCCAGTTCGCCCGCGAGGGCATCCGCGTCAACGCGCTCTGCCCGGGGCCGGTGAACACGCCGCTGCTGCGGGAGCTGTTCGCCAAGGACCCGGAGCGCGCCGCGCGCCGCCTGGTCCACATCCCGGTCGGCCGCTTCGCCCACGCGGAGGAGATCGCGGCGGCGGTCGCCTTCCTCGCCAGCGACGACTCGTCCTTCATCACGGCCAGCGAGTTCCTGGTCGACGGCGGCATCTCCGGCGCCTACGTCACCCCGCTGTAGGCCGCGGCGCCTTCACCGCTCGCCCGCCTGGAACGGCGGACAGGATCGCCGCCGTTCCAGGTATGAAGGTAAGAGTGAGGCAGGGTGGGGGCACGGCGGCGGCTTGGGCTCGGCGGACGGACAGCGCGGGCTGATCGGATGCTTATCACCGAAGCGATACCTTGCGCACTGTGAGTGAGACTTCGCCCCCGCCCCCGGGCTGGTACCCGGACCCCAAGCCCGCCGACGCCGAACGGCCGGGCGAGCGCTGGTGGAACGGTTCCGCATGGACCGTCAACACCCGCACCGACGCGACCACGGTGTTCTTCTCCGGCGAGCCTCCGGTCAAGCCGCGTGCCCGCGGGCGCGGAACGCTCCTGGTGGGAGTGGTGGCGGCGATCGTCGGCCTGGGCGTCGGCTCGCTCGCCACCTTCCTCGCCATGGACGACGGGAACAGCAAGTCGACCACCGCGACCAGCCGCCCGAACGGCAGCGGCGGGAACGGCAACGGCGGCGACGGCCTCAACCCGTTCGGCAACGGCGGCAGCAGCGGCGGCGGCAATGGGAGCAGCGGGGGCAGCGGCGGAACCGGGGGCAAGGCGTCGGGCCTCGTCGTCGGCTTCACCGAAGGCGTCAGCTTCCTGCTCCCCAGCGGCTGGACCGGCGGCACCACCAAGACCGGCCACGCAGTGGCCACCTTCGGTAGCTACTCCTGCCCCGGCTCGGGCACCAACACCACCTGCTCCCTCGCCGGCGCGAACACCACCACCCTGACCGCCCCCGTCAGCACCGGCGCCCAGGCGGCGGCCGAGGCGGACATCAACGCCGCCGTCAAGGAGTCCTACGGCGACGTGACGGGCCACCAGGTGCTGCTGTCCAAGAGCGTCACGGTCGCCGGCCGCTCGGGCTACCTCGTCCGCTGGCAGGTCGACGCCAAGACCGGCAACAACGGCACCGTCGAGACCGTCGTCTTCCCGAACAAGGCCGGTGACAAGCTCGTCGCCCTGCACCTGGGCTTCGACATCGCGAACAAGGCGCCCGACCTCTCCGTCATGGACCAGATCGTCTCCGGCGTCGCCGACTTCTCCGGCAGCTCCCTCAACTCCGGTGGCACCACCGGCGCACCTCCCGGCACCAGCTGACGCGGCCGGGCGTGCCGGCTACCGGGTCAGAGGAAGGTCTTGCCCTCGCCCCGGTAGGTCGGCACGGTCTCTGCCACCCGGTCGCCCTCGACGAGGTGCAGCTCGTCGAAGCGCTCGCACAGCTCGCCGGCCTTCGCGTGGCGGAACCAGACGCGGTCGCCGATGCGCAGGTCGTCGGCGGGGGAGCCGAGCAGCGGGGTCTGCACCTCGCCGGCGCCCTCCTGCGGGTCGTAGCGCAGGCCCTCGGGCAGATAGGGAACGGGAGAGCGGTCGGGGCCGGCCGCGCCGGAGGCGGGGTAGCCGCCGCCGAGGACGGTCACCACGCCGAGGCCGGGCCGCCGCACCACCGGCTGCGCGAAGAGCGCCGCCGGACGGCCGCGGAAGACCCGGTAGTTGTCGAAGAGACGCGGCACGTACAGGCCCGAGCCCGCGGCCACCTCGGTCAGGCAGCTCTCCGCGACCGTGCTCTCCACGCTTCCGGTGCCGCCGCCGTTGACGAACTCCAGCTCCGCGACCTCACGTACCGCCCGCACCACGGCCTCACGCCGCTCCGCCAGCTCGCGCCGCGCGGTCCGCTGCATGGCCTGGATCACGCGCGAGCGGAACGGCCGCCCGGCGATGGAGTCGCCGACGCCCGCGATGTGTCCCTCGTACGCCATCAGCCCGACCACGCGGAAGCCCGGCCGCTGCTCCACCAACTGGGCGAAGTCGCGCAGCGCGTCCGGCGACCGCAGCGGGGAGCGGCGCGCGCCGATCCTGACCCGGCCGCCGAGCAGCTGCAGCGCGGTGTCCAGCTCCAGGCAGACCCGGATCTCCTCCGATCCGCCGTTTCGCGCGCCGTCGATGAGGTCCAGCTGCGCGGCGTCGTCCACCAGGACGCTGATGGCTCCGGCCAGCTTGGGGTCGGCCGCGAGCTCGGCGAAGGCCGCGCGGTCGGCTGAGGGGTAGGCGAGCAGAATGTCGTCGAAGCCTTCGCGGGCCAGCCAGATCGACTCGGCCAGGGTGAAGCTCATGATCCCCTGGAAGCCGTTCTTCGCCAGCACCCGCTCCAGCAGACTCCGGCACCGCACGGACTTGCTCGCTACCCGGATCGGCTTCCCGCTCGCGCGGCGCACGAGATCGGCGGCGTTGGCGTCGAAGGCCTCGAGGTCGACGATCGCCAGCGGCGCGTCGAGGTGTGCGGTGGCACGGTCATAGCGTGCGCGGTCGTCGGCGAGGGAGGGGGTCACCATGGCCGAAGCCTGCCACAAGGAATTACCCCCCGGTAGGGGTTGCGGCCTACTTGTCGGTCGGCTGACCAAGTTTCCGCACGGGGGGTCGCGTAGGCTCGCGGGGTGCAGCGGAAGAACATCCCAGACCCGGGGTTCGCGGGTGACGACGGATCGGCCGACCCGGAGCTGGCGGAGGCGCTCGCCGCGTACGCCACGGAGCGGACGCAGGTGGCCGAGGCCCGGGTGCTGGCGCTGTTGGCGACCGCTCGGCTGATGGTCCCGATCGTGGCGGTCCTCGGCGAGGTCGAGACGGACGAGCACGGCCACCGCCACGAGAAGACCAGCGACATGGCCGTCCCCACGATCCAGGCCCCGGACGGTCGCAAGGGTCTGCCGGCCTTCACCTCCCTCGCCGCCCTGACCCGCTGGCGGGCCGACGCCCGACCGGCGCCGGTCCCGGCGTCGCAGGCGGTACAGGCGGCGTGGAGCGAGGGCGCGGACGCCCTGCTGATCGACCTGGCCGGTCCGGTCTTCTTCGAACTGAGCGGCGCGGCGATGCGCGCGGTGGCGGAAGGCCGCGTGCACCTCACGGCGCTGGCGGACCCGGCGATCGCGGACGAGCTCCGTCTCCTGCTGAGCGGGCACGACGCGGTCGTCCGCGCGCATTTGCTTCCCAGCGAGCAGACGGATGCCCAGCTCGTCCTCATCGCCGAGCCCGGCACCCCGCCCGAAGCCTTCCAGTCCGTCGCCGCGGCCCTCGCGGCCAGCGAGCTCCTGCGCATCCGCCTGGACCGCGGCCTCGACCTCGCGGTCCTCGCGCCCAGCGCGAACGAGCCTCCGGCCTTCTACACCCGCTGAGCTCGCACCACTAGGGGCGCGGGGCTCTGCTGATTTGCGCCTCCGGCGCGTGGGCGCGACAGGTCACGACGGAGGGTCCGTTGCACGACCAGGGGCGCGGGGCTCTGCTGATTTGCGCCTCCGGCGCGTGGGCGCGACAGGTCACGACGGAGTCCGTTGCACGACCAGGGGCGCGGGGAACTGCGCGACAAGCCACCCACATGCGGATGGTCCTCAACGCGCAGGGCCATCCGCACCGGGTGGTTGCTCGCGCAGTTCCTCGCGCCCCTGATGGTGCAACTCGCCCTCAGCTGTAAACGGGGCCCGTGAACTTCTCGCCCGGGCCCGTGCCCGGCGCGTCCGGGATGAGGGAGGCCTCGCGGAAGGCCAGCTGGAGGGACTTGAGGCCATCCCGCAGCGGCGCCGCATGGAAATTGCTGATCTCCGGCGCGCCCGCCGTCACCAGCCCGGCCAGGGCGGTGATCAGCTTACGGGCCTCGTCCAGGTCCTTGTGGGCCTCGCCGCCCTCGGCGAGGCCCAGGTTCACCGCCGCCGCGCTCATCAGGTGCACGGCGACGGTCGTGATGACCTCCACCGCCGGCACGTCCGCGATGTCGCGGGTCAGGTCGTCGAATTCGGGGGTCTCGCCGCTCATGGGTGGATCTCACTTCGCCGGGTCGTGGAGGGTGCTGCGCTCGAATGTCTCCCCGCAGTCTGCCGGAACCACCCCCACGAGCGGGAATTCTGCGGTATCGCCGGACGCTGGTATGCTTGCAGACTGAGACCGGCCAGGTACCGCAATGCCGTCAGGCGTACGCAGTCCCGGCCCGCAAGTGGAGGCTCCAAGCTCCCACCCGCACCGACCTCACGGTCGTCGGGTCAACGGTCCGACACGGCGTTGCGCGCCCAGCCGTCAGGCGAGAGCGCAGCGTGGCGTCCGTTGTGCCATGGAGCTCCGCCTGCGCGTCATGCGGGGCTTTTTTCGTGCCCGCGGTGCACTTTTGCTACACCGCGGCCCGAATGAAGCTCTGTGTGGCGGTACCCAGCCAGCTACGCGGCTGCCGCCCCGGCGGTCGCGGGTGCAACCGAGGAGGATCCATCAGCACCGAGCCCCGCATCAACGACCGGATTCGCGTCCCCGAGGTGCGACTCGTCGGTCCCAGCGGCGAGCAGGTCGGCATCGTGCCGCTGGCCAAGGCCCTTGAGCTCGCGCAGGAGTACGACCTTGACCTGGTCGAGGTCGCGGCGACGGCGCGTCCGCCCGTGTGCAAGCTCATGGACTACGGCAAGTTCAAGTACGAGTCCGCCATGAAGGCTCGTGAGGCGCGCAAGAACCAGGCGCACACGGTCATCAAGGAGATGAAGCTCCGGCCGAAGATCGACCCGCACGACTATGACACCAAGAAGGGTCACGTCGTTCGGTTCCTCAAGCAGGGCGACAAGGTCAAGATCACGATCATGTTCCGCGGTCGTGAGCAGTCCCGCCCCGAGCTGGGCTTCCGACTGCTGCAGCGTCTCGCGGAGGACGTCCAGGACCTCGGGTTCATCGAGTCGAACCCGAAGCAGGACGGCCGCAACATGATCATGGTCCTCGGGCCCCACAAGAAGAAGACCGAGGCCATGGCCGAGGCGCGTGAGGCCCAGGCCGCCCGCAAGGCGATGCTGGCCAACGAGCCCACTCACGGCCGTCGCTCTACGGCTGACGAGGCCGGAGAGGTCGACGAGATCGAGACGACCGACGAGGTCGTCGAGGCCGACGCCGCCGAGGTCGACGAGGCACCGGTCGAGACGCAGCCCGAGGCTGTCGTCGCCGACGAGGCGCCGGTCGAGACCGGCACGGAGGCTGCGGCCAGCTAACGCTGCCGCACCTGCACCACCGGCTCCCGGGCACCCCGCCCGGAAGCCCCTGTCATCACGGAGCGCTCCCGCTCGTACCGCCTTCACCGAGGCGGGGCCGGGCGGGAGCGGAACGACGAGGAGAGTACGGCGACATGCCGAAGAACAAGACGCACTCCGGTGCCAGCAAGCGCTTCAAGCTCACCGGCTCCGGCAAGGTGCTGCGTCAGCGCGCCGGCCGCCGTCACCTGCTTGAGCACAAGTCGTCCACGCTGACCCGCCGTCTCGCCGGCACCGTCGAGGTGGCCCCCGCCGACGTGAAGAAGATCAAGAAGCTTCTCGGCAAGTGATCGCTGCCCCTGCAAGGGCACGCAGATCCTTTCGACCACATTCGTAACCGGACCGTGTGACTCCCACCGCGGTCCATATCAAGGAGTAATCACGTGGCACGCGTCAAGCGGGCAGTCAACGCCCACAAGAAGCGCCGGGTCGTCCTCGAGATGGCGAGCGGCTACCGTGGCCAGCGCTCGCGCCTGTACCGCAAGGCGAAGGAGCAGGTCACCCACTCGTTCGTCTACAACTACGCCGACCGGAAGAAGCGCAAGGGCGACTTCCGTCAGCTGTGGATCCAGCGCATCAACGCTGCGGCGCGCGCGAACGACATGACCTACAACCGCCTGATCCAGGGCCTGAAGGCTGCCAACATCGAGATCGACCGCAAGATGCTGGCCGAGCTGGCCGTCAACGACATCGCCGCGTTCGAGTCGCTGGTCGAGGCCGCTCGCAAGGCCCTGCCGGCCGACGTCAACGCGCCGAAGGCCGCCGCTGACGCCGCCTGAGTGACAGGCAGCGCACGTAGGTAGTGCATTGGGCCCGCAGGGGGTAACCCCTGCGGGCCTGTTCTTTGGCCGCCCGGCTCATGCCACCCTCGGCTCACGCCGCCCTCGGCTCACGCCGCCCCGGCCGGATCGATCCACTGGAGTGATCAGCGCGATGTCCCTGCCGCAGTCGCAGTCCCAGCCCGAGCTCACCTCGCTCCGCTCGCCGCGGGTCAACGCCGCCCGGCGGCTCTCGCGGCGCGCCCAGCGCGGCAAGGAGCGACGCTTCATCGCGGAGGGCCCGCAGGCCGTGCGCGAGGCGGTCGCCTTCGGGACGCTGGCGGACGGCAGCCACTCCGTCGTGGAGATCTACACCACCTTCGAGGCCGCCGAGCGCCACGCCGAGCTGATCGCGCAGGCACGGGCCGAGCGGGTGCCGGTGCTGACCGCGACGGACGAGGTCATCGCCGCCGTCAGCGAGACGGTGACGCCGCAGGGGATCGTCGCGGTATGTCGGTTTGTCGACCAGTCCTTCGAGTCGGTGCTCGCTGCCAAGCCGCAGCTTGTCGCCCTGCTGGCCAACGTCCGTGACCCCGGCAACGCGGGCACCGTGCTGCGGACCGCCGACGCCGCAGGCGCCGACGCGGTCGTGCTGACGGACGCCTCCGTGGACCTCTACAACCCCAAGGCCGTGCGCGCCTCCGTCGGCAGCCTCTACCACCTGCCGGTGGCCGTGGGCGTGCCGGTCGAACAGGCCGTCGCCGGGCTGAAGGCCGCGGGCATCCGGGTCCTGGCCGCCGACGGCGCGGGGGAGCGCGACCTCGACGCCGAGCTCGACGAGGGCACCCTCGGCGCACCGACCGCCTGGCTCTTCGGCAACGAGGCCTGGGGCCTGCCGGAGACCACCCGCGTGCTGGCCGACGAGGTGGTCAGGGTCCCGATCCACGGCCACGCCGAGAGCCTGAACCTCGCCACGGCCGCCGCCGTCTGCCTCTACGCCTCCGCGCGCGCCCAGCGTGCCCCCGGCGGGTGTCGTTCCTGACTGACGCGGGTAGTGCCGTCTTCGCTAGGGTGACCATGCGGGGGCCCGGGGAGGGGAGGCGTGGCGATGGCGAGTCCGATACCGCAGCAGCGCCACGCGCCCGCCGAGTCCGCTTGCGGTCTGGATGCCGAGGACCTGCCGGACGGTCTGCTCGTCGCCGACGAGGCGGGGCTGGTCGTCGTCTTCAACACGGCCGCCGCCCGGATCACCGGCCTGCGCCGTGAATCCGTCCTCGGCCGGCCGCTGGCGGAAGCCCTGCCGCTGGAGGATCTGGAGGGCCGCCGCTGGTGGCAGCTGACCGACCCCTACGGCGGCCTCGACATCCGCACCCGCCAGCCCGAGCGCAACCTGCTGCTTCCGGGCCCCGGCGGCCGCGAGGTGCTGGTCTCGGCGCGCTACGTCCGCGCGGACGGCCGGACGGGCCCGGTGCGTCGCGTGGTCGTCGCGCTGCGCGGGACCGAGGCGCGCCGTCGCACCGAGCGCAGCCACGCCGAGCTGATCGCGACCGTCGCCCACGAGCTGCGCTCGCCGCTGACCAGTGTGAAGGGCTTCACCGCGACGCTGCTGCAGAAGTGGGAGCGGTTCACCGAGGACCAGAAGAAGCTGATGCTCGAGACGGTCGACGCGGACGCGAACCGGGTCACCCGGCTGATCGCGGAGCTGCTCGACATCTCCCGGATCGACTCCGGCCGCCTGGAGGTCCACCGCCAGCCGGTCCGCCTGGACGTCGCGGTGCGACGCCACGTGGACGGACTGGTCGCCGCGGGTGTGGCGGCGGAGCGGTTCGCGATCCTGATCGCCGAGCCACTACCGCTGCTCTGGGCCGACGCGGACAAACTCGACCAGGTCCTGGGCAACCTGCTGGAAAACGCGGTGCGGCACGGCGAGGGGACTGTCACCATCGAGGTGGAACCGGCGAAGGCGGAGGCCGCGTCGGGCCGCGTACGCGAGGGGACAGCGGTGACGGTGAGCGACCAGGGGCCAGGCATCCCCGAGGAGTCGATCCCGCGCGTCTTCACCCGCTTCTGGCGCGGCAGCAAGCGCGGCGGCACGGGACTGGGCCTGTATATCGTCAAGGGCATCGTCGAAGCACACGGCGGAACGATCCGCGTGGACCGCGGGCCGTCGGGCGGGGCGAGTTTTCGATTTATTTTGCCTGCCGGGGTTCCCGAAGTCCTGGCTTAGTCACGCAGTGACCTCAGGGGCGCGAGGAACTGCGCGACAAGCCACCCTGGGACCTGGCAGGCCGAACGCGCAGGGCCATCCGCACGCCGGTGGTTCCCCGCGCCCCTGATGAGCCGAATCGTCTGCCTTCGCCAACCCATTAGACTCATCTTTTGGCCGCGCGTCGCCGCAACCGGGAAGAGAGAGATGTCCGCACCCAACAAGTCGTACGACCCCGTGGAGGTCGAGGCCTTGAAGCCGGAGGAGATCGAGCGCCTTCGCGACGAGGCACTCGCCGCCTTCGCCGCCGCCACGGATCTCGACGCCCTGCACGAGGCGAAGGTCGCGCACATGAGCGACCGCTCGCCGCTCGCTCTCGCGAACCGCGAGATCGGCGCGCTGCCCCCGGCGGCGAAGGCCGCCGCCGGCAAGCTCGTCGGCGCCGCCCGTGGCGCGGTCAACAAGGCCTTCGGCGAGCGCCGCGTCGAGCTCGAGGCCGAGCGGGACGCGCGCGTGCTGGTCGAGGAGGCCGTGGACGTCACGCTGCCCTACGACCGCGCCCCGCGCGGTGCCCGGCACCCGCTGACGACCTTCGCCGAGCGGCTGATGGACGTCTTCACGGCCATGGGCTACTCCGTCGCCGAGGGCCCCGAGGTCGAGGCCGAGTGGCTCAACTTCGACGCCCTCAACATGGGCCCGGACCACCCGGCGCGCTCCACCCAGGACACCTTCTTCCTCAAGGACGCCGACTCCGTCGTCCTGCGGACGCACACCTCCGGCGTGCAGATCCGTAGCCTCCTCGCCGCCGCCGAGCCGCCGGTCTACGTGATCTGCCCCGGCCGCGTCTTCCGCAGCGACGAGCTGGACGCCACGCACACCCCGGTCTTCAGCCAGGTCGAGCTGCTGGCCGTGGACGAGGGTCTGACCATGGCGGACCTCAAGGGCACCCTCGACCACATGGTCGCCTCGCTCTTCGGCGAGGGCATCAGCACCCGCCTGCGGCCGAACTACTTCCCGTTCACCGAGCCGTCCGCCGAGATGGACATGGTCTGTTTCGTCTGCCGCGGCGAGTCCGTCGGCAACCCGGACCGTCCCTGCCGTACCTGCTCCTCCGAGGGCTGGATCGAGCTCGGAGGCTGCGGCATGGTCAACCCGCGCGTGCTGGTCGCCTGCGGCATCGACCCCAACAAGTACAGCGGCTTCGCGTTCGGCTTCGGCATCGAACGCATGCTCATGTTCCGGCACAACGTCGAGGACATGCGAGACATCGTCGAGGGTGACGTGCGTTTCACCCTTCCGTTCGGGATGGAGATCTGATGCGCGTCCCGCTTTCCTGGCTGCGGGAGTACGTCGACCTCCCCGCCGGCGAGACCGGCCGAGACATCCAGACCAAGCTGATCCGGGCCGGCCTCGAGGTCGAGACCGTGGAGCAGCTCGGCGGAGACCTCAAGGGCCCGCTGGTCGTCGGCAAGGTCCTCGCGATCGAGGAACTGACCGAGTTCAAGAAGCCGATCCGCTACTGCCAGGTCGACGTAGGCGACGCCAACGGCACCGGTGAGCCGCAGAACATCGTCTGCGGCGCGCGGAACTTCGCCGTCGGCGACAAGGTCGTCGTCGTGCTGCCCGGCGCGGTCCTGCCCGGCCCGTTCCCGATCGCGGCGCGCGCCACCTACGGCAAGACCTCCGAGGGCATGATCTGCTCCGCCCGCGAGCTGGGCATGGGCGACGACCATGACGGCATCATCGTGCTGCCGCCGGAGTACGAGCCCGGCACCGACGCGATCGAGCTGCTCGAGCTCGTCGACGAGGTGCTCGACATCGCCGTCACCGCCGACCGCGGCTACTGCCTCTCGGTGCGCGGCGTCGCCCGCGAGACCGCCATCGCGTACGGCCTGCCGCTGCGCGACCCGGCCCTCCTCGACGTGCCGCCTGCCAACTCCTACGGCCCGCTGGTCAAGGTCGAGGACCAGGTCGGCTGCGACCGCTTCGTCGCCCGCAGCGTCATCGGCCTGGAGCCGTCGGCCAGGACGCCGATCTGGATGCAGCGCCGGATCCAGAAGGCGGGCATGCGCCCGATCTCGTTGGCCGTCGACATCACCAACTACGTGATGCTGGAGCTCGGCCAGCCGCTGCACGCCTACGACCGGCACCGCATCGACGGCGCGATCACGGTCCGCCGCGCCCAGCAGGGCGAGAAGCTGCGCACACTGGACGGCGTGGAGCGCACCCTCGACGCCGAGGACCTGCTGATCTGCGACAACTCCGGCCCAATCGGCATCGCCGGGGTCATGGGCGGCGCCGGGACCGAGATCGCGGACCCGGTCGTCGACCCGGAGACGGGCCTGGCCGCCGGCACGACCGAGGTCGTCATCGAGGCCGCGCATTTCGCGCCCATCTCGATCGCCCGCAGCGCGCGTCGCCACAAGCTGCCCTCCGAGGCGGCCAAGCGCTTCGAGCGCGGCGTCGACCCCGAGGCGTCCCGCGCAGCCGCGCAGCGCGCCGTCGACCTGCTGGTCATCGTCGCGGGCGGCACCGCCGAGGCGGGCGTGACGGACATCGTCGCCCCGCACCCGGTGCACTCGATCGCCATCGCCGCCGACCACCCGGACCGCGTCGCGGGCCAGGAGTACGGGCGCGAGACGGTCGTCCGCCGCCTCCAGGAGGTCGGCTGCACCGTCGTCGGTACGGACGTGCTGATCGTCACCCCGCCGACCTGGCGGCCCGACCTCACCGACCCGAACGACCTCGCCGAAGAGGTCATTCGGCTGGAGGGCTACGAGAACCTGCCCTCCACGCTGCCGAACGTCCCGGCGGGCCGCGGCCTGACCGAGGCGCAGCGGCTGCGCCGCCGGATCGGCCTGGCGCTCGCCGAGGCGGGCTACGTCGAGGTGCTGAACTACCCGTTCATCGGCGAGGCCGTCCTGGACGCCCTCGGCATCGAGGCGGACGACCCGCGTCGGCAGACGGTGAAGCTGGCCAACCCGATCTCCGACGAGGAGCCCTCGCTCCGCACCACGATGCTGCCGGGCCTGCTCGCCGCGCTGCGCCGGAACATCGGGCGCGGCACGACGGACGTGGCGCTGTTCGAGCTGGGCCGGGTCTTCCGCGTCGACGGCACGGCGGACACGTTGTACAGCGCGCCACGGCTGCCGGTGGACCGGCGTCCCACCGAGGACGAGATCGCGCAGTTGGACGCGGCGCTGCCGCGCCAGCCGCACCGCGTGGCTGCCGTGCTCGCGGGCAACCGCGTGCCCGAGGGCTGGTGGGGCAAGGCCGAGGCCTGGACCTGGGCCGACGCGATCGAGGCGGCGCGAGCCGTCGCGGACGCGGCGGGTGTTGCGCTGACGGTCCGCCAGGACCAGCACGCCCCGTGGCACCCGGGCCGCTGCGCGGCGCTCCACGTCGGCGAGCAGCTGGTCGGCCACGCCGGCGAGCTGCACCCGCGCACGGTCAAGGCGCTGCACCTGCCGGAGCGCACCTGCGCCTTCGAGCTCGACCTCGACCTCCTCACGGCGGACGGCGCGGCCAAGCCGGAGGGTCCGAAGATCTCCACCTTCCCGGTGGCGACGCAGGACGTGGCCCTCATCGTCGACGCGGACGTCGCGTCGGCGGACGTCGAGTCCGCGCTGCGCGACGGCGCGGGCGAGCTGCTGGAGAGCCTGCGGCTCTTTGATGTCTACCGGGGCGAGAGCGTCGGCGAGGGCAAGAAGTCGCTGGCCTACGCGCTGCGCTTCCGTGCGTCGGACCGCACGCTGACCGCCGACGAGGCGAGCGCGGCGCGCGAATCGGCTGTCGCCGAGGCCACCTCCCGCGTGAACGCTGTACTGCGCGGCTAGGGGAGGTTGCACTCTCCCAGGGGCGCGAGGAACTGCGCGAGCAACCACCCTGTGCGGATGGCTCTGCTCGTTCAGCGACACACCACACAGGGTGGCTTGTCGCGCAGTTCCTCGCGCCCCTAAGGTTTCCGCAACATCTGCTTGAGTACTCAAGTATCTGTTAAGCTCGACCCATGCCGGACCCCCTCGACACCGCGCTGCGCCTCACCCGCGCGCAGACCGCACTCGCCAAGCGATTCGACGCCGTGCTCTCCAACCGCCACGGGATCAGCTACGCCGACTTCCAGGTGCTGCTCCACCTCGGCGCAGCCCCCGGTGGTCGGCTGCGCCGCGTCGACCTCGCCCAGGCGCTCGGGCTGACAGCCTCCGGCGTCACCCGAGGGCTCGGCCCGCTGGAACGAATCGGCCTGGTCGAGCGGGAGAAGGACCCCCGCGACGCCCGCGTCGCCTACGCCGCGCTCACGCCGACCGGCCGCACCCTGCTCGTCGACATGACCGCGAGCGCGGAGGAGGTCGCCGCCGACTGGTTCGACACGGCCCGCTGGTCCGACGGCGACGTCCACGCACTCGGCACGCTCCTCACCGCCCTGGGCGGCACCGGCCGCCCGCAGCCGTCGAGGCCGGCGGATGCTTGACTGGGTGGATCTGCTGATGGGATTCGACCCCTGGACAGCCCGACGAAGGGTGGTGACGCCGATGCCCGCGCACGGCGAGCTGGCTGAGGTCACGGCACTCGACTACGTCGAGCCGCTGCGCACCGGCGGCTCCCTGCCCGCCGTCGTCGAGACCGACGACTTCGGCACTTACGTCGTCAAGTTCCACGCCGCCGCCCAGGGCCACAAGGCACTCGTCGCCGAGGTGATCGTCGGAGTGCTCGCGCGCCGACTCGGGCTGCGCGTGCCGGAGCTGGTGCTGGTCCGCTTCGACCCGGCGGTCTCCGCCGCCGAACCTGACCAGGAGGTGCAGGACCTGCACCGAGCGAGCGCGGGTCTCAACCTCGGGCTCGACTACCTCCCCGGCGCCCGCGACTTCACCCCCGGCCAGGACGGCGTCGACCTCGACTCCACGGAGGCGGGCCGCGTCGTCTGGTTGGACGCGCTGGTCGGCAACGTGGACCGGACCGTCCGCAATCCCAACCTGATGGTCTGGCACCGCCGCCTCTGGCTGATCGACCACGGCGCCGCGCTGATCTTCCACCACCGCTGGGAAACGGCGGACGAAGCGGTCGGCAAGGTCTACGACTTCTCGGCCCACGCGCTCGGCGGCTACGCACCCGACGTCCTCACCGCGGACGCGGCGCTCGCGCCGCTGGTCAGCGAGCCGCTGCTGCACGAGGTCGCCGCCGAGGTCCCGGACGAGTGGCTCGCCCCCGAACCCGGCTACCCGACTCCGGAAGCGCTCCGCGCCGCCTACGTGCGCCACCTCTCCGCCCGCGTGGCCCGGTCCGAGGAATGGATCCCGCGCTGCTTCGCCACCCCGGCGGAACTCGCTGCCGCCGAGGTGGCCAAGCGCGCACGCAGCCTGGCCGGTCGCCCGGCCTGGCTGCAGCACGTCCGCGGCTAGGGACCGGCTAGGGATCGACTAAGGATCGGCTAGGCAGTTTCAGTGACCGGCGGTCTGGAAGCAGGCCACGTCGTACTGGCCGCGCGGGTTGTAGGTGGAGCCGCCCACGCCGGTGGGGTTGAAGGCGCTCTGCGAGTTGGGGGCGTTGCCCGGGCCCGGGTTGTTACCGGTCGAGGACGTGCCGCACAGGTGGTTCGGCGAACCCGGTGACGCGGGGGTGCCCGAGGTCGCGGGCGGACCGGGGAACGGGTTGTCGGCCCAGGCGGGTGCCGTGCCGACGAGGCTCAGCAGCGCCGTGAGGGACGCTGCCGCGATGATGCGTCGCATCCTGCTCTCCTCCTCCGTTCATGTGTATCGACTCTCTCCGGGAGTACGCGCGCCGCACCGGGTAGGTTCAGACACATGCGGATCACGGTGGTAGGCGCAGGGGCGATCGGCGGGTTCGTCGGGGCGCGGCTCGCGGCGGCGGGCTCGCCGGTCGGCGCGGTCGCGCGCGGCGCGACGCATGCCGCGCTGGCGGAGCACGGGTGGCGCGTGCAGGAGCCGGACGGCACGCTGCTGACCGCGCCGGTCGCCGCGCTCGCCGACTCCGCCGATCCGGCATCCCTCGCCGCGCTCGGTGAACAGGACCTCGTGCTCCTCGCCGTGAAGGCGCAGTCGCTGCCCGCGGTGCTGCCCGCCGTCGGCGCGCTCCTCGGGCCGGAGTCGATCGTCGTCCCGGCGCTCAACGGCGTGCCGTGGTGGTTCTTCGACGGCTTCGGCGGGCCCTGCGAAGGGCACACTCTCTCCTGCGTCGACCCCGGCGGGACGATCGCCGCCGCGATACCCACCCGCCATGTCGTCGGCAGCGTCGTCCACATGAGCTGCGGCACGCCCGCCCCCGGCGTGGTCCGCCATGTCGCCGGGACCGGGCTGATCCTCGGCGAGCCCGACCGCTCCGATTCGCCGCGGCTGCACTCGCTCGTGGAGCTGATGCGCGGGGCCGGCCTCGACGCCACCGCGTCCACGGCGATCCACGCCGACGTCTGGTACAAGCTCTGGGGCAACATGACCACCAACCCGGTCTCCGCCCTCGCCCGCGCCACGGCCGACCGCATCCTCGACGACGAACTCGTGCTCGCCTTCTGCCACGCCGCGATGCGCGAGGCCGCCGAGATCGGCGCCCGGATCGGCTGCCCGATCGCGGAGACACCGGCCGACCGCACCCTGGTCACCCGCAAGCTCGGCGCCTTCCGCACCTCGATGCTCCAGGACATGGAGGCCGGCCGGGAGCTCGAACTCGACGCGCTGGTAGGCGCGGTACGCGAGATCGGACAGGCGGTCGGCATCCCGACACCGTCCGTCGACGCCATCCTCGGCCTCACCCGCCTCGCGGCGGCGAGCCGTCGGTAAACCGCAGCCCAAGTAAGTAAAGAAAGCACCCACGCCACACACCCCCACGTTGCTACGGTGGTGCACGCAGACGCAGGACGCCGGTGCCGTTCGGTTCGGGGGCGCGATGAGCGAATATCTGTTGGCGGGGCAGGACACTGAGCTGGAGCGGCTGCGACTGCAGTCGACCGTCTGGGAGCCCGCCGGACGCCGGTTGCTGGATCTGATCGGCGACGGGCGCGGCAGGCGCGCGCTCGACGTGGGCTGCGGCTGCCTCGGCTGGCTGCGGCTGCTCAGCGCCTGGACCGGCGAGCTCGGCGCGGTCCTCGGTTCGGACATCGACAAGCAGATGCTGGAACGCGCGGCGGGCCAGGTCGAGGAGGACGGGCTCGTCAACGTACGGCTGATGGTGGATGACCTCTTCGCCTCCGGCCTGGAGCGACGCGGCTTCGACCTGATCCACGCCCGCTTCATGATCGCCCCACTCGGCCGCGCCGAGGAGCAACTCACCAGCCACCTCGCCCTGCTGGCCCCTGGTGGCACCCTCGTCCTGGAGGAGCCGGACTGCGCTTCCTGGCGTTTCAATGCTCCAGCCCCGGCCGCCGAACGGCTGATCGCGCTGATCTCCGACGCCTTCCTCGCTGCCGGCGGCGACTTCAACGCGGGCCGGGCACTCCCGACTCTCCTCCACGACCGCGGCCTGACCCCCCGCGTCCGGACCGAGGTACTGGCCCTCGACCCCGGCCATCCCTACTTGCGCCTTCCGCTCCAGTTCGCCACGGCGCTGCGCCCGCGCCTGCTCCTACTGACGGACGCGGACTCACTCGACACGCTGATCGCCGACACCGAGCGGGAGTTGGCGGACCCGGAACGCTGGGGCACCACCTTCACCCTGGTCCAGAGCTGGGCCCGCGTCGGCGGCCGCCCCGACTGAGGACGCGCGACTGAGAATGTCCGACTGAGAACGCCAGTGAGACCCGGGAGCATATCCGGCTCCCGGGCCTCGTTTTGCCACCTGCGAACGCGTCGGCACGTTTAAGAGCCGCGGGTCATTCTCAAGTCGCCGTGTTCTCCCTTTGAACTACCCCCGCACGTTGGAGCGGGGAGCCGGACTTGAACCGGCATCCGGATTCTCGTGGTGCGTCGCCGAGGAATCGGACCTCGCCAGCCTTGTGGGCGCCGGCTTTACAGGCCGGCGTGTGTCCCAGCACTCGACGCTCGGTGCGGGAGGTCTCCTCCCGCTGACAAGAGGTTAGGGACGGGTTCACGACACGGCCACCGAATTACCGGCGCGCTGCCTGGTGCCTCCGGTCCTCACCCGTTCGGCCGCTCCGAGCTGACCCCGCCCCGCGCGACATGGCAGCGTGGGTCGGACGTGCGCGGAGCGATGGACGCGCACGGAGCGCGGAGAGCGCGGTGCGGCCAAGGGAGAACGGTCATGCAGTTCGACGACGACGCCGGGTTGGACACCTCCGAGGTCCAGGACCGGCGCGGCTGGGGTGGCGTCCCGGGCGGTGGCAAGACCGTCGGCGGTGGCTTGATCGGGCTGGTCGTGGTGTTGGTGGCGACGCTCCTCGGCGTGGATCCCGCCCTCTTCGGGCTCTCCGACGGCACGACGACGACCACGCAGAACGCGGCTCGGGCGGGAGCCGCCGGAGCCCAGGGCCAGGCCCAGAGCAGCGGCCAGCTGGCAGCGACCTGCAAGACCGGCAAGGACGCCAACGCCCGCGACGACTGCCGCATCGTGGCCGTGGTCAACAGCGTCCAGACCTACTGGCAGCAGTACTTCACCTCGCGTGGCTCCCGCTACACGCCGGCCTCGACGGTCTTCTTCAGTAACGCGGTGAGCACGCGCTGCGGCAACGCGAGCTCAGCGGTCGGGCCCTTCTACTGCCCCGGAGACTCCCAGGTCTACATCGACCTGGGCTTCTTCCAGGAGCTGCGCACCAAGTTCGGCGCCGAGGGCGGCCCCTTCGCGGAGGCTTACGTGCTGGCTCATGAGTACGGCCACCACATCCAGAACCTCACCGGTCAGATGACGAAGGGCGGCGGCCAGGGCGCAAACAGCGGCTCGGTGAAGCTGGAGCTGCAGGCCGACTGTTATGCGGGCGTCTGGGCGCACCATGCGACGACCACCCCTTCGGCCGGCACCGGCCGCCCGCTGATCACCACGCTCACGCCGGCGGACATCACCGACGGCCTCGACGCGGCGGCCGCGGTCGGCGACGACCGGATCCAGCAGCGCTACCAGGGCCGGGTCACCCCGGAGAGCTGGACCCACGGCTCGGCCGCGCAGCGCCAGCAGTGGTTCACCACCGGTTACCGCTCCGGCGACCCGGCCACCTGCAACACCTTCGCCTGAGGCCGGACGGGTCCGATCGGCCCGATCCGGCCGATACTAGGTGGGGGACGGAAGGAGCGAAAGGAGTCTCCTCATGCGCAAGGTAGCCGACTGCCGTGAACTTCCGAGCGATGTGGGCTGCACGCTCACCATCGCCGGCGAGGAGGAAGAAGTCGTCCGCGCCGCCACCGAGCACGCCGTCTCGGTCCACAGCGAGACGGACACCCCGGAACTGCGCGCCCAGATCCGCGGCATGCTGAAGGACGACGTTCTGACGGGCGCCTGACCAGGCCTGACGGATCCCCACGAAGCGGCCCCCTCGCAGAGGGGGCCGTTTCGCGTTCCGCTACAGTCTGCGCCCATGACCCAGCCCCTGACCGCCTCACCGGCGGACTCCTCGGCGACGCCTGCGGTTCGTCGCGTCCCCTTCCGCAGTCCGCGCGTGCCCGCCCTGGTGGCGCAGTGCTCGATCGGTCTCTACGCCCTGACCGGGCCCTTCGCGTCGATCCCCCTCGCGCGGCGGGAGGTGATGGGGCCGCTGGGGAGCGCCTCCAATCTGCTCCAGCTGGTCGCCGGGGTGAGCTTCCTGGTCTGGTTCAGCCGTTGCCGCCACAATGCCGAGATCCTTGCTCCGGGCACGGTCGCCCATGAGCCGGGCTGGGCGATCGGTGCCTGGTTCGTCCCGGTCCTGTCCTGGTGGCGGCCGCGTCGCATCGCCCTGGGCATCCTCCGGGCCTCGGGCGATGCCGCCGCCGACCGCCTCGTCGACGTCTGGTGGGTGCTGTGGGTCGCCATGCAGGTCGGCAGCCCCGTCATCTATTGGGGCCACCAGCATTCGGTGCCACTCGCGGCAGCCAACTCGGTCCTGATCGCACTCGCCGCGACCTTCGCGGTCCTGGTCATCCGTCGCCTCACCGCCGCGCAACTCTCCGCACCGCAGCCTGACTGAACCTTTCGGCCGACCCCTGCCGGCCGGCCGACGTCACTTCTCCAATCGACGGTCGTCCCGCAAGAGCCGACCGACGATGCTTCGGCGCCAGGACTCCGGCAGCGGGCGCTGCATCCTGACGATGCCCGCGATCAGGAGCAGGATCACCCCGCCGCCGATGATGAAACCGATCACGCTTCCCCCGTCCGGGTACCCAGTCGTGCACTCGGGAATTGTCAGTGCCGAGCGAGAGAATAGGGGGTGTCAGGGCGACGCGTGGCGTTCCGCAACGAGTTGGCCTGAACGCTGTCCGGCTTGCTGAGCCAATCCTCCAGGAGGCCCCCTTGAAGAGCTCCCTCGGATCTGCTGTCTTCTTCCTCCCTCCCGGCACTCCGGGAGACGTCGCGCGCGGCTGGAACCGTGCCGCGCTCGCCGCGCAGGTCGCCGTCCGGGCCGCCGCGCTCGGGCTCGGCGCGGACCTGACCCTCGACCAGATGACGGGTCTGGCCCAGGTGGTCCGCGACGACGACGCGGGCCGTCCGCTCTCACCGACCACCCAAGCGGCCATCCGCGCGGCCCTGCGCCGCCCGCTGAGCTTGGCGGACGCGCCGGAGGAGATAGCGGCGGCGGTCTTCTCCCACCTGCCGGACTCACCCGTCCCGGTACTGGGCCCCGACGGCCGCCGCTACTTCCTGGTCGCCGTACCGGGTTGAGCCCGGCTCGCAGTTCCTGCGGCGGGGTGGGCGCAGGCCGGCCCACCCCGCCCCGGCTGGTTCCGCGTTAGGACCGGGTCCAGGTCACCTTGGTCACCTCGCGCATCGGGAAGGTCTTGAACCGCCCGGACTGGGGAGGGGACTCGATGTGGACCCATGGCCCGTCGAACATGACCATGCCGGGGTGCGAGACGATCTCCGGCTGATGTTCGGGGCTGACTCGGCCCTGGGTATAGACGACACCTTGCCCGTGGAATTCCTGCATGCCATCAGGCTCGACCAGGTCCGGGCCTGCCGCGACCTGGGTTGGGCGGTCCGGGTAGTACGGATCACCGGCGGCACCGGATATTTCGGCCCCATCCCCGCCGGTCGCCGCCGTGCTGGCCGAGCTCAAGTCCGTGCAGATGGGGTGATGACGTCCGATTTCCGCCAGTCGAAGCAGCTGAGCGCGTTTAGGGTCTCCGGCATGACACAGGAGAATCGGGAGCTTGTGCAGAACGCGTGGCGGGCCTTCGCCAGTGGTGACGCCGACCGGATATCAGCCTTCTTCACCGAAGACGCCGAGTGGCGCGCCCCCGCCGGCAACGCCACCGCAGTCGCGCTCGATGTCCCCAGCCACATGGTCGGCAACAGGGCGATCGCGCACTTCATCGCCGAAGACGTCCCCCGGCTCTTCGTGCAGGACGTCAGCGTCACTTTCGCCGGCCTCTACGCGGACGGCGACTGCGTGGTCGTGGAGGAGACGATGAGCGCGACCCTGGCGGGTGGCAACTCGTACGTCAACGATTACTGCTTCGTCTTCGTCCTGAAAGACGGTCTGATCCACCGGGTGCGTGAATACATGGACACCGCGCGCGGCCACCGCATGGTGTTCGGCGAGGCAAGCTCTTAGCGGCTCAGCGCAGCCAGGGCCAATCAGATCATCGGCGGAGTCAGGAACCAGCGGACCCGAAGAACCCACCCGCGAAGCGGCCCACGAGGGCCGAATCGCTGACCGAGTAGCTACTTGCGGTCAGCCGATGCGCGGCACCTGCGACACGGTCTGCGTGGCCTCGTCGAACCACAGCCGCACCCGGTCTGTCCGATGGTCCGTCGTGACGGCCGACCCGTTCGGAATCGCGGCGATGATCAGGGTGGGGTCGTCCGCGTGTATCCGCAGGGTTGCCTCGTCAACGTTCACGCCGACGAGCTCTGGCCACTCGGTCCTGCTCCGGTCGGAAGCGTTCATGCCGGGGACTGTACCGGGCGCGGAGGATCGCGAACAGGTGGCCTGGCCTGCGGGATTGGGGCCAGCGGCTCAATGGGGCATGCGCCTCGCAAGCCGCTCCGTCCGCTTCGCCAACGCCTCTGCTCGCTTCGCCTGCGCCCGGGCCAGACGCGCCGGATCCAGCCACTGCCAGAACGCAGCACCACCGAACACCCACGCGACGACGAGCAAAGCCCACCGAAGCGCCGTCACCGCGGTCCCCGCAGGCGAGCACATCAGGAAGTAGACGGTTACAGCCACGGGGAACCAGAAGCACTGGAACGCGAGACGGATCTTGCGAGACATGACGGGGACTGTACTGCCTAACCCGTAAGTCGTGGAAGTCACGGGAGATTGTCCGGGCAAAGACTCAAAAGTCCTGTCTGATCTGCTGAAACGCACCCCAAGGATCACCAAACGCGGCGTGGCGGTCGCGGTAGCGCGCGGCGACCATCGGGTTGATCGCGTAGACCGTTAAAGGGGAGCGTTCGACGCGCGGCGCCTACTGTCTGGACATCCCCGGCAACAACGCCGTCGTCGGCCAACATCTCCAGGCGTGGACGTGCAACAACTCCGACGCGCAGATCTGGAACTACATCAAGACCGACAGCTACCACTTCGAGCTCCAGTCGAAGTCGAACCCCAGCCTGTGCGCCAACAACTGGCAGGGCGGTGACAACACCGGCAATGACATCAAGCTCTACTACTGCAACGGCAATGCCGACGGCACCTGGAACTGGGTCGGCAATCCCTGGTTGCACCCGATCCAGCCGCGGTCGGCACTCAACAACTGCCTGAACATCTGGGGCGGCCTGGCCAACGGCAACCCGGCCAAGCTCTATCCCTGCTCGCAGATCGACAACGAGGACATCATCATCCCCCAGGCCCCCTGGTAGCAGCGGACTTCGGGGGGCCCGCACCACCCGAAGCGGGGTCCGCCCGTCCTGGCGGAACGCGACGGCAAGTTGAAAATCGCCGCCGGGCGGGCCGCCCAGGATGACGGCCTGCTTTCACTCAGCTCCCCTATGACCATCATCAACAATCTGTCAATCAATAGGGGGAACACCACTATGCGCAAGCGCCTAGCCAAGATCGCCGCCATCGCCGCAGCGCCGCTCCTTGCCGCCACCCTCGGCACTGGCACCGCCTACGCCGGCTCCGCCTGGGGACCCATCCAGTTCTCCAACGGCTACTGCCTCGACGTCTCTGGCGGCAACTTCGTCGTCGGTGCCACAGTCCAGCTCTGGGGTTGCAACGGCACCCCCGCTCAGCAGTGGTGGCTGTGGCAGGAAGACTCCACCCACTTCCAGGCATCCCAGAGCAACGACCCTCAGGGCCGCGTACTGTGCATGAACAACTGGGAGGGAGGCGACGTCACCGGCAACCACATGCGCCTCTACCCCTGCTCCGCGGGCTCCGTAGGCGACACCCAGTTCAACGCCGCCTGATTCGAAAATCCCCGCTTCGTGACCGTTTCCGCTGTTCAGGGCGTCCCGATGGGTTGGAGGTTGACTTGGTAGCCGAGTTGGTTCAGTT
>NZ_JBGCCK010000012.1:0-237927 GCF_041262525.1 Streptacidiphilus sp. MAP12-20
GCGCGGGGGGAGGGCGCGGACGGCTACGGCGGCCCTGCGGGCGGATCGCGCTCCGGTGCGCAATCCCGCGCTCCGCGCGGGGAGGGTCGGGGTTCGGCGGATTCGGCTGGGCGTGGCGCTTCGCGCTCCGCGCGGGACGGCGCTCCGGGGCCCCGTTCCGGCGGTCAGCCGCGTGCCGGGCGGGGGGAGGGCGCAGGGCGGGGTGCAGCGCGGTCCGTGCGCGACGGGCGGGTTCGTGCGGCGGGGTCCGCGCGCGGCGGTGTGTCCGTGCGGTCGGCGTCTCGCGCGGAGGCGCTCCCGCGGCCCAGGGGGCCGAAGCGGCCCGGCGGTGGGGGAGCCGGGCTGCGGTTGGGGGAGCCGCGGAAGCGGCTACGGGTGATGGTCATCGCGCTGGGGACTGTTTTCGCGCTGTTCTTCGGGCGGCTGGTACAGCTGCAGTTCCTCGACTCCACCGCGCTCGCCGACGAAGCGACTGCGAACCGCTACGTCACCACCCCCCTCGCCGCGCAGCGCGGCGCGATCACGGACGCCGCGGGGAACGTCCTCGCGACCACCGTCACCGCCTACGACATCACCGCCGACCCCACCATGCTCACCCCCGAGCAGCTGCACACCACCGACGGCCCCGCCCAGGCCGCCACGCTGCTCGCGCCGATCCTGGGCATGGACCAGCAGGCCCTCGCCACCGCCCTCACGGCGAAAAGCTCCAAGGACATGTACCGCCTGCTGGTACGCCAGCAGACCCCGCAGACCTGGAACCAGATCACCGCCCTCAGCGCCAAGCTCGGCGCCAACGCGGGCAAGGGCCACTGCCTCACCGAGAACCTGCTCGCCCAGAAGGCCGGCGACTCCGGCCGCGTCGACTCCGCCTGCGCCAATCCGCTCGCGTCGATCTTCCACACCCGTCACGACAAGCGCGTCTACCCCGACGGCGGCCTCGCCGCCAACGTGCTCGGCTTCGTCAACGCCGAGGGCGTCGGCTCCGGCGGGCTCGAGCAGCAGTACGAGAAGCTGCTCAAGGGCACGGACGGCCAGCAGGTCTACGCCCAGGCCAACGGCCGCGAGGTGCCCACGGCCGGCGGCCAGCACGAGCAGGCGCCCGTGCCCGGTTCCAGCCTGCGGCTGACGCTGAACAGCGACATCCAGTGGGACGCCCAGAAGGCCATCTCCGACGAGGTCGCCAAGAGCCAGGCCCTCGGCGGCTACGTCATCGTGCAGGACGTGACCAACGGCAAGGTCCTCGCCATGGCCTCGGCCCCCGGCTTCGACCCCAACGACCTCGCCCACGCCGACCCGAAGGCCATCGGCAACCCCGCCCTCAGCGACGCCTACGAGCCGGGCTCCGTCAGCAAGCTGATGACCATGGCGGCCGTGCTGCAGCAGAACGTGGCGACCCCGCAGACGCACGTCACGGTCCCCGGCTCGCTGCCCCGCTCCGACCGGGTCTTCCACGACGACGTCGCCCACGGCACCGAGCAGCTCACCCTCAACGGCGTGCTCGCCCAGTCGTCCAACATCGGCACCATCCTCGCCGCCGAGCACCTGGGCAGCACCCAGCAGCAGGCGAACCAGGTCCTCTACGACTACCTGACCAAGTTCGGCATCGGCCAGCCCTCCGGGCTCGGCTTCCCCGGGGAGACGCGCGGGATCCTGCCCACCCCCGACAAGTGGAACGGCTCGCAGCAGTACACCATCCCCTTCGGCCAGGGCCTGGCCGTCAACGCGCTGCAGACCACCTCCGTCTACTCGACCATCGCCAACGGCGGCGTCCGCGTCGCGCCCACGCTGGTCGAGGGCACGACCGGCCCCGACGGCCGGTACACACCGACGCCCGCGCCCAGCAGCACACGCGTGGTGAGCCAGCAGACCGCCACGTCGCTCGCGGAGATGCTGCAGTCGGTCGTCGGCAGCGAGCAGGGAACCGGCACCAGCGCGCAGATCTCCGGCTACCTGGTGGCCGGAAAGACCGGTACGGCGAACCGGGCGACCGCGAACGGCTACAGCGGCTACACCGCCTCCTTCATCGGCTTCGCGCCTGCCGACAAGCCCAGGATCACCGTCTCCTGCGTGATCCAGAAGCCCGTCGGCGCGCACTTCGGCGGACAGCTGTGCGGGCCGGTCTTCAAGCAGGTGATGGAGTTCGCGCTGAAGAGTCTGCAGACTCCTCCCACCGGCGCGGCCGCGGCGAACCTGCCGGTGAACTGGTGACGGGCGGGCGAGCGGTGACAGCACAGGGACTGGTAAGGACGGCGACAGCCTGATGAACGGTACGGACGGCGGCATGAACATGGTGACGAACTCCCCGCTTGGCCCCGAGAGCACCGGTACGGGTAACCTCACCGCCGTGCCCCATCGTGATCAGTCCCCGCTCCGCCCCCGCACCACCGCCGGGCTTTCGCTCGCCCAGGTCGTGGCGCAGCTCGGGCTGAGCGATGACGTCTCGGCCGGGACAGTCACCGGGATCACCCACGACTCACGCGCCGTCCGGCCGGGCGACCTCTACGCCGCGCTGCCCGGCGCCAACGCCCACGGCGCGGACTTCGCCGCCCAGGCCGTCGCCGCGGGAGCCGTCGCGCTGCTGACCGACGAGGCGGGCGCCGAGCGCGCCGCAGACTGCGGCGTGCCGCTGCTCGTCGTCGCCCAGCCGCGCGCCAGGATCGGCGAGCTGGCGGCCGTGATCTACGGCCGCGCCGCCGAGCAACTGCTGACCATCGGCGTCACCGGCACCAGCGGCAAGACCACCACCGTCTACCTGATCGAGGGCGCGCTGCGCGGCGCCGGCCGCACGCCGGGCGTGCTCGGCACGGTCGAGATGCGCGTCGGCGAGCAGCGGATCAAGAGCGAGCGGACCACCCCCGAGGCCACCGATCTGCACGCGGTCCTCGCGATGATGCGCGAGGCGGGCGCGGACGCGGTCGCCATGGAGGTCTCCAGCCATGCCCTGGTCTTCGGCCGGGTCGACGGCGTGGTCTTCGACGTCGCGGTCTTCAACAACCTGACGCCGGAACACCTCGACTTCCACCCCGACATGGACGACTACTACCGGGCCAAGGCCGCGCTGTTCACGCGGCGCCGCTCCCGCGTGGGCGTCGTCAACATCGACGACCGCTGGGGCCGCCGGCTGGCCGGCGAGGCCGAGGTGCCGGTCGTCACCTACTCCGCCGAGGGCGACCCGGCCGCCGACTGGCGCGCCGAGCAGGTCCAGCTCGGGCACGCGGGCTCGCACTTCCGGGTGGTCGGCCCCGACGGCCAGGCCGCCGACGCGTCCTCGCCGTTGCCGGGCCCCTTCAACGTCGCGAACGCGCTCGCCGCCATCGCCGCCGCCGTCACCGCCGGACTGCCGCTGGAGGCGGCCGTCGCCGGGGTCGCCGCCGTGCCCGGCGTGCCGGGGCGGATGGAGCAGGTCGACGCCGGGCAGCCCTACCTCGCCGTGGTCGACTACGCGCACAAGCCGGACGCCCTGCAGGGCGCGCTGCGCTCGCTGCGCGAGGTGACCAAGGGACAGGTCCACGTCGTCGTCGGCTGCGGCGGCGACCGGGACCCGTTCAAGCGCGGCCCGATGGGCGCCATCGCCGCCCGCTACGCCGACACCGCCGTGCTGACCAGCGACAACCCGCGCTCCGAGGACCCGCTGGCGATCCTCGCCGCGATGCTCGCCGGGGCCGTCGAGGTGCCGGAGGCCGAGCGCGCCGCCGTGCTCGTCGAGCCCGACCGGGCCCGCGCGATCGCGGCCGCCGTGGCCCGTGCGCACGCGGGGGACTCGATCCTGGTGGCCGGCAAGGGCCACGAGGTCGGCCAGTACGCCAAGGGCGAGGTCCGCCCCTTCGACGACCGCGTCGTGCTGCGCGAGGCCATGGCCGACGCCGCTGCCGACGCACCCACCGTAGAGACCGCCACCAGGGACATCGAGGAGTAGAACCAACGTGATCCCCCTGACCCTCGCGGAGGTGGCCGAGGCCACCGGAGGGACGCTCGCCGACACGCCGGACCCCACACTCCGGGTCACCGGCCCGGTGGTGCACGACTCGCGCCAGGTCGAGCCCGGCGCGCTCTTCGTCGCCGTGGCCGGCGAGCGCGTCGACGGCCACGATTTCGCCGCGCGCGCGGTCACCGAGTCCGGCGCGGCCGCCGTGCTGGCGAACCGCCCGGTCGGCGTGCCGGCCGTCGTCGTGGACGACGTCCTGGACGCCATGGCCAGGCTGGCCCACGCGGTCACCGAGCGGCTGACGGACACCACCGTCGTCGCGCTGACCGGATCCACCGGCAAGACCAGCACCAAGGACCTGATCGCCCAGTTGCTCGGCGCCAGGGGCAGCACGGTCTACACCGAGGGCTCCTTCAACAACGAGATCGGCTTCCCGCTGACCGCCATGAAGGCGCGGCAGGACACCGAGTTCCTGGTGCTGGAGATGGGCGCGCGCGGCAAGGGCCACATCGCCGAGCTGTGCGCGGTCACCCGGCCCAGGATCGGCCTGGTCATCAACGTCGGCACGGCGCACCTCGGCGAGTTCGGCAGCCGCGAGGGCATCGCCGAGGCCAAGGGCGAGCTGGTCGAGTCGCTCCCCACCGAGGGAGTCGCCGTGCTCAACGGCGACGACCCGCTGGTGCGGGCGATGGCCGCGCGGACCGCCGCCCGCGTCGTGCTCTACGGCGAGGCCGAGGACGCCGACGTGCGCGCCGACGACGTGCGGCTCGACGCCGCCGGGCGGGCCTCGTTCACCTTGAGCACACCCGCCGGTTCCGCACCCGTGGCCCTGAAGCTCTACGGTGAGCACCACGTCAGCAATGCCTTGGCTGCCGCCGCGGTCGCCGCGGAGTGCGGGCTGGGTGTCGCGGAGATCGCCGCCGGGCTGGGCGAGGCGGGCAGCCTGTCCAAGTGGCGGATGGAACTGACGGAGCGTGCGGACGGCGTCACCGTGATCAACGACGCCTACAACGCCAACCCCGACTCGATGCGGGCCGCGCTGCGCGCGCTCGCCGCGATCGGCGGGAGGGGCCCCGAGGGACGCCGCACCTGGGCGGTCCTGGGGGAGATGCGGGAACTCGGCGAGGAGTCCTTCGCCGAGCACGATGCCGTGGGCCGACTCGCGGTCCGGCTGAACATCGCGCAGCTGGTGGCGGTGGGTGGCCGGGAGGCGGCCTGCATGGAGCTGGGCGCGAGGAACGAAGGTTCGTGGGGTGAGGAATCGGTGCTGGTGCCCGACGCGGATAGCGCGATCGAGCTGCTCCGTGAGCAGGTCCGACCGGGGGACGTGGTCCTGGTGAAGGCGTCCCGTTCGGTGGGCCTGGAGAAGGTCGCCGCCGCGCTGCTGGCAGAGCCGCTCGCCGGGCAGATGTCGGCGGGGGAGGCGAGCCACTGATGAAGGCGATTCTCTTCGCCGCCGCGATCGGACTCTTCCTTTCGCTGGTCGGCACCCCGGTCCTGATCCGGATCCTGGCCCGCCACGGCTACGGCCAGATGATCCGCGACGACGGCCCGCAGGCCCACCACAGCAAGCGCGGCACGCCCACGATGGGCGGCATCGCCTTCATCCTGGCGACGCTGGTCGCCTACGGGCTGACGCACGTGATCATGGGGACCGAGGTCACGGTCTCCGGGCTGCTGGTGCTCTTCCTCTTCGCCGGGATGGGCCTGGTCGGCTTCCTCGACGACTACATCAAGATCGTCAAGCAGCGTTCGCTGGGTCTGCGGGCCAAGGCCAAGATGGCCGGGCAGCTGATCGTCGGCATCGTCTTCGCGATCGGCGCGCTGCGCTTCCCGGACCACTCGGGGACGACGCCCGCGTCGACCAAGCTCTCCTTCGTGACCGACTTCGGCTGGTCGCTGGGCCCGGTGCTGTTCGCCCTCTGGGCGATCTTCATGATCCTGGCCATGTCCAACGGCGTGAACCTCACCGACGGTCTGGACGGCCTGGCCACCGGCGCCTCGGTGATGGTCTTCGGCGCCTACGTCTTCATCGGCATCTGGGAGTACGGCCAGACCTGTGGCTCGATGGCGACCGCGGGCGCCCAGTGCTACGAGGTCCGCGACCCGCTGGACCTGGCGGTGGTCGCGGCCGGCCTGATGGGCGCCTGCTTCGGCTTCCTGTGGTGGAACACCTCGCCCGCGAAGATCTTCATGGGTGACACCGGCTCGCTGGCACTCGGCGGCGCGCTCGCCGGCCTCGCGATCTGCTCGCACACCGAGATGCTGCTCGCCATCCTGGGCGGCCTCTTCGTGCTGATCACCCTCTCCGTGATCATCCAGGTCAGCTCGTTCCGGATGACCGGAAAGCGCGTCTTCAAAATGGCGCCACTCCAGCACCACTTCGAGTTGAAGGGCTGGTCGGAGGTCCTGATCGTGGTCCGGTTCTGGATCATCCAGGGCCTGTGCGTCGCAGTCGGCCTCGGCCTCTTCTACGCTGGCTGGGTCACGTCCTGATGAGCGGTGGGGCCACGAACTGGGGGAACCCCATGAACTGGGAAAGGCTGCACGTCACGGTGGCCGGCCTGGGCGTCTCCGGCGTCCCTGCGGCGAAGGTGCTGCACGGCCTCGGCGCGGTGGTCACCGTCGTCGACGGCGGCGACGGCCCGCGTCAGCAGGCGCAGGCCGAGGAGCTGCGGGAGCTGGGCGTCACGGTTCGCCTGGGCGACGGCGACTCGCTGCCGGACGACACCGAGCTCATCGTGACCGCGCCCGGCTGGCCCCCGTACTCCCCGCTCTTCCAGGCGGCGGAGAAGCTCGAGATCCCGGTCTGGGGCGACGTCGAACTCGCCTGGCGCCTGCGCCGCCCGCTCCCGGAGACGGGCGAGCCCGCGCCCTGGCTGGCGATCACCGGCACCAACGGCAAGACGACGACGGTCCGGATGCTCGCCTCGATCCTGACGGCGGCCGGTAAGCGCACGGCGGCCGTGGGCAACGTGGGCGTCTCGGTCCTGGACGCGGTGCTGGCGGACGAGCCGTACGACGTGCTGGCGGTGGAGCTCTCCAGCTACCAGCTGCACTGGGCGCCGAGCCTGCGCCCGTACTCGGCGGTGGTCCTCAACGTGGCCCCCGACCACCTGGACTGGCACGGCTCGATGGAGGCCTACGCGGCCGACAAGGGCCGGATCTACGAGGGCAACGTCGTCGCCTGCGTCTACAACGTCGCCGACGAGGCGACGGAGGCGCTGGTCCGCGAGGCGGACGTGGAGGAGGGCTGCCGCGCCGTCGGCTTCACGCTGGGCGCGCCCGCGCTGGCCCAGTTGGGCGTGGTGGACGGCCTGCTGGTCGACCGCGCCTTCATCCCCGACCGCCGGCACGCGGCGGCGGAACTGGCCTCGGTCGAGGACGTCCAGCCGAGCGCCCCGCACAACATCGCTGACGCGCTGGCGGCGGCGGCGCTGGCTCGCGCCTACGGCGTCGAGCCCCGCGCCGTGCGGGACGGCCTGCGGGCCTTCAGGCCCGACGCGCACCGGATCGCCTTCGTGGCGGAGCTGGACGGCGTGGCCTACGTGGACGACTCCAAGGCCACGAACCCGCATGCGGCGGCGGCCTCGCTCGCGGCGTACGAATCGGTGGTCTGGATCGCCGGCGGCCTGGCCAAGGGCGCGGAGATGGACGACCTCGTGGCCACCGCGACCCCGCGTCTGCGTGCCGCCGTCCTCATGGGCGCGGACCGCGCGGTCATCCGGCAGGCCCTGGAGAAGCACGCCCCGCACGTCCCTGTGTTCGAGCTCCCGGACGGTGTGGCGGGCGCGGACGCGATGGAGGCGGTCGTCAACGCGGCCTCCGGCTTCGCCGAACCGGGCGACACGGTCCTCCTGGCTCCCGCCTGCGCCTCGATGGACATGTTCACCAACTACGGCGAACGCGGCGACATGTTCGCTGCCGCGGTGCACGCGCTGTAGGGAGAGCTTGCCTACCAGGGAATCTAGGGGCGCGGGGAACTGCGCGAGAAACCACCGGCGTGCGGATGGTCCTCAACGTGCAGGGCTATCCGCATAGGGTGGTTTCTCGCGCAGTTCCCCGCGCCCCCTGGGATGTTGCAACTCGCCCACCTGCCTGCAGCTCTGTCGCACTTTGACCCGGTAAGGTCTCTCGCCGACAGGCGTTACGCAGGGGAGAGGACCACCGAAGTGCCGCAGGCGAACGTCGCGACCTTCCGGTCCAGCACCCGCTTCGGCGCAGCGCGCGGCGCGTGGGAGAGGTTCCAGCGGGGGCTGGAGCGGCCGTTGACGCCGTATTACCTGATCCTCGGGTCCGCCGCGCTGATCCTCGTGCTCGGGCTCGTGATGGTCTTCTCCGCGTCCCAGATCCAGGCCAGGCTCGACGGGCTGCCGTTCGACTACTACTTCAAGAAGCAGCTGATCTCCATCGTCATCGGAGCCGGTCTGCTCTACCTCGCCGTACGTCTGCCCGCCAAAGCCCACCGCGCCCTCGCCTACCCGCTTCTCCTCGGCGTCATCGCCCTCCTCTGCGCCGTCATGGTGCCCGGCATCGGCGTCGCCGTGAACGGCAACAGGAACTGGATCCGGCTCGGCGGCTTCTTCCAGATCCAGCCCTCCGAGTTCGCCAAGCTCGCCCTCGTTCTCTGGGCGGCAGACCTGCTCGCGCGCAAACAGCAGATGAAGACTCTCGGCGAGTGGAAGCACCTGCTGATTCCGCTCGTCCCGATGGGCCTGCTGCTGCTCGCGCTCGTGCTCGCCGGCGGCGACATGGGCACCGCGATGATCATCTGCGCGCTGCTCTTCGGCCTGCTCTGGCTGGCCGGCGCGCCCACGCGCCTCTTCACCGCGTCCGCGCTGCTCGCGCTGCTGGCCAGCGCCGCGCTCATCATCACCGTGCCGCACCGGCTCAACCGACTCTCCTGCATCGGGGCCACCCACGTCGCCAAGGACGGCTCCTGTTTCCAGGCCGTTCACGGCATCTGGGCACTCGCCTCGGGCGGCCTCTTCGGCGCCGGACTCGGTGGCAGCGTCGAGAAATGGGGTCAACTTCCCGAGCCCCACACGGACTTCATCTTCGCCGTCACGGGTGAGGAGTTGGGTCTGGCGGGGACCGTGTCCGTCCTCGTTCTCTTCGCGGCACTAGGGTATGCGGGTATCCGCGTGGCCGTTCGCACGAAGGAGCCGTTCATCAGGTACGCAGCGGGAGGCGCCACCACCTGGATCATGGCCCAGGCCACGATCAACATTGGTGCGGTGCTGGGACTTCTGCCCATCGCGGGCGTCCCCCTCCCGATGTTCTCCTATGGCGGGTCCGCGCTGCTGCCGACCATGTTCGCAGTCGGCATGCTGCTCTGCTTCGCACGCAGCGAGCCGGCCGCGAAGGCGGCTTTCGCCGCGCGGAGCAGGCGTAAGGGAAACAAGAAGGCGCGGCGCCGGTTCCTCCGGCTGCCCCACAAGGAGCGGTGAATTTCGGTGCATGTCGTACTCGCCGGCGGTGGCACCGCCGGGCATATCGAGCCCGCACTCGCGTTGGCTGACGCGCTGCGGCGCAACGACCCCACGGTCGGCATCACCGCTCTGGGCACCGCACAGGGCCTGGAGACGCGGCTGGTCCCCGAGCGGGGCTACGAGCTCGCGCTGATCCCGAAGGTCGCGCTGCCGCGCAAGCCCTCCGGTGACCTCATCACGCTGCCGGGACGGCTGCGCAACACCGTCAAGGCCGTGCAGGAGGTCCTGGAGCGGACCAAGGCCGACGCCGTCGTCGGCTTCGGCGGCTACGTGGCGATGTCGGCGTACTTCGCCGCCAAGCGCAGCGGCGTGCCGATCGTGATCCACGAGGCCAACGCCCGCCCTGGCGTCGCCAACAAGATCGGCTCGCGCTACACCGACTTCGTCGCCGTGGCCACGCCGGACAGCAAGTTCCGCGACGCCCGCTACATCGGCATCCCGCTGCGGAACACCATCGCGACGCTGGACCGCGGCCTGGCGCGGCCGCAGGCGCGGCAGTACTTCGGGCTGGAGCAGAACCTGCCCACCCTGCTGGTCTCCGGCGGCTCCCAGGGCGCGCGGCGGCTGAACGAGACGATCCAGACCGTCGCCCCGCGACTGCAGCAGTACGGCGTGCAGATCCTGCACGCCGTCGGGCCCAAGAACGAGCTGCCGCACACCGACGACCTGCCCGGCATGCCGCCCTACCGCGCCGTCCCGTACATCGACCGGATGGACCTGGCCTACTCCGCCGCCGACCTGATGCTCTGCCGGGCCGGCGCGATGACCGTGGCCGAGCTGGCCGCCGTCGGCCTCCCCGGAGCCTTCGTGCCGCTGCCGATCGGCAACGGCGAGCAGCGCCTCAACGCCCAGCCCGTCGTCCGCGCGGGCGGCGGCCTGCTGGTCGACGACGCCGAGCTGACCCCGGACTGGGTGTTCGCGCAGCTGCTGCCGGTGCTGACGGACCCGCAGCGCCTGTGGCAGATGAGCCACGCGGCGGCCGAGTTCGGCCGCCGTGACGCGGACCAGTTGCTCGCGCAGATGGTCTACGAGGCGATCGACGCGCACCGGGGGAGCAGCCGCCGTCGTGGCTGAGTACGTCGGGGTCGAGGAGGAGACGGAGGCGGCGCTCGAGGAGGAGCGTCCGCCCCGGCCCAGGGTGAAGCTGTCGCGGCGCGGTGTGGTGGTGCTCTGCGCGCTGCTGGCCGTACTGCTGGGCAGCGGGGTCTGGCTGGTCTCCTTCTCCTCGGTCTTCGACGTGCGCACGGTCAGCGTCAGCGGCACGAAGGCGCTGACCAAGGCTCAGGTGCTCGCGGCCGCCCAGGTCCCGCTGGGCGGTCCGCTGGAGCGGCTGGACACCGGCGGCATCGAGGCACGCGTGGAGAAGGCGCTGCCGCGCGTCGACCACGCGGACGTCAGCACCTCGTGGCCGCACGCGGTGCGGATCACCGTCACCGAGCGGACGCCCGTCGCGGCGGTACGCGGCGACGACGGGTCGTACACGCTGGAGGACGCCTCCGGGGTCCGCTTCGCGACGCAGCCGAAGCCGCCGGTCGGCGTGCCGGTGGTCCAACTCGCGCTCTCCGCAGCGGGAAAGAGCGAAGTTCCGGAATTTCCCGAGCAGCTTCTCGTCGCTGGCGCGGTCGAGGTGGCCAAGGTGCTGCCCGCGCCGATAGCGCACCGGACGACCGCGGTTGTCGTTCATTCGTACGACGACATCGAGCTGACCTTGAGCTCGGGAGCGACCGTCTACTGGGGCAGTCCCGATCAGAGCGCCCGCAAAGCCGTGGTGCTCAGCGCACTGATGAAACGGGACGCGAAGGGATACGACGTGAGCGCACCGACGGATCCCGCACTGCGGTCGTGAGCCTGCGGTCTTGACGGGGTGTCGGCATACCCCTGAGTCTTGTTGACCCCCGGGTAACAGCACGGACCTTTGATCACATAGGCTCACAAGAAAAAACTGCTTGCTCGGCGTGTCCATTGAACCGACATGCCTGGAGACCTAGTGTCCTAGTGACACTGGATAATGCAGCAGTGACATAGCATTAACTCTAAACCTCATGTTTAGGGTTCGGGTCGGGAGCGTCGGAAGCACCGCCCCTTCGGTATGAGAAGACAGATCCGAGGCGAGAGGCCTTCGACGTGGCAGCACCCCAGAACTACCTCGCAGTCATCAAGGTCGTCGGCATCGGCGGCGGCGGCGTGAACGCCATCAACCGGATGATCGAGGTCGGTCTCAAGGGCGTCGAGTTCATCGCGATCAACACCGATGCGCAGGCTCTGCTGATGAGCGACGCGGACGTGAAGCTCGACGTCGGACGCGAACTCACCCGTGGGCTTGGCGCCGGCGCCAACCCCGAGGTCGGCCGGAAGGCCGCCGAGGACCACCGCGAGGAGATCGAGGAGGTCCTCAAGGGGGCCGACATGGTCTTCGTGACGGCCGGCGAGGGCGGCGGCACCGGCACCGGCGGCGCGCCCGTGGTGGCCAACATCGCCCGCACGCTGGGCGCGCTGACGATCGGTGTGGTGACCCGCCCCTTCACCTTCGAGGGCCGACGCCGCGCGAACCAGGCGGAGGACGGCATCGCGCAGCTGCGCGAGGAGGTCGACACGCTGATCGTGATCCCGAACGACCGCCTGCTGTCCATCTCGGACCGCCAGGTGAGCGTGCTGGACGCGTTCCGCTCGGCCGACCAGGTGCTGCTCTCCGGTGTCCAGGGCATCACCGACCTGATCACCACCCCGGGTCTGATCAACCTCGACTTCGCCGACGTCAAGTCGGTCATGAGCGGCGCGGGTTCGGCGCTGATGGGTATCGGCTCGGCCCGCGGTGAGGACCGCGCGAAGGCGGCGGCGATCATGGCGATCTCCTCGCCGCTGCTGGAGGCCTCGATCGACGGCGCGCGCGGCGTGCTGCTCTCGATCTCGGGCGGCTCCGACCTCGGTCTCTTCGAGATCAACGAGTCGGCCCAGCTGGTCAGCGAGGCGGCGCACCCCGAGGCGAACATCATCTTCGGCGCGGTCATCGACGACGCCCTCGGCGACGAGGTCCGGGTCACGGTCATCGCGGCGGGCTTCGACGGCGGCCAGCCGACCCCGATCGTCCGCGAGCCGGTCGTCCGTTCCAGCACGGACCGCCCGGCGTCGGCCCCGGAGTTCCCCCGCGCGACGGGCTCCACGGCCGCCGGCCGCAGCGTCCACACGCTGGGTTCCGTCCCCCGCGCGGAGGACACCCCGCGCCCCACGCCGGAGCCGACCCTCCCCCCGGTCCCCCAGCAGGCCCCCCCGCGCCCGCCGTACGTCGACTCGGCGGCCGAGGAGCTGGACGTCCCGGATTTCCTCAAGTAGTAGTTGCAACCTCCAGGGGCGCGGGGAACTGCGCGAACAACCACCCGGTGCGGATGGCCCTGAATGTTCGGGGACACACCACTTCAGTGGCTTGTCGCGCAGTTCCTCGCGCCCCTGTCGTGGCTCCGTGGTGTCATAAGGTGATCGCATGATCGGCCAGCGGATTGATCTTGGAAATGGCGTGCGGGCCGCCTTCACCGACAGGTGGGGTGGGGTCAGCATCGAGCCCTTCGGGGAACTGAATCTCGGCGGCGCGGTAGGGGACGACCCGGTCTCCGTTCGGGAGAATCGGCGGCTCGCCGCGCAGTCGCTGGGAATCGACCCCGCTGACGTGGTCTGGATGAACCAGGTCCACGGCGCCGAAGGCTTCGTCGCGAGCGGCAGGCAGGCAGACGGTGAGGCCCCGGCCGTCGACGCCGTCGCCACCCGCGTGCCGGGTCTCGCCCTCGCCGTTCTCACCGCGGACTGCACGCCCATCCTCCTTGCAGATGTCGACGCTCGCGTCATCGGCGCAGCGCACGTCGGGAGGCCCGGCCTCGCCAAGGGTGTCGCGGACACCGTCGTCGCGCTGATGCGCGAGCTCGGGGCGACCCGGATCCGCGCCGTCGTCGGGCCGAGTGTCTGCGGTCGGTGCTATGAGGTGCCGGAGGCGCTCCGCGCCGAGGTCGCCGCCGGGACGCCGGAGGCGTACGCCGAGACTCGCTGGGGCACCCCCGCTCTCGACATCCCCGCCGGGGTCCGCGCGCAGCTGACCCGGCAGGAGGTGACGGTGCGTGAGGAGGAGCCTCACGTCTGCACTCTCGAATCCGAGGACCACTTCTCCTATCGCCGCGCGCCGCGCACCGGTCGGCTGGCGAGTTACATCTGGCTGGGAGGCGACGAAAAGTGACAAAACTGACATTTTCGGAGCGTCTCGCCGAACTCCGCTCCAATCTCGCCTCGGTGGAGGCGCGCATCGACGCCGCCTGCCTGGTGGCCGCGCGTCCCCGCGACGAGGTCAAGCTCGTCGTCGTGACCAAGACCTACCCGGCCTCCGACACCCGACTCCTCGCCGAACTCGGCGTCCGAGACGTCGCGGAGAACCGCGACCAGGACGCTGCGCCGAAAGCGGAGGAATGTCGCGATCTGCCCCTCGAATGGCATTTCGTCGGGCAATTGCAGACCAACAAAGTCCGTTCGGTTCTGCGCTACGCCGACCGAGTGCATTCGGTGGACCGGCTCCGGCTCGTCTCCGCGCTCTCGGCGGAAGTGGTCAAATCAGGACGATCCGAACTGGGCTGCCTGATCCAGGTCGGGCTGGAGTCGGAAACCCCCGACGCCGCGCACCGCGGCGGCGCCGCCCCGAGCGAGGTCGGCGCCCTTGCGGAGGCTGTAGCAGCCGCACCTGGCTTGCGACTTGACGGAGTGATGGCGGTGGCCCCGCTGGTCGGTCCGTTCGCGGGCGACCCGCGCCGCGCGTTCGGGCGTCTCGCGGAAATCGCATCCCGTGTACGGGAGACGCATCCGGCTGCCACGATGGTCTCTGCCGGGATGTCAGGAGACTTGGAAGAGGCCATTGCTGCCGGTGCGACACACGTGCGCGTCGGTACGGCGGTGCTGGGTGCGCGGCAAGCGCTCCGGTAACGTCACCGGTTAGAAGATCAGACCGGAGAACAAATCCGGACAATCAGGAATCTCCCCAGGCTGTGCCATGTGGCCAGCGGGGGCAGACCGTGGATCGTAGAACCTCCCCGGGCCGATCCACCACAGAGCGGAGGACAGGAGTATGGCCGGCGCGATGCGCAAGATGGCGGTCTACCTCGGTCTCGTGGAGGACGATGGTTACGACGCCCAGGGCTACGACCCTGACGACGAGGACTACGGCCCCGAGCCCGAGCCGATGAGGACCGGACGCACCGAGGAGGTGCCCCGCCCTGCAGCGGCTCCGGTCGCCGCGCCGGTGGCCGCCTCGGCCGTCGTCGCCCCCATGCGCGCTCCCGAACCGCGGATCGCGCCAGTGGCGTCCATCACACCCGAACGACGTCTCGTGGAGAAGAGCGCCCCGGTGATCACGTCCAAGACCGGCTCCGACCGGGAGCCTTACCGCATCACGACGCTGCACCCGCGGACCTACAACGAGGCCCGTACCATCGGGGAACACTTCCGTGACAGCACCCCTGTGATCATGAATCTCACGGAGATGGACGACACGGATGCCAAACGACTCGTAGACTTCGCGGCTGGACTCGTCTTCGGGCTTCACGGCAGCATCGAGCGCGTGACGCAGAAGGTGTTCCTGCTGTCTCCTGCTAACGTCGATGTAACGGCGGAGGACAAGGCACGGATCGCCGAGGGCGGGTTCTTCAACCAGAGCTGACAGAAGTGAAGGGCGAGGGGAGACACGGTGAGCGTTGTATGGCAGGTGCTGTACATCGTGCTGATGTGTTTCTTCATCCTGCTGCTGGCACGCATGGTGATGGACTGGGTCCAGTTCTTCGCCCGCGACTGGCAGCCGGGACGGGCCATGGTCGTCCTGCTCGAAAGCATCTACACCGTCACGGATCCGCCGCTGAAGCTGCTGCGTCGGTGGATCCATCCGGTACGGATCGGGGGCATGGCTCTCGATCTGGCCTTCATGCTGCTGATCATTATTGTGTTGATTTTGATCCAGGTCGTGGGGGCGCTGTGACCGACGCAGATGCCCGGCTGTCCGACGATCACGTTGAGGTGAAGAAATGGCATTGACCCCCGAGGACGTTCGGAACAAGCAGTTCACGACCGTCCGCCTCCGCGAAGGCTATGACGAGGACGAGGTCGATGCCTTCCTCGACGAGGTCGAAGGAGAGCTGACCCGACTCCTGCGCGAGAACGAGGACCTGCGCGCCAAGCTGGCCGCAGCGACGCGTGCCGCCGCGCAGAACCAGCAGGCTGCGCAGAATCAACAGAACATGCGCAAGGAGCTGCCGCCGCAGGACCAGCACCAGCAGCAGCGCCCCGGTCCGCCGGTGCCCGCTGCCATATCCGGCCCGCCGGTCCCGCAGCAGGGCATGCCGCCGCACATGCAGCAGATGGGCCACCCCGGCCCGCCGCAGCTGCCCGGCGGCCAGCCGGCGCTCCCGGGCGGCCCGCAGATGCACGGTGCTCCGCAGCTCCAGCAGGCTCCGCAGATGGGCGGCCCGATGGGCGGCCAGACCTTCGGCGGCGGCCTCGCCCCCATGCAGCAGCAGCCGCAGATGATGCAGCCGCAGCAGCCGAACAACGACTCGGCCGCCCGCGTGCTCGCCCTGGCCCAGCAGACCGCCGACCAGGCGATCGCGGAGGCCCGTTCCGAGGCAAACAAGATCGTCGGCGAGGCCCGCAGCCGCGCCGAGGGCCTTGAGCGTGACGCCCGTGCCAAGGCGGACGCGCTGGAGCGGGACGCCCAGGAGAAGCACCGCGTCGCGATGGGCTCGCTGGAGTCCGCGCGTGCCACGCTGGAGCGCAAGGTCGAGGACCTGCGTGCGTTCGAGCGTGAGTACCGCACGCGGCTCAAGTCCTACCTGGAGACGCAGCTGCGTCAGCTGGAGTCCCAGGCGGACGACAGCCTGGCCCCGCCGCGTCAGCCCGCCACCGCCTCGCTCCCCCCGGCTGCGCCCCTGTCCCAGCAGCCGCAGATGAGCCCGGTGGGCGCGTCCCCGATGAGCTCGGGCGGCCCGTCCTTCGGCGGCGGCCAGACCTTCGGCGGTCAGCAGTCGTTCGGCGGCGGCCAGCAGCAGCAGTCCTTCGGCGGCAACGGCTTCGCGCCCTCCGGCGCCGGCCAGCCGACGCCTCCGGCGGCGATGACGCAGCCGATGGCGGCGGTCCGCCCGCAGCCCCCGCTGCAGCAGGCTCCGCAGCCGATGCGCGGGTTCCTGATCGACCAGGACGACGAGAACTAAGTTCTTCCCGACCTGAACGGAACGCCCCCGACACTGGGAAACCGGTGAAGGGGGCGTTTCGTTTTGCAGGGGGCCAGGTTGCACCATCAGGGGCGCGGGGCTCTGCTGATTTGCGCCTCCGGCGCGTGGGCGCGACAGGTCATGACCGGGGCCAGGTTGCACCTCCGGGGGCGCGGGGCTCTGCTTGATTCACTGCGTGCGCGACAAGCCACCCTGAGAGGTGTGTCCCCGAACGTGCAGGGCCATCCGCACAGGGTGGTTGCTCGCGCACGCAGTGAATCAAGCAGAGCCCCGCGCCCCTGGGCTAGGAAATGGTGACGACGCCTGCACAGCCTTGGACGTCACAGGCGACGGTGCCGTCGGTCACGAGGGCGGCGTCGAGCGGGCCGAGGACGACGTCGTTCAACGTTGCCTGGCCTTCGAAGACGATCACCAGGGTGGTGTCGGAGACAGTTGTGCTCTCGGCGACGAAGTCGACCCTCGCGTCTACGACGCCCCTGCGGGTCATGACGTTGAAGTCCACCAACGCCCCGCCCAGCAGACGGCAGTCCGTCGTCGCGTCGCCGGAGAAGGCGAAGGGTCGGTACCGCTCCGCGATGACCGTTTCCACGCCGTCGACGGTGAGAGCCATGCCCTCGCCCTCCACGACCGTGATCACGCGATCGACGCCCGGGAAGGACGAGAACGGGCCCCCGGACGCGACGTCCGCCAGTGAGATGCGCCAGTCGAAATCCGAGGTGCCGCCGCCGGACGGCGACGACGCGACCTCGCGGGTCACGCCGCCGCCGTTCTTCCAGGGACTCGCCACGCGGTCCGCCGCGCGGAGAACCTGAATGTCCGTCACGTCGTCAGGCCTTGCGCAGCCAGAACGTGAGGCCCAGCGTCTCGTCCGTGAACGGGGAGGCCTCCTCCCAGTCCGGCTCGCCCGGGGCGAAGTCCGTTGCCAGGACCTCGTCCGCGAGGGGCGCGCCATGAGCCGCCAGTGCCTCCGACGTGTCGGCCGACGAGGCCACATAGCGGAGCGCGATGCGGTCGGAGACCTCCAGGCCGGAGTTCTTGCGGGCCTCCTGGACCTGGCGGATGGCGTCGCGGGCGATGCCCGCGAGCCGCAGTTCGGGGGTGATGTGGAGGTCGAGAGCGACGGTCGCGCCGGACTCGTTGGCCACGGCCCAGCCCTCGCGCGGGGTCTCGGTGATGATCACCTCGTCCGGCGTGAAGCCGGAGTCCTCGAACGTGGCTGTAAGCGTGCGGCCGTGGGCGCGCAACTCCTCGGCCATCGCCGCCGCGTCCGCCGCCGCGATGATCTTCGCGGCGTCCTGGACCTGCTTGCCCAGACGCTTGCCCAAGGCGCGGAAGTTCGCCTTCGCCGTCGTGTCCACCAGCGAACCGCCCACCGCCGCCAGCGACTCCAGCGCCGTGACGTTCAGTTCTTCCGCGACCTGAGCGATCAGCTCGGCCGACAGCTCCTCGAAGCCCTGCGCCGAGACCAGCGCCCGCGACAGCGGCTGCCGTGTCTTGACGCCCGAGTCGGCGCGCGTCGCGCGGCCCAGCTCGACCAGGCGGCGGACCAGCGCCATCTGGCGCGACAGCGCGGGGTCGATCAGCGTCTCGTCCGCGACGGGCCAGCTCGCCAGGTGCACCGACTCGGGGGCGTCCGGGACCACCGGGACGACCAGGTCCTGCCAGACCCGTTCCGTGATGAACGGGACCAGCGGCGCCATCAGCCGGGTGACTGTCTCCAGCGCCTCGTGCAGCGTCGCCAGAGCCGCGGGCTCGCCCTGCCAGAAGCGGCGGCGGCCACGACGGACGTACCAGTTGCTCAGGTCGTCGACGAAACCGGAGAGCAGCTTGCCGGCCCGCTGGGTGTCGTACGCCTCCAGCGCCGCGTCCACGTCGCGCACCAGCGCGTTCAGCTCGCTCAGCACCCACTTGTCCAGCGCCGGGCGCTCGCTCGGCGTGGGGTCGGCGGCCGAAGGCGCCCAACCCGCCGTCCGCGCGTAGAGAGCCTGGAAGGCGACGGTGTTCCAGTAGGTCAGCAGCGTCTTGCGGACGACCTCCTGGATCGTGCCGTGGCCCACGCGCCGCGCGGACCAGGGCGAGCCGCCGGCGGCCATGAACCAGCGCACCGCGTCCGCGCCGTTGGTGTCCATCAGCTCGATCGGTTCGAGCATGTTGCCCAGGTGCTTCGACATCTTGCGGCCGTCCTCGGCCAGGATGTGGCCCAGGCAGACGACGTTCTCGTACGAGGACTTGTCGAAGACCAGCGTGCCGACCGCCATCAGCGTGTAGAACCAGCCGCGCGTCTGGTCGATCGCCTCAGAGATGAACTGCGCCGGGTAGCGCTTCTCGAACAGCTCCTTGTTGCGCAGCGGGTAGCCGTACTGCGCGAACGGCATCGAGCCCGAGTCGTACCAGGCGTCGATGACCTCGGGCACGCGCACCGCCTGCTTCTGGCAGTTCGGGCAGGCGAAGGTGACGTCGTCGATGAAGGGCCGGTGCGGGTCGAGGCCGCTCTGGTCGGTCCCCGTGAGCTCCGAGAGCTCGGCCAGCGAGCCGACGCAGGTGAGGTGGTCGTCCTCGCAGCGCCAGATCGGCAGCGGCGTGCCCCAGTAGCGGTTGCGGCTGAGCGCCCAGTCGATGTTGTTGTTGAGCCAGTCGCCGAAGCGGCCGTACTTGACCGTCTCCGGGTGCCAGTTGGTGCGCTCGTTCTCGCGCAGCATGGCGTCCTTGACGGCCGTCGTGCGCACGTACCAGGACGGCTGCGCGTAGTAGAGCAGCGCGGTGTGGCAGCGCCAGCAGTGCGGGTAGCTGTGCTCGTAGGGGACGTGGCGGAAGAGCAGCCCGCGGTCCTTGAGGTCGGCGGTCAGCGCCTCGTCGGCCTTCTTGAAGAAGACGCCGCCGACCAGCGGCACGCTCTCCTCGAAGGTGCCGTCGGCGCGCACCGGGTTGACCATCGGCAGGCCGTAGGTGCGGCAGGTCGCCAGGTCGTCGGCGCCGAAGGCGGGCGCCTGGTGGACCAGTCCGGTGCCGTCCTCGGTCGTGACGTACTCGGCGTTGACGACGTAGTGCGTGCCGCCTTCGACGGCCTCGACCTCGACCAGCTCGAACGGGCGCTGGTAGGTCCAGCGCTCCATCTCGGCGCCGGTGAAGCGCTGACCGGTCGCGGTCCAGCCCTCGCCCAGCGCCTTCTCCAGCAGCGGCTCGGCGACGACGACCTGCTCGGTGCCGTCCGTGGCGACGACGTAGGTCACCTCGGGGTGGGCGGCGACCGCGACGTTGGAGACCAGCGTCCACGGGGTCGTCGTCCAGACCAGCAGCGCGGCCTGGCCGGCCAGCGGGCCGCCGGTCAGCGGGAAGCGGACGAAGACCGAGGGGTCGACGACCGTCTCGTAGCCCTGGGCCAGCTCGTGGTCGGAGAGGCCGGTGCCGCAGCGGGGGCACCAGGGGGCCACGCGGAAGTCCTGGACCAGCAGGCCCTTGTCGAAGATCTCCTTCAGCGACCACCACACGGACTGGATGTAGTCCGGGTCCATGGTGCGGTAGGCGTCGCCGAGGTCGACCCAGTAGCCCATGCGCTGGGTGAGCCGGGTGAAGGCGTCGGTGTGCCGGGTGACGGACTCGCGGCACTTCGCGTTGAACTCGGCGATCCCGTAGGTCTCGATGTCCTGCTTGCCGGAGAAGCCGAGCTCCTTCTCGACGGCGAGCTCGACCGGCAGGCCGTGGCAGTCCCAGCCGGCCTTGCGGGCGACGTGGTAGCCCTTCATGGTCCGGTAGCGCGGGAAGAGGTCCTTGAAGACGCGGGCCTCGATGTGGTGCGCGCCGGGCATGCCGTTGGCGGTGGGCGGGCCCTCGTAGAAGACCCACTCGGGGCGGCCCTCCGACTGCTCCAGGCTGCGCTGGAAGATCTTGTTGTCCTGCCAGAAGGAGAGGATCTGGTGCTCGAGCGCGGGCAGGTCGACTTGGGCGGGTACGGCGCGGTACTGCGCAGACATGCTTCCTCCGGCGGGACGTGCGGTCTCCGACGGAGGGACGAGACGCGATCGCGTCCCGCGGTACCACCCTCCTTGGCCGTACAGACCGTGCCTGACGTCCAGGCACGTACGGCCCCCTCATTGGGGCAGCGGCCGGTTCTACTCGGCCCGGTGCACCACCAACGGCGCAACCTGGCCTTTCCTCCGGCGGCTCCGGGGTGATCTTCCCGCTGCGCACACCCCCGGGCTTCCACCGTCCCCGGGTCTCTCGTGGCTGCGTGCGGCGGTACTCGTCCCCATCCACGCCTTGCTGGGTAGCAGTCTATAGGGATCGCGACCGCGATTTCGCGCGCATTCACGCGCGCCTCCGACGCGCCCCTGACATGGTGACGCGCCGGTAACGAACACGGATGGCGATTATCGCGTCACGTTCTGGGCACAACTTCCTTCGTCCAGTCGTCTTCATAGGTGTACAGCGGCGAGAGCGCTGGTGCAGGTAGGCGAGTGGAGGGGCACACTCCGGTATGTCCCGTTGTGATGGCATTCGCCACGCATTATCGTTCCGGCACCGAGCAGAGCCGGCCAGTCATGCACGAAAAGGGGTCGAGGAATGGCGGACAAGGCAAGGAGCGGGGCAGGCGAGACACGCCGCACCGGAGTGTCCGTGGGCGACCCGGGGGAGAGCATCGTGACGCGTAACAAGACCACGGCCGCCACCCGTACGCACCAGGCCACGGGAGCGCGCATGGACCCGGCCTCGCTTCCGGTCCGCCAGGGAGAGGATCCGTGGACCGCGGAGGAGGTCCGTGAGCTTCAGACGGAGCTGACTTCGGAGGCGGCGGAACTCCGCACCGAGATCCAGGTGTCCGAGGACGCCGTCACCGGCCTGATGCGGGACTCCGGCGACGGCGCTGGCGACGACCAGGTGGACGCGGGCACCAAGAACATCTCGCGCGAGCACGAGCTGTCGCTGGCAGCGAACGCGCGCGACATGCTGGCCCAGACCGAGCGAGCGCTGCTGCGCATCGCCAGCACCGGCTTCGGGCTCTGCGAGTCCTGCAGCAAGCCGATCGGCAAGGCCAGGGTCCAGGCCTTCCCGCGCGCCACGCTCTGCGTGGACTGCAAGCAGAAGCAGGAACGCCGATACTGAGACCGTTCGGTCCGAGCTGATTCGCGTGGTTCCGGTGTCGCCCCAGGCCGCGCCGGGGCCTACGCGTGCCGTACCCTCGACGGCGAAAGCCCCACCCGACACGGTCACGCGGAGCGCATCATCAGTACCCACGGTCACCACAACGCCGAGGCCGAGGCGCTCGAAGCCGCTGCGTCCACCGAGGCCGCCGCGTCCACCGAGACCGCCGCGGCAGAAGCAACCGAGGAGGCCGCTCCCGTGCGCAGAAGGCGCCGGATCGGCGTCCTGCTCAGCGTCGCGCTGCTGGCCTACCTGCTCGACCTGGGCAGCAAGCTGCTGGTCGTGGCCGATCTGGAGCACAAGGACGCCATTCAGGTGGCCGGCGACTGGGTGCAACTCGCGGTCATCCGGAACCCCGGTGCGGCCTTCGGCATGGGCGCCGCGATGACGATCGTCTTCACGCTGATCGCGGCGACGGTCATCGTCGTCATCAGCCGGTTGGCCCGCAAGCTCTACAGCCTGCCCTGGGCGATCGCGCTCGGCCTGCTGCTGGGCGGCGCCTTCGGCAACCTCACCGACCGGATCTTCCGCTCGCCGGGCACCTTCCGGGGCGAGGTCGTGGACTTCATCTCGGTCAAGCACTTCGCCGTCTTCAACCTGGCCGACTCGGCCATCGTCTGCGGCGGCATCCTGGTCGTGCTGCTGTCCTTCCTGGGCACCAACCCGGACGGCAGCGTCCAGCGCGACAAGTAGCACGCATGCGAAAGCGGCGTCCGGCTCAGCCGGACGCCGCTTTCGTGTCTCACAGGACCTTGGACAGGAACGCCCTGGTCCGCTCGTGCTGCGGGTTGGTCAGCACCTCGCGCGGGTGACCGGACTCGACCACCATGCCGTCGTCCATGAAGACCAGCGCGTCGCCGACCTCACGGGCGAAGCCCATCTCGTGGGTGACCACGATCATGGTCATCCCGTCCTCGGCCAGCTGCCGCATGACGTCCAGGACGTCGCCGACCAGCTCCGGGTCGAGCGCCGAGGTCGGCTCGTCGAAGAGCATCAGCTTGGGCTCCATGGCCAGCGCGCGGGCGATCGCCACGCGCTGCTGCTGGCCACCGGAGAGCTGGGACGGGTAGTTGCCGGCCTTGTCCGCCAGGCCGACCCGGGCCAGCAGCGCGTGCGCCTGCTCGCGTGCGTCCGCCTTGCTGACGCCCTTGACCTGGATCGGGGCCTCGGTGATGTTCTCCAGCGCGGTCTTGTGCGGGAACAGGTTGAAGCGCTGGAAGACCATGCCGATGTCGCGCCGCTTGAGCGCCACCTCGCGGTCGGGCAGCTCGTGGAGCTTGCCGCCCTTCTCCTTGTAGCCGACGAGCTCGCCGTCCACGTAGAGCCGCCCGGCGTTGATCTTCTCCAGGTGGTTGATGCAGCGCAGGAAGGTCGACTTGCCCGAGCCGGACGGCCCGACCAGGCAGAACACCTGCCCCTGCTGCACCTGGAGGTCGATGCCCTTGAGCACCTCGACCAGCCCGTAGGACTTGTGCACCTGCTCGGCGCGCACCATGGGCTCGTAGGCCGTAGGAACGGTCATGCCGTGCCTCCCACGCGCTTGACGCTGAACAGGTTCGTCCGGATCTTGTGCCAGGGCGTGGGCGGCAGGACCCGGTTGGTGCCTCGAGAGTAGTACCGCTCGATGTAGAACTGCCCGACCGAGAGGATCGACGTGATCAGCAGGTACCAGAGGCTGATCGCGACCAGCGCCGGGATCTCGTAGAAGGTCCGCGAGGCGATGTCCTGACCCGCGCGGGTCAGGTCCTCCAGAGCGATGGCGGAGACCAGCGACGTGGTCTTCAGCATCGAGATCGTCTCGTTGCCGGCCGGCGGGATGATGACCCGCATGGCCTGCGGCAGCACGATCCGGCGCAGCGTCTGCCCGCGGTTGAGGCCCAGCGAGGACGCCGCCTCGCTCTGGCCCTCGTCGACGGACTGGATGCCGGCACGGACGATCTCGGCGAAGTACGCGGCCTCGTTCAGCCCCAGCGCCAGCACCGCGGCGGTGAACAGGCCGATCAGGTCGTTGTAGTTCCACGACACGAAGGTCGGCCCGAACGGGATGCCGATGCCGATCGTGGGCACGAGCGCGCCCAGGAAGTTCCAGACATACAGCTGGACCAGGACGGGGGTCCCGCGGAAGACCCAGATGTAGATCCAGGAGACCCCCGACAGCACCGGATTGCCGGACAGCCGCATCACGGCGAGCAGGATGCCGCCGAAGATGCCGATCACCATGGCCAGCACCGTCAGCAGGATCGTCCGGCCGAGGCCGGTGATGACCGTCGGATAGGTGAAGATCTGGCCGACCACGTCCCAGTGCAGGACGCTGCTGGTGAACAACAGGTGGGCGAACATGGCCGCCAGCACCGCGATCACGGCGACGGCGACCCACCGGCCGGGGTGCCGGACCGCGACGGCCCGGATCTCCTCCGGGCGCCCCCGGGGAGGGGGCGCGTCGTCTTGAGGAATCGTCACGATTCTCTATGCCTTACGTGGGGAGCGCAGGAAGTGGTCAGCTGGCAGCGGCGTTGATCTGGACCTTGTCCGCGCTGAGCGCGCCGGACTCGACGCCCCACTTGGCCAGGATCTGGCCGTAAGTGCCGTCGGCGATGATGTCCTTGATCGCGCCCTGGACCGCCTGGGCCAGTTGGCCGTCGCCCTTGGGCAGCGCGATGCCGTAGGGGGCGGTGTTGTAGTTCTGGCCGATCTTGATCAGCTGGCCGTTGCTCTGCTTCACGGCGTAGTCGATGACCGGGGAGTCGGCCATCATCGCCTGGTCGCGCTTGGCGATCAGCGCCGAGGTGGCGTCGGTCTGCGCGTTGAACTGGTCGCCGTTGTTCGGGATCTCCGGCTTGCCGGCCTTCTTGCAGGCGGGGTTGATCACGTTCTTGATCTCGTCGGCCTCCGTGGTGCCGGTCTGCACCGAGACCTTGATCCCGCACAGGTCGGCCGCGTTGCCGCTGAGCTTCTGCGGGTTGCCGGCCAGCGTCGCGATGGCCTCGCCCGCGTTGTAGTACTGCACCATGTCGACCTGCTTCTCGCGGGCCTTGGTGTCCGTGAAGGAGGACAGGCTCAGGTCGTACTTCTTGGCGGTGATGCCGACCAGGATGCTGCTGAAGTCGGCGCTCTGCCAGGTGGCCTTGAGCCCGAGCTTCTTCATGATCGCGTTGCCCAGGTCGACGTCCATGCCGACGATGTTGCCGCTGGCGTCCTTGAACTCGGACGGCGCGTACGTCGAGTCGGTGGCGATGACGACGGTGCCCTTGGACTTGAGCGCGGCCGGGACCATGGCGACCAGAGCGGAGTCCGCGCCCTCGGCGTTGACGGACTGCGAGGCGTTGGGGGCGGCGCCGGAGTTGCCGCCGATCTTGGAGCTGCCACAGCCGGTCAGCAGCAGCGACCCGGCCGCGGCGACGGAGCCGGCGACGAGCAGGCGCTGCGAGAGGGAACGGGCCATGAGGGTCATCCTCCTGCGGGAACGTGCGAACCTGAGTTTCCGAACTGCACAGCGTTATGCGGTCCGGTCTCCCCTGAATTGAGCCGCATCCTCTCACTCCCGAACCGGCTGTGACGTGCACAGCCGTGTCAAAATCAGATAACGGGTGACTGACCGGGTGATTTCGAGGCCCGGCTGGAGCAGTGTCGAGCAGCGCCGAGCAGTCCTGACCAGTGCCCCCGGTCCGGCATACTCGTAACAGTGAGCACCGTTCCCCAGATCCGCGCCCTGCCCGTGCCCGACGGCCTCGAGGGTGAGCGTGTCGACGCCGCGATCGCCCGCATGTTCGGCTTCTCCCGGACCAAGGCGGCCGAGCTCGCCGCGGACGGGAAGGTGACCGTGGACGGCTCCGTGGTCGGCAAGTCCGAGCGCGTGATGGCGGGAGCCTGGCTCGAGGTCGAGATCCCCGCGCCGCCGGCGCCGGTGCAGATCGTGGCCGAGAAGATCGACAACATGAAGATCGTCTACGACGACGACGACTTCGTCCTGGTCGACAAGCCGGTCGGCGTCGCCGCGCACCCCAGCCCCGGCTGGACCGGACCGACCGTGATCGGCGGCCTGGCCGGCGCCGGCTACCGGATCTCCACCTCCGGCGCGGCCGAGCGCCAGGGCGTCGTGCACCGCCTGGACGTCGGCACCTCGGGCCTGATGGTCGTCGCCAAGTCCGAGCGCGCCTACACCTCGCTCAAGCAGCAGTTCCGCGACCGGGTTCCGGAGAAGCGCTACAACGCGCTGGTCCAGGGCCACCCGGACCCGCTCTCCGGCACCGTGGACGCACCGATCGACCGCCACCCCAGCAGCGACTGGAAGTGGGCCGTCGTCGCCAGCGGCAAGCCCTCGGTGACCCACTACGACCTCATCGAGGCCTACCGTGCCGCCTCGCTGCTGGACATCAAGCTGGAGACCGGCCGCACCCACCAGATCCGGGTGCACATGTCCGCGCTGCGCCACCCCTGCGTCGGCGACCTCACCTACGGCGCCGACCCGACGCTCGCCAAGCGCCTCGGGCTGACCCGGCAGTGGCTGCACGCCGTCTCGCTCGGCTTCGAGCACCCGGGCACGGGGGAGTGGGTCGAGTTCCGCAGCGAGTACCCGGCCGACCTGGCCCGCGCCCTGGAGATCATCAGTGCCGAAAGTTGAGTCCACGGTCAGCATCGTTGTCGCCACCGAGGCCGACATGGCCGACGTGCGGGCGATCCGGCACGAGGTCTTCGTCGAGGAGCAGGGCGTCCCGCCGGAGCTCGAGTACGACGAGCTGGACGCCACGTCCGTCCATGTGCTGGCTCGCGATGCCGACGGCACGCCGCTCGGCACCGGTCGGCTGATCCACGGCCCGCAGGCGCTCGCCGAGACCGGCGGCCGCGAAGGCGTCGTGCTGCTGGGCCGACTGGCCGTCAGCAAGCGTGCTCGGGGCACCGGCCTCGGCGCCGAGCTGGTCCGCGCCATCGAGGACGCCGGGCGAGAGCGTGGCGGCGTGGAACTGGAGCTGCACGCGCAGACCCAGGCACTCCGCTTCTACGAGAAGCTGGGATATGTCGCTTTTGGCGAGGAATATCCCGACGCGGGCATTCCGCACCGGAGTATGACGAAACGTCTGGCAAACTGACCATGTGACGCAGCTGATCCTCCTTTTCACGGTCTTTCTCTGCGCCATCGTCACCACCCCGCTCGCCGAGTGGATCCGAATCCCGCAGCCGGTGCTGATGACCGTCATCGGTTTCGTGCTGGCCCTGTTGCCGTTCGTGCCGAACATCAACCTGCAACCGGACCTGATCCTGCCGTTGGTGCTGCCACCGCTCATCTACGCGGCGGCGCAGCGCTCCACCGCGCGCTACTTCCGGCAGAACTACCGCGTCATCCTGCTGCTCGCGGTCGCCCTCGTCGTGGTCACCACGGTGGCCGTCGCGGCCGCGATGCACTGGATCACCCCTGCGATGCCGGTCGCCGCCGCCGTCGCGCTCGGCGCGCTGATCTCCCCGCCCGACCCGATCGCGGCCGGAGCCGTGGCGGCCAGCGTCGGGCTGCCGCGTCGGCTGATGGGCATCCTCGAGACCGAGGGACTCTTCAACGACGTCACCGCGCTCGTCATCTACGGGCTGGCGGTCGAGGCCGTCGTCTCGGGGGAGTTCTCGACCCTGGAGGCCGTCTGGCGGCTGGTGCTCTCGGCGGTGCTCGCCGTCGTCTTCGGCGTGGGCATCGGCTGGCTCAGCGGCAAGGTCATCGGGCTGCTTACCGACGCGACCCTTCAGGTCGCACTGAGCCTGCTGGTCCCCTTCGCCGCCTACGTGCTGGCCGAGGAGCTACACGGCTCCGGTGTGCTGGCCGTGCTGGTCTGCTCGCTCTGGATCAACGACCAGGCGGTCGGTGCCGACGACGTCGCCTTCCGGCTGGTCGGCTCGGCCTTCTGGGACGTGGTCGAGCTGCTGATCTCCGGGATGGCCTTCGGACTGATCGGCCTGGAGTGGTCCAGCGTGCTGCGCGAGGTCGGCAGCGGCTGGCCGTCGATGCTCGGCGACGCGGCGCTGGTCATCGTCGTGGTCGTCGGGATCCGCTTCCTCTGGCTGCTGCCTGGCGCCTGGCTCACCGCCCGGTTGGACGCGCGCCTGGGCCGCCGCGAGGACGCGGCGCCGCTGGGCTGGCGCGAGTCGGTCACGCTCTGGTGGTCCGGCATGCGCGGGGTGGCCTCGGTCGCGCTGGCGCTCGCCATTCCGTTCACCGTGCACGGCGGTGGGGCGTTCCCGATGCGCAACGAGCTCGTCTTCATCGCCTTCTCGGTGGTCATCTTCACCTTGCTCTTCCAGGGCATGACCCTGCCGCTCGTGGTCCGCTGGCTCGGCCTGGGCCGCGACCAGGACGCGGAGGACCACGAGGAGCGCCGGCTCTGGTACCGGGCGTCCCGCGCCGGGCTGTTGCGGCTCAAGCAACTGGCCGCCGACGAGGAGCTGCCGGAGGAGCTGGTCGACCGCCTCAAGCAGCGTCAGACAGACCGGCTGGCCCGCACCCGTCCCGACATCTACGACGAGCAGCAGCGCGAGGAGTGGAAGAAGCGGATCAAGGTCTTCAAGACCTTCCGCCGGGTCGAGTCCGAGATGCTCGCCGCCTCGCGCGAGGAGATGCAGGTCGCCCGGATGGAGCCGGGCGCCGACCCGGAGCTCGTCGACCGCGTCATCCGCCAGCTGGACCTCCGCAGCGAACGCTGAGCCCTGCCGCGACCGTCCCCTCAGCCGCCCGTCCGCACGCGGGGCAGCGCGCCGGGGTGGTGGTCGCGAAGCCAGGCCAGCAGGCCCTCGCGAACGGCGCACTTGAGGGCGTAGGCGTCATCGTTGTTCCGCGTGGTCATCGTCGCGCGGACGACGATCGTGGACGGGGTGGTGTCGAAGACCACCAGGGCCCAGTCCCGGCCGTCCCACTCCTTGCTGGAGAACAGCAGGCGGTGGAACTCCTCCCGCAGCTCGGCCACGGGCGTGGTGTGGTCGAGGTGGAGCAGGACCCAGCCGGTGGTGCGCGGGTCCGCCCGCGTCCAGTTCTCGAACGGGCGGCTGACGAAGTAGGAGACCGGCACGACCAGCCGGCGCTGGTCCCAGAGCCGGATCACCAGGTAGGCGAGGGTGATCTCCTCGACCGTGCCCTGCTGCTGCTCGACCACCACCGTGTCGCCGATCCGGACCAGGTCGCCGAAGGCGATCACCAGCCCGGAGAAGAAGTTCCCCAGCGTGCTCTGCGCCGCGATCCCGGCGACGACGGTGATCAGGCCGGCCGAGGCCAGCAGCGACGCGCCGAAGGTACGCATGCCCTGATAGGTCAGCAGCATCGACGCCACCGTGATCAGGGCCACCAGCGCGCCGGTCGCCCGCCGCAGCATGCTGACCTGGGTGCGCACCCGTTGCACGCGGGCGGGGTCGTCGCTGACGCGCTGGTAGCGGGCGAAGGCGGCGGAGAGCACGGCTGCCAGCACCCGGTTGACCAGCCAGCCGATGGAGGCCATCAGGGCGAGCAGCAGCCCGTGCCGGACGCCGTCGGCGTGATTGTCGAAGAGATTGCTGAGCGGCGCGTTGGCCAGCAGCAGTGCGATGCAGACGACGAACTGAAGGGGGATCCGGCAGCGCCGCAGCAGCGGCCAGAAGGCGGACTCCGGCTTGCGGGCGGCGATGCGCTGGAGAGCTTTGTCGACGATCCAGCCGACGAGCAGGGTCGCGCCGATGGTCAGCCCGACGGCGATGAGCTGGCTGATCAGCTTCCAGGACATGATCGGTTGGCCTGCCCGTTTTGTCGGTTTCCGGAATCCCCTCACAGTAGCCCGGAGAACCTTGGGGTGGTGCCTCATAGCACGCGTCCTGGCGCGCTAGTGTTAATCCCTCACCCCCGTCGCCGCCCTTGTGAGGAGTCCCGTTCGCCGTGGCTGACAGCTTCGTTCACCTGCATGTTCACACTGAGTTCTCGATGCTGGACGGGGCCGCGAAGAACGGCAAGATGTTCGCCGAGGTCGAGCGGCAGGGCATGCCCGCCATCGCCATGTCGGACCACGGCAACATGTTCGGGGCGTACGAGTTCTTCCAGATCGCCAAGAAGCACCCGGTCAAGCCGATCATCGGGATCGAGGCCTACGTCGCGCCCGGCAGCCGCATGCACAAGAAGCAGACCTTCTGGGGCCAGCAGGGCGGCCGGATGGCCGGCGGCGACGCCAGCGGCGAGGGTGGCAAGGACGTCTCCGGCGGTGGCCGCTACACCCACATGACCATGTGGGCCAAGAACGCCGGGGGACTGCGCAACCTGTTCCGGCTCTCCTCGCTGGCCTCCCTCGAGGGCTACTACATGAAGCCCCGGATGGACCGCGAGCTGATCTCCCAGCACGCCGAGGGCATCATCGCCACGACCGGCTGCCCCTCCGGCGAGGTGCAGACCCGCCTGCGGCTCGGCCAGTACGAGGAGGCGGTGAAGGCTGCCTCTGCCTACCAGGACATCTTCGGCAGGGACAACTACTTCCTCGAGCTGATGGACCATGGGCTCGGCATCGAGCGCGATGTCCGCGAGGACCTGCTGCGGCTGGCCAAGGATCTGAGGATCCCGCTGCTGGCCACCAACGACTCCCACTACGTCACCGCCGACCAGGCCGACGCGCACGACAACCTGCTCTGCATCGGCGTCGGCAAGAACAAGGACGACCCGAACCGCTTCAAGTTCAACGGCTCCGGCTACTACCTCAAGACCTCCGAGGAGATGCGCGAGCTCTTCCGGGAGCTGCCGGAGGCCTGCGACAACACGCTGCTCGTCGAGTCGATGATCGAGCCCTACGACGAAGTCTTCGACTACGTCGACCGGATGCCGCAGTTCGACGTCCCCGAGGGCGAGAACCAGGTCTCCTACCTGCGCAAGAAGATCGGCGAGGGCCTGCAGCGCCGCTTCGGCGACGACCCGAGCCAGGAGATCCTGGACCGGATCGAGCTCGAGATGTCCGTCATCGACCCGATGGGCTTCTCCAGCTACTTCCTCGTGGTCGCGGACATCTGCCAGTACGCCCGCGACAACGGCATCCCGGTCGGCCCCGGCCGTGGCTCCGCGGCCGGTTCGATGATCGCCTACCTGACCGGCATCACCCAGCTCGACCCGATCGAGCACGACCTGCTGTTCGAGCGATTCCTCAACCCCGAGCGCATCAACCCGCCGGACGTCGACATCGACTTCGACGACCGCCAGCGCGACCAGATGGTCCGCTACGTCAGCGAGAAGTACGGCGCCGCCTACACCGCGCAGGTCAACACCTTCGGCACGATCAAGGCCAAGGCCGCCGTCAAGGACTCCTCGCGCATCCTCGGCTACCCCTTCGCCATGGGCGACAAGATCACCAAGGCGATGCCGCCGGACGTGATGGGCAAGGGCGTCCCGCTGAAGGACCTCTTCAACCGCGAGCACGCGCGGTACAGCGAGGGCACCGAGATCCGCGCTCTCTACGAGAACGAACCCGACGTCAAGAAGATCATCGACACGGGCCTGGGCATCGAGGGCCTGATCCGCGGCACCGGCGTGCACGCCGCGGCGGTCATCCTCTCCTCGGTGCCGCTGCTGGACCTGATCCCGCTGCACATGCGGGACAAGGACGGCACGATCATCACCGGCTTCGACTACCCGTCGTGCGAAGCCATGGGCCTGATCAAGATGGACTTCCTGGGTCTACGGAACCTGGGCATCATCGACCACTGCATCAAGGTCATCAAGGCCAACCGCGGCGTCGACGTCGACTGCGACGAGATCCCGCTGGACGACCCGGTCACCTTCCAGCTGCTCCAGCGCGGTGACACGCTGGGCGTGTTCCAGCTGGACGGTGGCCCCATGCGCGCGCTGCTGCGGCTGATGAAGCCCACCGAGTTCGCCGACATCTCCGCCGTCTCGGCGCTGTACCGGCCGGGCCCGATGGGCATGAACTCGCACACCAACTACGCGCTGCGCAAGAACGCCCAGCAGGAGATCACCCCGATCCACCCGGAGCTGGCGGAGCCGCTCAAGGACGTCCTCGGCCCCACCTACGGCCTGATCGTCTATCAGGAGCAGGTGCAGCGAGCCGCGCAGGTGCTGGCCGGCTACAGCCTCGGACAGGCCGACCTGCTCCGTCGAGCGATGGGTAAGAAGAAGAAGGAGGTCCTGGAGAAGGAGTTCGTCCCCTTCCACGCGGGCTGCAAGGAGCGCGGCTACTCGGACGAGGCGATCCAGGCGGTCTGGGACGTGCTGGTCCCGTTCGCCGGCTACGCCTTCAACAAGTCGCACTCCGCCGCGTACGGGCTGGTCTCCTACTGGACCGCGTACCTCAAGGCCAACTTCCCGGCCGAGTACATGGCCGCGCTGCTGACGTCGGTCGGCGACGACAAGGACAAGATGGCGATCTACCTGGCCGACGCGCGGGCCCAGGGGATCCGGGTGCTCTCGCCGGACATCAACGAGTCGGTGACGGACTTCACCGCTGTCGGGGAAGACGTCCGGTTCGGGCTGAAGGCGATCCGCAACGTCGGTGAGAACGTCATCGACTCGCTGGTGGCCACACGAAAGACGAAGGGCAAGTTCACCTCCTTCGCGGACTTCCTGGACAAGGTCGAGCTGCCGGTCTGCAACAAGCGAGCGGTCGACTCACTGATCAAGGCGGGCGCGTTCGACTCGCTGGACCACACCCGGCGCGGCCTTGTCGCGGTCGCGGAGAACGCGATCGACGCGGTGATCGGCCTCAAGAAGCAGGCGGCGATCGGCCAGGACGACCTCTTCGGCGCGATCGACGACGGCAGCGACAACCCGACGATCGGCCTGGACTTCACGGTCGACGAGAAGGAGTGGCCGCGCAAGCATCTGCTGTCGACGGAGCGGGAGATGCTGGGCCTGTACGTCTCCAGCCACCCGCTGGACGGCGCCGAGCACATTCTCGCGCGCAACCGCGACACCTCGATCGCGGAGCTGCTGGGCTCGGGGCGCACGGAGGGCGAGGTCAAGCTCTCCGGACTGATCACGTCGGTGGACCGCCGCATCAACAAGGCGGGCAACGCGTGGGCGCTGATCACGCTGGCCGACCGTGACGGCTCGGTGGAGGTGCTCTGCTTCCCGAAGACGTACATGCTGCTCAGCGAGATGCTGGTCGAGGACAACGTCGTCGCGATCAAGGGCCGCCTGAACGAGCGCGACGGAGCGCTGAGCATCTTCGGCTCGGAGATGCAGATGCTGGACATCTCGGCAGCGGAGCACGGCGGCAAGCCGCCGATCCAACTGACGATCCACGAGCGGAAGATCAACGCCCAGCTGGTGGCGGAGTTGAAGCGTGCCCTGAAGGCCCACCCGGGGGACGTTCCGGTCCGCCTGCTGATGGAGGGCCACACCAGGAGCGTGCTGTTCGAGCTCGGCTTCCTGGTGGACGCGGAGAACGGCTTCGCGAGCGACATCAAGGGCTTGCTCGGCGCCGGCGCCTGGGTCGCGTAGCGACACGGTCCGCCGACCCTGGCCGGCGGACCGTTCTGTGGAGTTCCTGTCAGCCCGCGCTGCAGGTCTTGCCGTTGAGGGTGAAGGAGGCAGGGGCTGCGGCGTCGCCGGTGTGGTTGGCCTGGAAGCCGATTGTGGTGGCGGCGCCCGGGGTGAGGGTGCCGTTGTAGCTCAGGTTGGTGGCCGTGACCTGACCGCTGGTGGGCGTGATCGTCGCGCTCCAGGCGGAGGTGATGGTCTGTCCGGCCGACAGGGTGAAGCCCAGAGTCCAGCCGTTGACGGTGCCGCTGCCGGTGTTGGTGATGGTGATGTTCTCGGTCAGGCCGGTGTTCCAGGCGTTGACCACGTCCGCGACCTTGCAGGAGCTTGCCACGCCGGTGACGCTCGGCGAGGGCGAGGGAGACGCCGAGGGAGACGCCGAGGCGGAGGCCGACACGGACGCGGACGGGCTGGAGGTCGACCCGCCGAGGGCTGTCACCACGGCGTTGTAGGCCGGCTTGGGCTGGTAGTTCGCGTCGTACATGGTGGCCGCGCCGTAGCCGGAGAAGAACCCCGGGATCCAGGAGTCCGCGTCACCCACGCCCCACTGGGAGACGCCCACGCAGCCGCTCACCGCGAGGCAGTCGTCGACCACGGTGGTGAAGTCGGTGGCCTGTTGGGCGAGGTTGGCGCTGGAGGCCGGGAGTTGGATCCGGTCGTCCAGCTCGGTGACCGCGACGTTCACCCCGAGTGCGGTGAACCGTTGCATGTTGGCCTTCATCGTGGACGGGACCTGCCCCAGGACGAAGTGGCTCTCGAGGCCGATCCCGTCGATGGGAACTCCCGCCGCCTTCAGTGACTTGACCAGGTTGTACATGGCGTCGCTCTTCGCGTTCTGGCCCTCGATGTTGTAGTCGTTCAGGTAGAGCTTGGCGTTCGGGTCGGCCGCGTGCGCGGTCTTGAGCGCGTCGGCGATGTAGCCGTTGCCCATCGCGGCGTAGAAGGCGTCCTGGCGCAGTGTGCCGTCGTCGTTGAAGGGCTCGTTGACCACGTCCCAGGAGTAGACCTTGCCCTTGTAGTGGGTCGCCTCGGTGGTGATGTGGCTCTCCATGGCCGCCTGGACCTGGGTGGTCGGCAGGCTGCTGACCCAGGAAGGGAGCTGGCTGTGCCAGACCAGGTTGTGGCCGCGCACGCGCATGCCGTTGGCCTGCGCGTAGGACACGATCTGGTCGCCGGGGGAGAAGTTGTAGGTCCCGTTGGAGGGCTCGGTGGTGTCCCACTTCATCTCGTTGCCGGGGGTGACCATGTCGAACTGGCCGCTCGCGACGGCGGTCAGGGCGGAGTTGGAGAGGTTGGACTGCGTGAGGGCCGTGCCGAAGTAGATGCCCTTGGCCTCGGCGAGGGTCTTCAGGCCCGTGCCGGTGGCGCCGGCCTGACCGGCCAGCAGCAGTGTGCCGGCCGCGATGGCGGCCGCGGTGGCGTACAGCGCCCGCTGTGCGCGCCTGGGGTGGGTGAGTGTTCCTGTCCGGAGTGACACCGGTGCGGTCCTTTCCTTGACGGGTGGTGAAGGTGGACGTGCGGTGGTGCGGAACTCGGACAGCGCACGGCTCGCGAATCAACATGGGCATGCCAAAGCGGAGCAGTCGGCGGCTCTTGAGATGGGGTATTGAAGGGCGGGGTGTTGAAAGTTTCGGAAATGCTGCCGAATTCCAGCGGTGACCCTAGGGCCGGGCTGGCGGTCCGTCAACAGTCGGCGCAGGAAACCGCAGGAACGCGCAGGGAGCGCAGGAACGCAGGAACGCAGGAAAGGACTTCAGGGGCGGGTGGAAGCCAGGGGCGGGGCGGTGCTGCTGCGCTCCACCAGGGTGGTGGCCAGATCCACCCGGAGCGTGCTGGGCTGGTTGCCGCGGGCGAGGTCGATCACCATGCGCGCGGCGACCTCGGCCATCTCCGTGAGCGGTTGCCGCACCGTGGTGAGCGGCGGGCCGACCCAGCGCGCCACTGGGAGGTCGTCGAAACCCACGACGCTCAGGTCCTCCGGGATGCGCAGCCCCAACTCCCTTGCTGCCTCGTAGAGTCCGAGCGCCTGCAGGTCGTTGCCTGCGAAGACCGCGGTGGGCCGTTCCGGGAGGCGGAGTAGTTCGAGGCCCACCTTGTGTCCGGTCTCGTGGTGGAAGTCCCCTTCGCGGATCAGGTCCGGGTCGACGGCGATCCCGGCCATGTCCAGGGCCGCGCGGTATCCGTCGATCCGGGCCCGGCTGCACATCATCCGGCGCGGGCCCGCGACCATGCCGATGCGTCGGTGGCCGAGGTCGAGCAGGTGGCGGGTGGCGGCCAGGCCGCCCTGCCAGTTGGTGGTGCCCACGGCGGGGACCTCCTGCCCCGGGTCGCCGGCCGGGTCCATGACCACGAAGGGGATGTCGCGGCTGGTCAACTGCGCCTGCTGGGCCCGGTCCAGCCCGGACAGCACGAGGACCACGCCGGTGGGACGCCGGGCGAGCACCCCGTCCATCCAGGACTGCCCCAGGCTCAGCCGTCCGGAGGACTCGGACAGGACAACGCTGAGCCCCTCTTCGCGGACCACGTTCTCGACGCCGCGGATGACCTCCATCGCCCAGGCGCTCTCGAGCTCGTGGAAGACCAGTTCGAGCAGCGGGCTGGAGGGCGTGCTACTGCGCCGGCGCTGGTAGCCGTGTTGGTGGAGCAGTTCCTCCACCCGTTCCCGGGTGGCGGGCGCGACGTCCGCTCGTCCGTTGAGGACTTTCGAAACAGTCGGCGTGGAAACCCCCGCCTCGCGAGCGATTTCGGCGAGTGTCGCAGCTCTAGTCACGAGCCCCTCCTGCGCTGCCCTGGTGGGCGAAGTCCGTCGTTGTGACGACTGTACGGCACGGATGCTAGCTGGTCCTCGGCCTCTGGCGCTCGACGGAATCGATACCTCCCAGCCCCTTGACGGTCGCCGGTGCGACGCCTAGGTTTCCCACGACATTCGGCAATCTTCTCGAAACAATCGATGGGTTGGCAGGCCATGGAATCTCAGCTTTCCCCCGTTCGCCCCGGTGCGTCCCGCAACAGATTCGCCGCGATCGCTGCAACCACTGCGCTCGTCCTCGGGCTGACGGCGGCCTGCGGGTCCAGCGGCGGCGGGGGCTCGGCCTCCAACGCCGACTCGGGGACGATCCACGTCCTCGTCTACGGCGACGCCGGCAACACGGTCGAGAAGCAGATCGTCGACACGTTCAACAAGACCTCGAAGGTCAAGGCGGTGCTCGACACCATCCCCGGCGCCGACTACCAGTCCAAGCTCAACACGATCATCAACACCCCGCAGGCCCCGGACATCTTCTTCAACTGGGGCGGCGGCAGCATCGCGCCCTACGTAAAGGACGACCTGCTGCTCTCGCTGGACGACATGATCGCCAAGGACCCGGGTCTGAAGTCCAACTTCCTCCCGTCCGTGTTCAACACGGCGGTGATCAACGGCAAGTCCTACGGCGTCCCGATGCGCGGCACCCAGCCGGTGCTGCTCTTCGACAACAAGAAGGTCCTCGCGGCCGCCGGCCTGAGCGTCCCGCAGACCTGGGACGACCTGGTCAACGACGTCAAGGCGCTCAAGGCCAAGGGCCTCACCCCGATCGCGCTCGGCGGCGCCGACCAGTGGCCCACCCTCATGTGGTTCGAGTACGTCTTCGACCGCGTCGCCGGACCGGGCCTGTTCCAGAAGGCGCTCAGCGGTGACAAGAGCGTCTGGGCCAGTGCCGACAGCCAGAAGGCCCTCGGCATGCTCAAGCAGCTGATCGACGCCGGTGCGTTCGGCAGCAACTTCGACTCGGTGAAGTTCACCGACGGCGGCTCACCGGCACTGCTGGCCAAGGGCAAGGCCGCCTTCGAGCTGATGGGCTCCTGGGAGTACTCCACCCAGCAGTCCGGCAACCCCGACTTCGCCAAGAACGACCTCGGCTACAGCGCGTTCCCGACCATCAGCGGCGGCAAGGGCGACCCGAGCGACGTCGTTGGCAACACCAACAACTTCTACTCCGTGCTGAAGAAGACCCAGCACCCGGACGCCGTCGCGGCCTTCCTCAAGCTCATGTACTCGGACGAGTTCGTGAAGGCGCAGCTGGGCATCGGCAACCTGCCGACCACCACCAACACGGCCAACTTCCTGTCCACCTCGGCCAGCCCGGACTACTCCCAGTTCCAGTTCAACCTGGTCAAGGCGGCGCCCTCGTTCCAGCTCTCCTGGGACCAGGCCTATCCGCCGGCGGCGACCACGCCGATCCACACGGCCGTCCAGGAGTTCTTCGACGGCAAGATCGACGCCAACGGCTTCATCCAGGCGATGCAGTCGCTGTCCAACTCCTGAGTATCGGACCGATGACCACACTCTCCTTCGCAGCCGTGTCCGGCCGCCTCAAGGCGCGCCGGGCCGGCGTCGGGGTGACTCGGCCGGGCTTCGCCTGGGCGGTACCTGCGACCGTCTTCTTCCTGTTGTTCGCCATCCTCCCGCTGGTGCTGGTCGCGGTGCTGTCCTTCACCAGCTGGGACGGCATCTCCTCGCCGCACTTCAACGGCCTGGCGAACTGGACCAAGCTGATCAACGACCCGGTGATGACCCAGAGCATCTGGCTCACGCTGCTGCTCACCGCCCTCGGGGTCGTGACGCAGACGCCCGTCAGCATCCTGCTGGGCGTCTGGGCGGCCGGGCACCAGCGCAACCGGGCCGTGCTGTCCGCGATCTTCTTCGTCCCCCTGCTGCTCTCGGCAACCGCAGTCTCGGTGCTGTGGCGCGCCCTGCTCGACCCCAACTTCGGCATCCCGGGACAGCTTCCCTGGCTGTTCGGCAACGGCAACCTGCTCGGCAGCCAGGCCGGCTCGATCGCGGTGCTGACCTTCGTCGGGATGTGGCAGTTCACCCCTCTGCACGCGCTGCTCTACCAGGGCGGCGCCCGGGCCGTGCCACAGGTGCTCTACCAGGCCGCGGCGATCGACGGGGCCGGCACGGTACGGCAGTTCTTCCACATCACCCTGCCGCAGCTGCGCAACACCATGATCACGTCGATGATCCTCATGGTGGTCGGCGGCCTGACCACCTTCGACACGGTGCTGATCCTCACCCAGGGCGGACCCGGCACGGACACCACCGTCAGCGCCTACTACATGTACCAACAGGGCTTCAAGGAGTTCGACTTCGGCGCCGGCTCGGCCATCGCGCTGGTGCTCGTCGTCGTCGCCACCCTCATCTCGCTGGCCGTGGTCCGGCTCTCCGGCTACGACAAGATGCGCAGCACGGCGGAGGGAATCTGATGCGGCAGCGTCCCAACGCCCAACGCCCCAACGCCCAACGCCCTAACTACGTTGCCGGACTGGGCTCCCTGATCTGGCTCCTCCTGGTCGGCCTGCCGCTCTACGTGCTGCTGATCGCGACCTTCCGCACCACCTCCAACTACTCCACCCAGGGCCCGCTGAGCTTTCCCTCGCAGCTGACCCTGAGCAACTACCTCAATGCCTTCTCCAACGGGTTCGGCCAGGACTTCCTCAACACCCTGATCGTCACCGTCAGCGTCGTCGGCATCGTGCTGCTGGTGGTGCCGCCGCTCGCCTACGCCATCGTGCGCGCCCAGGGCCGGACGATCACCGTCGTGTTCCGGGTCTTCCTGCTCGGACTGGCGGTCCCCGCGCAGGCGGTGATCGTCCCGATGTTCTACGTGATCAGCCAGGCCGGACTGTACGACCACCTGATCGGCGTCATCCTGCCGACCGCCGCGTTCTCGCTGCCGGTGTGCACCCTCGTGCTGACCGGTGCGATGCGCGACATCACCCCCGACCTCTACGAGGCGATGGCGATGGACGGGGCCTCCCCGTGGCGGGTCTTCCTGCAACTGGTCCTGCCACTGTCGAAGGGCGGGCTCTCCTCCATCGTCGTCTTCTCGGCCCTCCAGGCCTGGAACGGCTTCCTCTTCCCGCTGATCCTCACGCAGTCGGACTCGACCAAGGTGATCACCATCGGTCTGTACAACTTCCAGTCCGAACACGGCGTCAACGTCCCCGGACTGCTGAGCGCCGTGGTGCTGTCCATGCTCCCCATCTTCATCGTCTACCTGTTCGCCCGCCGCGCCCTGGTCCAGGGGCTCATGGGGGTCGGAGGAAAGTGACCGGCAACATGAACCCCGCCCTCGGGACCGAAGTCGCCATCCCCATGTGGCGGGACGCCTCCCTCGACCCCGGCACGCGGGCGGACGCCCTGATCGCGGCGATGACCCTGCGCGAGAAGACCGCGCAGCTGGTCGGCGTCTGGGTGGGCGCCTCCGACGAGGGCGGCGAGGTCGCCCCGCACCAGCACGAGATGGAGGAACCGCCGGACCTGGACGAGCTGCTGCCGCACGGCCTGGGCCAGCTGACCCGGCCCTTCGGCACTGTTCCGGTGGACGCCGCCGTCGGCGCTCTCTCGCTGGCTCGCTCCCAGCAGCGCATCGCCGCCGCCAACCGGTTCGGCATACCCGCGCTCGCCCACGAGGAGTGCCTGGCCGGCTTCGCCGCCTGGGGCGCCACCGCCTACCCCGTCCCGCTGTCCTGGGGTGCCGCCTTCAACCCCGAACTGGTGCGTGCCATGGCCGCCGCGATCGGCGCCGACATGCGCGCTGTCGGGATCCACCAGGGCCTCGCCCCGGTGCTCGACGTCGTCCGCGACGCCCGCTGGGGGCGCGTCGAAGAGACCATCGGCGAGGACCCGTACCTGGTCGGCACCATCGCCACCGCCTACGTGCAGGGCCTGGAGTCCGCCGGGATCGTCGCCACGCTCAAGCACTTCGCCGGGTACTCCGCCTCGCGCGCCGGACGCAACCTCGCGCCGGTCGCCATGGGCGGGCGCGAGCGCGCCGACGTCATCCTGCCGCCGTTCGAAATGGCTGTGCGAGAGGGGAGGCCGCGCTCGGTCATGCACGCCTACACCGACACCGACGGCATTCCCTCCGCCGCCGACGAGGAGCTGCTCACCGGTCTGCTCCGGAAGACCTGGGGCTTCGACGGCACGGTCGTCGCGGACTACTTCGGCATCGCCTTCCTCAAGCTGCTGCACGGCGTCGCCGGAAGCTGGGGAGAGGCCGCCGGGCTCGCCCTGGCCAGCGGCGTCGACATCGAGCTGCCGACCGTCAAGACCTTCGGCCGACCACTGCTCGACGCGGTCGAAGCCGGTGCCGTCCCCGAGGAGCTGATCGATCGCGCCCTGCGCCGGATCCTGGTCCAGAAGGCACAGCTCGGTCTGCTCGACCCCCACTGGGACCCGATTCCGTCGGCCCTCTCCGGCGCCGATCCGAACGCGCCCGAGGCACCGGACGCGCTGCGCGGGAGCGTCGACCTGGACCCCCCGGCCAACCGGCGGCTGGCACGCGAGCTGGCGGAGCAGGCCGTCGTGCTGCTCCGCAACGACGGTACGCTGCCCCTTCGTCGACCCGCCCGGATCGCGCTGATCGGCCCGAACGCAGAGACGCCGACGGCCGTGCTGGGTTGCTACGCCTTCCCCGTGCACGTCGGCGGGCAGCACCCCGAGGTGCCGATCGGTATCGAACTGCCCACGCTGCGCGAGACTCTGACGGCCGAGTTCCCCGGGGCCGAGATCGTCTCGGCGGCCGGCGCCACGGTCGACGGCGACAGCACGGCCGGCTTCGCCGAGGCGGTCGCGGCGGCCGGCGACGCCGATGTCGTGGTGCTGGCCCTGGGGGACCGGGCCGGCCTGTTCGGCCGCGGCACCAGCGGTGAGGGCTGCGATGTCGAATCGCTGCAACTCCCCGGAGTACAGGAGCAGTTGCTCCACGCGCTGCTGGACGCGGGCACGCCCGTGGTGCTCGTCATGCTCGCGGGACGCCCGTACGCGCTGGGTCGTGCCCAGAGCGAGGCGGCGGCGATCGTCCAGTCCTTCTTCCCCGGCGAGGCGGGCACCGAGGCCATCGCCGGTGTGCTCAGCGGGCGGGTCAACCCGTCCGGACGGCTGCCCGTCAGCGTGCCGCGGCACAAGGGCGTCCAGCCCTCCACCTACCTGGCCGCCCGGCTGGCGCAGGACAGCGATGTCTCCAGCACCCGTACCAGCCCCGCCTACGGTTTCGGACACGGGCTCGGCTACACGGACTTCGAGTGGTCGGCGCTCGACGTCAGCGTGGCGGAGACCGGTACCGACGGCAGCTTCCTGGTCGGCTTCGAGCTGCGCAACACCGGCGACCGCCCCGGGTCCGAGGTCGTGCAGTTCTACCTGCACGATCCGGTGGCCTCCGTGGTCCAGCCGGTGCAGCGGCTCGTCGGCTACCGGCGCGTCCCGCTCGACGCGGGGGAGCGCTGCCGGGTCTCCCTGGAGCTGCCCGCCGACCTGGCCTCCTTCACCGGACGCGAGGGTCGGCGCATCGTCGAACCGGGCGAACTGGAGCTGCGGATCTCCGCCAGCAGCACCGACCACCGGCTGACGGTCCCGCTGCGCCTGACCGGCCGGATCCGGGAGGTCGACCACACCCGTCGGCTGCACCCCGCCGTCATCGTCGAGCGTCGCTGAGGCAACGAGAGGCCGCCCGTGTACACCGACCTGCCCGAGGCCGAGCTACGGCGTTACCGCAGCAGCCAGACCGAACCGGACGACTTCGACGCCTTCTGGAAGGAGACGCTCACCGAGGCGCGCGGGCTCGGAACCGAGGTCCGGCTGACGCCGGTCCACACCGGACTGATCACCGTCGACACCTTCGACGTCACCTTCCCCGGCTTCGTCGGGGAGCCGGTCAAGGCCTGGTTGCGCCTGCCGCGCGCGGTGACCGGACCGCTCCCGGCCGTCGTCCAGTACGTCGGCTACGGCGGCGGCCGCGGGCACGGGCTGGAGAACCTGCTCTGGGCGTCCGCCGGGTACGCCCACCTCCAGATGGACACGCGCGGGCAGGGCTCGGGCTGGAGCCGGGGCGCCACCCCGGACTCCGGCCCCGCCGGCCCGCAGGTCCCCGGCGTGATGACCCGAGGCATCGGGTCGCCGCGCACCTACTACTACCGTCGGCTGTTCACCGACGCGGTCCGGGCCGTGGACGCCGTCCGCCAAGTGGACTGCGTCGACCACGCCCGGGTGGCCGTGCTCGGCCAGAGCCAGGGCGGCGGCACGGCGCTCGCCGTCGCCGCCCTGGTCCCCGACCTTGCCGCACTGGTCGCGCACGTTCCGTTCCTCTGCGACTTCCCCCGGGCCGTGGTGGTCACCGACAGCGCCCCGTTCCGCGAGATCGCGGACTACCTGGCGGTCCACCGCGACCAGGAGGAGACCGTGCTCCGGACGCTCTCCTATGTCGACGGGGTCAACTTCGCCCGCAGGGCCACGGCCCCGGCCCGCTTTTCGGCCGCGTTGATGGACGCGATCGTGCCGCCATCCACCGTCTTCGGCGCGTACCACGCCTACGCGGGACCGAAGGACATCGCCGTCTGGCGCTACAACGGCCACGAGGCGGGCGGCCCGGACGACGACCAGGGCGCCCTCGACTTCCTCGCCGAGCGGCTGGCCCCGGTGGGCCGACCTGGGGAGTCCTAGGGGCGCGGGGACCTGCTGATCGGCAGCGAGGTCAGTGGCACCTCCAGGGGCGCGGGGAACTGCGCGAGAAACCACCGACATGCGGATGGCCCTGCGCGTTCGGCCTGCTACCTACGCGGGTGGCTTGTCGCGCAGTTCCTCGCGCCCCTGAGAGTGCAACGGGTCCTTCGGCGTAAACAGAGCCGTAGCAGCGAGCAGGGCCAGCAGCGCGGCCATCGGCCAGCCCACCATCGCGGTCTTCGCGTCAAGCTGGAGCGGGCGGGAGAACGTGGTGCCCTTCGGGACGGACTGGGCCAGTTTGATGATGTCCTGCTGGCCCAGGTGGATGCCGAGCTGCAAGGCGACCCAGCCCGCCGCGAGGCCGCCGAGCGTCAGGCCGATGGGGACGCCGAGGCCCGTGCCGCCGCGCTTACGGCAGAGCAGGTAGGTCAGGATCGCCGCCGCCACGCCGAAGCACGCGCCGATCAGTGCGAAGACGCCGTCCGCGGCGATCTGCTGTTCGCCCTCGGGGTCGCGAAGGTAGACCGCGGAGCCGTCGGAGTAGAGCGGCACCCGGGGAGCCAGCGCATGCCACAGCAGGCCGAAGAGGAGCCCGGCAAGGGCCGAGCCGAGGACCAGGGCCGCGCCGATGACGAGCTCCCGCCGGATCTCCCGCGCGCGGTCCCGCCGGTCGGCGGGCGGGGCCCACTCGGGGACGGCGTCGGCAGGGAACGGCAGCGGGTCGGGCTGCGGCCGGGGGCCCTCAGGGGCGTTGGGTGCGGTCACCGGGACATGGTCGCACGTCCGTCCGGCCCACGCGCGAAGGGACTGACCACTACGCCCGGGTCGCGGCCTTGCGGTAGGCCCAGGTAGAGAGGCCGAGGCTGAGGCCGCCGACCGCGCCGCAGACGGCGAGGTCCGCCACGACGGCCCCCCAGTCCGGTCGCGCGGCGAACGTGCGGGCGAAGGCCTCGACGCCGTAGGTGGAGGGCAGCAGGTCGCGCAGCCAGCGGACCGCCTGCGGCATGTGGCTCGCCGGCAGGACGCCGAGCAGCAGCGCAGCCGACATGCCGAGCTGCCCCAGCAGCGTCGCGATCTCCTGCCGGGGCGCCAGCAGCCCGCAGGCCGCGCCGACGCCGGCCAGCGCCGCGCCCGCGAGCGGGATCACCGCCAGGACGATCCACACGTGGACCCACGGCAGCTGGAACATCGCGCAGCCGACCACCGCCGTCACTACCGTCCCGGGGACCGTGAACGACGCGTACGCCGCCGCGGTGCCCAGCACCACCGAGGCCGCAGGCACCGGCAGCGTCGCGTAGTGGTCCAGGCCGCCGGTCGCCCGCAGCCTGCCGAAGTACTGCGCCAGCAGATTCAGCGCCACGAAGGCCACGACCAGAACGCTCGATCCGGCGACGACGTCGCGTGCCGCCTCGGTGTCGTGGGCGCCGACGACGCCCCGCATCATGATCAGGATGCCGAGCGACTGGAAGGTCGCCACGAACATCAGCGGGATCCTGGCCACCCGGGCCCGGGAGAGCTGGGCCCGGTAGACGGCGCCCAGCGCCGGGAGGAGCGCTGCGCGCGGGGCCAGCGGCTGTGCTTCCTCGAAGGCAACTGCCGAGCTCACTTCTCGAACCCCTCGTGTCGGCCGCCGAGCAGCAGGTAGACGTCCTCCAGGCTGGGCGTGCTGAGCGAGAAGTCGTCCAGCGCGGCGAAGGCGGGCCCGGTGGTCACCTCTGCGACGAGCTCGCGTGCCTCGTCCGGTGTCGCGCGCACCGTCCAGCGGCGGCCGTTGACGGAGGCCCGCTTCGCCAGTGCCGCGACCAGGGGCAGCGCCGCAGGGGCCTCCTCGCGCCAGACCAGGTCGAGGCGGACGTCGCCGTCGACCATCGCCTTCAGGCCGCCAGGGGTGTCGCAGGCGATCACCCGGCCCTCGTCCACGACGGCGACGCGGTCCAGCACGGTCTCGGCCTCGACGACGTTGTGGGTGACCAGCAGCACCGTCGTGCCCTGCGCGCTGCGGCGGCGGTCGACGGCCGACCAGACGGCGCGGCGGGCGATCGGGTCCATGCCGGTCGTCGGTTCGTCCAGCACCAGCAGCGGTCGCGAGCCCGCCAGCGCCGCGCCGAAGCAGGCGAGCCGGCGTTGGCCGCCGGAGAGCTTGGCCAGCGGGCGCTGCGCGATCGGGCCCAGGGCGAGTTCGTCGATGACGTCGGCGGTGGTCTGCCGGGCGGCGGCGCTGTTCAGGCCGCGCAGCCGGGCGGTGGTCTCGATGGCGAGGTGGACGGTGAGTTCGTCCAGCGCGGTGGACTCCTGGCCCAGGTAGGCGAGCAGCCGGGCGGCGCGGTCGGGGTGGCGGACGATGTCGTGGCCGAGGATCTGGATACTGCCGGCGTCCGGTCGAAGCAGGCCGGTCAGCTGGCGGACCAGGGTCGACTTGCCGGCGCCGTTCGGGCCCAGCAGACCGAAGACCTCGCCGCGGCGGATGTCCAGGGAGATGCCGGCGTTCGCGCGAACCTCGGCGGCCGCCGCGCCGCGCCCGACCCGGTACGTCTTCACCACGTCCCGCACCGAGCAGCAGACCGTGGCCCCGGCGGCGACCTGCGCCGTCCCTGCTGCTGCCACCGTGTTCACGTGCTCCCTCGCCAGGCCGCGGACGCTGGGGTAGTCCCGGCCGCCGTAGAGCCTACGCCGCTCGCGGCGGGCGATGTCGACAGGGTGGCCCGCTTCGTCGGCCGTTCGGGGACAATGGGTACCGGTCGAGCGGTTTGGATGAGGAAGATGCGCAGAAGGTCCGTGCTCCTGCTGGTGTCGGGGGTGCTCGCGGTGGGCGGGATCGTGCTGCCCTCGATCGGCCAACGCCAGTCGAGCGGCGACACCAGGATCCTCTCGGTCGAGGTCAACGGGGGGAAGCCGGTCGTCCTCGGCCCCACCGACCGGACGACCTTCACGTTCGCGGTGACGGCGGAGGACAACTCGGGGATCAAGTCGGTCGACCACGTCGGCATCTGGGGCAGCAACTACGGCGTGCTCCGGCCGACCGCGACGACATGCCAGGTGAAGACCAAGAAGATCTCGGTGTGCACGGGGTCCGTCACGGTCGACGTGAACCAGCGCCAGATCTTCGACAACATGGCAGGAGCGTGGCACGTCCAGGCGACGGCCAACGCCAACGACGGTGACCGTTTCGAGTCGGACACCGCAGGCGACTTCTCGATCAAGAAGGCCGCCGCCGCGGTGATCAGCGGCGTGCTGCCGATCGCCAAGCCGGGCGAGTCGATGCAGATCGAGGGCCAGCTCACGAAGCCGGACTGGGGAGCCAGGCTCTGGGCGTACAACCCCGGCCAGGTCGTGGAGCTCCGCTTCCGGCCGGCGGACGGCTCTCCCTGGCAGACGGTGGCGAGCACCAGGACGGACAGCCACGGTTCGATGAGCACCGAGGTGAAGGCGTCCACGACGGGCACGTACGCCTGGTACTACGAGGGCCAGTTCTGGTCGGCGCCGACCGTGAGCCAGGCGGCGCAGGTCAACGTCACCTGACCCGCACGCGCTGAACCGAGCGCGGTCAGGTCCGGCCGATCAGGGCGAAGGCCGCCCCGATGAGGTCCGCGAGCGCCTGCGGGGCGAGCTCGACCTCCAGCCCTCGGCGGCCCGCCGAGACGAAGACCGTCGAGTGCTCCAGCGCGGTCGCGTCCAGCACGGTGCGCAGCGCCTTGCGCTGGCCGAGCGGCGAGATGCCGCCGCGGACGTAGCCGCTGCTGCGCTCGGCCGCGGCCGGGTCGGCCATCGCGGCCCGCTTGCCGCCGACGGCGGCGGCCAGTGCCTTGAGGTCCAGCTGCCCGGCCACCGGCACGACGCCGACCACGAGCGCGCCGTCCACTTCGGCGACCAGCGTCTTGAAGACCCGCTCGGGCGCGATGCCGAGCGCCTCGGCCGCCTCGCCGCCGTAGGAGGCGGCGGCCGGGTCGTGCGCGTAGGCGTGGACGGTGTGGGGGACGCCCGCCCGGTCCAGCGCCACGGTCGCGGGCGTGCCCTGACCGCCCTTGGTCTTCTTGGCCATCGCGCTACGTCCCGTTCGCTTCCGTCAGTTCCGTCAGTTCGATCAGTTCGGGTTGGAGGCCTGGCGGGTCAGCTCGACGGCCGGGAGGGAGGGGAGCTTGGCCAGCACCGCGGCCTCGCGGCGCAGCAGCCGCAGCTCCGCCCGGAGCCGGTCGCTCGCGGACTCGGCGGCGAGCAGGCGCTGCTTGTCGTGGGTGTCCAGCACGGACGCCGCCGCGACGAGGTAGGAGAGGATGTTCGGGTCGTCCGGCAGCTCCTGGACCCCGGCGACGGTGCTCTCCTGGGCCCCCGCCAGCCGCTTCTGGTAGGTGCGGAAGACGCGCTCGACCCCGGCCGCCAGCACCTGCGCCTCGGGCCCGGCCTGCTCCTCCACCCGCTCGACCTCGGCTGTCAGATACGGGCCGCTCGCGTCGATCGAGAGGATCCGGAACCGGGTCGTGCCGGTGGCCAGCAGCTCGTACCGCCCGTCGGGGTGCGCCTGGAGCTGGGCGATCTCGGCGACGCAGCCCATGTCGAACAGGGCCCGGTTCGGGTCCGGGCCGAGCCCGGCCAGCGCCGCGGAGGCCGACTCCGATCCGGTCGGCGCGACCTCGCGGCCGTCGCGGATCGCGACGACGCCGAAGCGGTGCGGCTCCGGCCCGGCCGTCAGATCGGCCATCAGCCGCCGGTAGCGCTCCTCGAAGACGTGCAGGGGGAGTACCAGCCCGGGATAGAGCACTGTGCCCAGCGGGAAGAGGGGGAGCCGTTCCGTCACGTGCGCAAGATTACGGGCTGCCGGAGCATGCCGGTGCCCGTACCGGGTCGCGCTCGGGGCAGCTCGCCGGTACGGGCGTTCGGGTGCTCCGCCGAACCGGCCGGAGACGACTCTCACGCTGCCCCTCGCGACACCGTTCGGCGAGCCCGGCGCGGCCGAACGAGTCACCGGCTGTCTCAGGACGCGTATCAGAGAGTGATATGGGAGCACGTCCTTTTCTCCCGCTCACTAGACTTGACAACGTGATTTCTCGAATCGACCTCCGCAGCTCCATCGACGACCCGCGTAGCGTCCTGCCGCGCGCCGAGCTCGACGTCGAGGCCGCCCTTGAGAAGGTGCGGCCGATCTGCGAGGACGTGCACCATCGTGGCGTCGAGGCGCTGATCGAGATCACGGAGCGTTTCGACGGGGTTCGACTGACCGACATCCGGGTTCCCAAGGCTGCCATCACCGGCGCCCTGGAGATGCTGGACCCCGCCGTCCGGGCCGCGCTGGAGGAGTCGATCCGCCGCGCCCGCCTGGTCCACCGCGCGCAGCGCCGCACCGATCACATCACCCAGGTCGTCCCCGGCGGCACGGTCACCGAGCGCTGGGTCCCGGTCGAGCGGGTGGGCCTGTACGTGCCCGGCGGTCTGGCCGTCTACCCCTCGTCGGTCGTCATGAACGTCGTGCCCGCGCAGGAGGCCGGAGTCGCCTCGCTCGCGGTGACCTCGCCGCCGCAGAAAGAGTTCGGGGGCCTTCCGCACCCGACCATCCTGGCCGCGTGCGCGCTGCTCGGCGTCGACGAGGTCTACGCGGTCGGCGGCGCGCAGGCCGTGGCGATGTTCGCCTTTGGTGCGGGAGAGTGCCGTCCCGTCAACCTGGTGACCGGCCCCGGCAACATCTGGGTCGCCGCAGCCAAGCGCTTGCTCAAGGGCCGGATCGGCATCGACGCCGAGGCCGGACCGACCGAGATCGCGATCCTCGCCGACGCGAGCGCCGACCCGCGCCACGTCGCCGCCGACATGATCAGCCAGGCCGAGCACGACCCGATGGCCGCCGCCGTCCTGGTCACCGACTCGGTCGAGCTGGCCGAGGCCGTCGAGCGTGAGCTGCCGCAGCAGGTCGCCGCGACCAAGCACAGCGAGCGGATCACCACGGCGCTGGCCGGACGGCAGTCCGGCATCGTGCTGGTGCGCGACCTCGAACAGGGCCTGGAGATCGTCAACGCCTACGCGGCCGAGCACCTGGAGATCCAGACCGCCGACGCCGAGGCGGTCGCCGCACGCGTGATCAACGCGGGTGCGGTCTTCGTCGGCCCCTGGGCGCCCGTCTCGCTGGGCGACTACGCGGCCGGTTCCAACCACGTCCTGCCGACCGGCGGCTGCGCCTGCCACTCCTCCGGACTCTCCGTCCAGTCCTTCCTGCGCGGCATCCATGTGGTGGCCTACGACCGCGACGCGCTGGCCGACGTGGCCGGCCATGTGGTCACGCTCGCCAACGCAGAGGACCTTCCGGGCCACGGAGACGCGATCCGGGCCCGCTTCGACTGGACGGTGCCCAACCAGTGACTGATGACCTGAAGATCGACGACCTTCCCATCCGCGACGAGCTCAAGGGCAAGTCGCCGTACGGCGCGCCGCAGCTCGACGTGCCGGTGCTGCTGAACACCAACGAGAACCCGTACCAACTGCCCGAGGAGCTCGTCGCCAGGATCGGCGAGCGGGTCTCGGAGGCGGCGCGGAACCTGAACCGCTACCCCGACCGAGACGCGGTCGAGCTGCGCACCGCGCTGGCGGCATACCTGTCCCGCTCCACCGGACAGACCGTCAGCATGCAGCAGGTCTGGGCCGCCAACGGCTCCAACGAGGTCATCCAGCAGCTGCTCCAGACCTTCGGCGGCCCCGGCCGCACCGCGCTCGGCTTCTCGCCGACGTACCAGATGCACGACCTGATCTCGCGTGGCACCGGCACCGGCTGGATCGAAGGCCCGCGGAACGCGGACTTCACGATCGACGTCGAGGCCGCCGAGGCGACGCTCGCCGCCGAGCGTCCGGACGTGCTCTTCATCTGCTCGCCGAACAACCCCACCGGGACGGCCGTCGCCCGCGAGACCGTCGAGCGGCTCTACGACGCCGCGCAGGCGGTCAAGCCGATGCTGGTCATCGTCGACGAGGCCTACGTCGAGTTCTCGCACCGGCCCTCGCTGCTGGAGCTGCTGGACGGCCGCCCGCTGCTGGTCGTCACCCGGACCATGTCCAAGGCCTTCGGCGCGGCCGGCCTGCGCCTCGGCTACCTGGTCGCCGCGCCCGCCGTCGTCGACGCCGTGCAGCTGGTCCGGCTGCCGTACCACCTCTCCGCGGTGACCCAAGCGACGGCGCTGGCCGCGCTGGAGTTCACCGACGTCCTGCTCGGCTACGTCGACCGGCTCAAGGCCGAACGGGACCGCATCGTCACCGAGCTGCGCGCGATGGGCCTCGAGGTCACCGACTCCGACGCCAACTTCGTCCAGTTCGGCCGCTTCGAGGACACCCAGGCGGTCTGGCAGTCGATCCTGGCCCAGGGCGTGCTGGTACGCGACAACGGCGTGCCCGGCCGGCTCCGGGTCACGGCAGGCACCCCCGCCGAGAACGACGCCTTCCTCGACGCCGTCCGCAATGCCCTCAAGGAGTCCTGAGTACATGTCCCGCAGCGACCAGCACCGCATCGGCCGCGTCGAGCGCACCACCAAGGAGACCTCCGTCAAGGTCGAGATAGACCTCGACGGAACCGGCAAGACCGATATCTCCACCGGCGTCGGCTTCTACGACCACATGCTCGACCAGCTCGGCCGCCACGGCTTCTTCGACCTCACCATCAAGACCGACGGCGACCTGCACATCGACACCCACCACACCATCGAGGACACCTCGCTGGCGCTGGGCGCGGCCTTCCGGCAGGCGCTGGGCGACAAGGTCGGCATTCGCCGCTTCGCCGACGCGTCCGTCCCGCTGGACGAATCGCTCGCCCAGGTGACCGTCGACCTCTCCGGCCGCCCCTACCTGGTGCACACCGAGCCCGAGGGCATGGCGCCGATGATCGGCTCCTACGACACCACCATGACCCGGCACATCCTGGAGTCCTTCGTGGCCCAGGCGCAGATCGCTCTCCACGTCCACGTACCGTATGGACGCAATGCCCACCACATTGTCGAGTGCCAGTTCAAGGCACTCGCCCGGGCGCTGCGGTACGCCAGCGAGCTGGACCCGCGCGCCGCGGGGATCATTCCCTCGACCAAGGGCGCGCTGTGAGCACGATTGCCTTTCTGCTGATTTTCCTCGGACTCTTCCTGGGCGGCGGCGCCTACTCCTTCTGGAAGCAGAAGCTTCCCAAGGGCGTGGTCGTGCTGCTCGCGATCTGTTCCGCGATGTGCCTCGCCGCAGGCCTCCTGCGCATCTGACCCGTTCTGACCCGGAAGGGACGTACGCCATGACCGCCAAGAGCGTGGTCGTCCTCGACTACGGCTCCGGCAACGTCCGCTCCGCGCAGCGCGCTCTCGAGCGCGTCGGCGCGGAGGCCGTCATCACCTCCGACTTCCAGCTGGCCCTCGACGCGGACGGCCTGTTGGTCCCCGGCGTCGGGGCCTTCGCCGCCTGCATGGAGGGCCTGAAGGCCGTCAAGGGCGACCGGCTGATCGGCCGCCGCCTGGCCGGCGGCCGCCCGGTGCTGGGCATCTGCGTCGGGATGCAGATCCTCTTCGCCCACGGCGTCGAGCACGGCGTCGAGACCGAGGGCTGCGACGAGTGGCCCGGCACGGTCGAGCCGCTCCGCGCCCCGGTCGTGCCGCACATGGGTTGGAACACCGTCAAGCCCGCCGAGGGCACGGTCCTCTTCGCCGGCCTGCCCGAGGACGCGCGGTACTACTTCGTGCACTCCTACGCGGTCCGTCACTGGGAGCTGCCGCCGATCGAGCAGTTGCGCCCGCCGAAGGTCACCTGGGCCGAGCACGGCGAGCCCTTCGTCGCGGCCGTGGAGAACGGACCGCTCTCCGCCACGCAGTTCCACCCCGAGAAGTCCGGCGACGCCGGCGCCGCCCTCCTCAAGAACTGGATCGACACGCTGTGAGCACTGATCGGCTGACGCTTCTGCCCGCCGTCGACGTCCGCGACGGCCAGGCCGTGCGCCTGGTCAAGGGCGCGTCCGGCTCGGAGACCTCCTACGGCGAGCCCCTGGCCGCCGCGCTCGCCTGGCAGCAGGCCGGGGCCGAGTGGATCCACCTGGTCGACCTCGACGCCGCCTTCGGCACCGGCGACAACCGCGCGCTGCTGGCCGAGGTCACCGGCCGACTCGACGTCAAGGTCGAGCTCTCCGGCGGCATCCGCGACGACCAGTCGCTGCGCGCGGCGCTCGCCACCGGCTGCGCCCGGGTCAACCTCGGCACCGCCGCGCTGGAGTCCCCGGAGTGGGTCGCCAAGGTCATCGCCGAGTTCGGCGATCGCATCGCCGTCGGCCTCGACGTGGTCGGCACCACGCTGCGCGGCCGGGGCTGGACCAGCGAGGGCGGCGACCTCTACGAGGCGCTGGCCCGCCTCGACACCGAGGGCTGCGCCCGCTACGTCGTCACCGACGTCGACAAGGACGGCACGCTCACGGGTCCCAACCTCGAACTGCTGCGCAACGTCTGCGCCGCGACCGACCGGGCGGTCGTCGCCTCGGGCGGCGTGTCCTCGCTGCAGGATCTGCGTGACATCGCGACGCTGGTGCCCCAGGGTGTGGAGGGTGCGATTGTGGGCAAGGCCCTCTACGCGCAGGCGTTCACGCTCGAAGAGGCGCTGGCGGCAGTGTCCTGAGCGGGAGACCCACCGACGGAGGTCACGGGATGACGCAGGATCGGCGGCACGTGGGCGGGTACTCCCCCTGGGAGGACCAGTACGGATTCGCACGTGCCGTCGCGATAGGGGACTTCGTCTTCGTCTCCGGCTGCACCGCCTGGGACGACGGCTCGGTCCGGTTCGAGGGTTCCCCCTACGACCAGACCGTCGCCGCCTTCGGCGTCGCGCTGGACGCGATCTCCCGTTTCGGTCTCTCCCGCGCGGACATCGTCCGCACCCGGCTCTACGTCACGCACGCGCGTGACACGGACGAGGTGGGCCGGGCCCACCGGGACATCCTCGGCGAGGTCCGTCCCGCCTGCACGATGGTCGTCATCAGCGCCCTGGTCGACTCGCGGATGTCGGTCGAGGTCGAGGTGGACGCGTACAAGAAGAATTTGGAGCTCCCGACATGACCCTCGCGGTCCGCGTGATCCCCTGCCTGGACGTCGACGCCGGGCGGGTGGTGAAGGGCGTCAACTTCCAGAACCTGCGCGACGCGGGCGACCCGGTCGAGCTGGCCAAGCTCTACGACGCCCAGGGCGCAGACGAACTGACCTTCCTGGACATCACCGCCTCGTCGGGCGACCGGGAGACGACCTACGACATCGTGCGGCGGACCGCCGAGCAGGTCTTCATCCCGCTGACGGTCGGCGGCGGCGTGCGCACGGTCGACGACGTGGACAAGCTGCTGCGCGCGGGCGCGGACAAGGTGGGCGTCAACACCGCAGCCATCGCCCGTCCCGAGCTGATCCGCGAGATCGCCCAGCGCTTCGGCCGCCAGGTGCTCGTCCTCTCCGTCGACGCGCGCCGCACGCAGGAGGGCACCGAGACTGCCTCCGGCTTCGAGGTCACCACGCATGGCGGTCGCACCGGCACCGGCATCGACGCGGTGGAGTGGGCCGAGCGCGCGGCGGAGCTCGGCGCGGGCGAGATCCTGCTCAACTCCATGGACGCGGACGGCACCAAGGACGGCTACGACCTGGAGCTGATCACCGCCGTCCGCAAGTCGGTCACCGTCCCCGTCATCGCCAGCGGCGGCGCGGGCAAGCTCGCCGACTTCGCCCCCGCCGTCTCCGCCGGCGCGGACGCGGTCCTGGCGGCGAGCGTCTTTCACTTCGGCGACCTGACGATCGCCGAAGTGAAGGAGTCCCTGCGCGAGTCGGGCCACCCGGTCCGGCTCTGACGGACGGTCACGCGAGTTCGCGGCCGCCGGCCTCGCGGGCGGCCCGCTCCACGCGGTCGCGGTAGTCCTCCCACCACGACGCGTCGCCCTCGGGCATGTTGTCGTTGCCACGACGGATGCCGGCCGCTCCGTCGAGGAGCTCCCTGAGGATGTCGGCGTGGCCGGCGTGCCGCTGGGTCTCGGCGGTCACGTGCACGAGGATCTGGTGCAGCGTCACCTCGCGCCGCTCCTCCGACCACCACCACACCTCGCCGCGGGCGTCGAGATCGAGGGCCTCGATCGTGGCGTCCGCGTGCTTCCAGGCCTGCTGGTAGAGGCCGACGATCTGTTCGCGCGACTCGTCGGCGGTGGCCCACAGGTCCTCGTTCGGCTCGGCGTCGGCCGTGAAGGCGGACGGCACCGGACCCTCCCAGAACGGGCGGGCGAAGACTTCGCCGAAGTAGCCCAGTTCCACGCCCGCGAGGTGCTTGACCAGCCCCAGCAGGTTGGTGCCTGTCGGCGTCATCGGGCGTCGCATGTCGTACTCGGAGAGCCCGTCGAGCTTCCACACCATGGCGTCACGGGCGGCTTGGAGATAGCGGAGCAGGACGGCCTTCGGCTTCGAATCGATCATGCCGACACTCTGCCAGACGGCGCACGGCCCTGACCGATGATCGGACTGGTCACGCTGTATCGGTCGCCGCGTCTTCGTTGACCCGTCGGTAACATCGCTCCATACTGGCCGGTAACCTAGGAGGTGGCGGGCTTGAGTGGGCCATGGAGCGCGCTGCCCAGGTCGCTGGCGACAGAACTGCGCAAGGAGCAGCCGACTATCGCGGCGGAGATCATCGGGGAGATCAGGCGCCAGGTGCCCGAATTCTCGCGGCCGCTCGCAGGTAAGTTCGGCGCCGGAATTCAGCACGGCGTGGAGACCGCACTCGCAGAATTCACCGACCTCATCGAGGGCGCCCGGCCCGAGAATCCCGCACGCCTGCGCGTCTACCGCGCGCTCGGTCGTGGCGAACTCGCCGAGGGCCGCAGCCTCGACGCGCTGCAGGCCGCCTACCGGCTCGGCGCGCGCGTCGCCTGGCGCCGCTACGCACGGGCCGCCCGCCGGGTGGGACTGGGCACCGAGCAGCTCGTCGTGCTCGCCGAGGCGATCTTCGCGCACATCGACGAGCTCGCCGCCGCCTCCGTTCAGGGCTACGTCCGGGCGCAGGCCGACAAGGCCGGCACGCTCGGCCGCTCCCGCTCACAGCTGATCGGGCTGCTCGAACGCGGCGCGCGCCGCCCCGACCTGGAGGCCGCCGCCACGCTCGCCGACTGGCCGCTGCCATGGGACCTGTGCGCCGTCGCGCTCGCGCCGGACGAACCGCCGCCGGGCCCACCCCGTCCCACCGAGCCGCGAAGACGTGGCCTGCCCGATCTGGTCCTCGCCGAACTCGACGGCCCCGAGCCTTTCATGATCGTGCCCGAGCCCTCGCTCTACCTGCGCGACGGCCAGGTCCGTGCACTGCTGGAGCAGCGCCGGGCCGTCGTCGGTCCCGTCGTGCCGCCGGAGCAGGCGGGCGACTCGCTGCGCTGGGCCCGCGCCCTGCGCGCCCGACTGGAGGCCAGGCATCCCGAGGGCTGGAAGGAGCCCGTCGACTGCGAGCGCCGCCTGGCGGACCTGCTGCTCCTCGCCGACCCGGTCCTGGTCCGGCTGATCTCCGCCCGCCGCCTGCGCGCGTTGGAGGGCCTGACGCCGAAACAGCGACACCGCCTCGGCGAGACGCTGCTCGCCTGGCTCCAGACCAACCGCGGCAGCGCACCCGACGTGGCCGCCTGCCTCGGCATCCATCCGCAGACGGCGCGTCAGCGGCTGCACCAGCTGCAGCGCCTCTTCGGCCCTGCGCTCGGGGACGCCGATGCCCGCTTCGAGCTCGAGATCGCCCTCAGAGGCCGAACTTCACCGCCATGACCTGCGCGATCGCGTCCTCGGGCCCTTCGAACTCCACTGTCGCGTGGGCCTGCCGGCCCATGGCGAACAGCAGCAGTTCGCCCGGCTGCCCGGTGACCGTCACCACCGGCGTGCCCTTGCGGGCCACCGCCGTCTGGCCGTCCGGGCGGCGCAGCACCAGGCCGACCGGCGAACGCCGGCCGTTGATCCTGGCCATCGCGGCCAGCCGCTTCCACAGCGCCTCGCTCAACTCCTGGTCCAGGACCCTGGGTGACCAGTCCTGCTGGGCGCGCCGCACGTCCTCGCCGTGGACGAAGAACTCGACGGTGTTCCCCGCGTCCTCCGCGCCCGGCAGCCGGAACGGCGAGTAGGCGGGCGGCCCCACCTTGATCGCCTCGACCAGCTCCGAGTAGGGCTTGGTGACATACTCGGCCTGAACCCGTGCGAGCCGCGCGGCGAGCGGCTTCAACAGAATCCCGCCGGCCGCGTCCGGCCGGCGCTCGCGCACGACGACGTGCGCGGCGAGATCCGCGGTCGTCCAGCCCTCGCACAGCGTCGGCGCCTCGGGGCCGACGCTCTCCAGCAGATCCGCCAGCAGCAGGCGCTCACGGCGTCCCAGATTCGACATGCGGCCAAGCGTACGGCGCGGTGCCCGGCAGGGACACAAGGCCGGGGCTGGCAGGATGGGTTCATGAGCATCGTCAAGATCAACGCACTCACCGTTTCCTCGGAGATGGCCGAGACCCTGGAGAAGCGCTTCGCCGCGCGGGCCGGCGCGGTGGAGAACTCCGACGGCTTCGAGTGGTTCGAGCTGCTGCGCCCCCTGGAGGGAACCGACCAGTACCTGGTCTACACGCGCTGGCGCAGTGAGGAGGACTTCCAGGCGTGGATGTCCGGCTCGATGCAGGCCGCGCACGGGGGCGGCGGCGCCGCTGGCGGGGAGGGCGGCGGCGCGCCGAAGCCGGCCGCGTCCGGATCGACGCTGTGGTCCTTCGAGGTGGTCCAGCAGGCCGGACCGAAGGGCTGATCCTCCGATACGACGCCGGCGGCGCTCCACCCAGGTGGGTGGAGCGCCGCGGACGTGACGCGGTGCCTGCCTAACTGAGGGTGAAGTCGTCCGCGTAGACGTTGGCCTGTGCGTACCAGCCGTGGACGAAGACGGTGACGGTGCCGCTGCTGCCGGTGCTGAAGCTCACCGTCAGCTGGTTCCAACTGCTGCTGCTGGACCAGGTGCTGGCGCTGGCTCCGCCGCTGACGCCGATGTAGGCGTAGGGGCCCTGGACCCAGCCGGTCAGGGTGTAGCTGTGGTTGGGGGCGAGGGTGACCGTCTGGTCGCACTCGCCGGTGGTGCTGGAGCTGGGCGTGACCTGGAGGGCGTGGCTGCCGGAGTGGACCGGGCTGCTGACCACGGAGCTGCCGGACTGGCAGGTCCAGGGGGCGAGGCTGCCGGTCTCGAATCCGGCGTTGGTGAGCGAGCCGCCGCCGCCCCCGCCCCCGCCGCCGCTGGTGGTGACGGTGAGGGAGTAGGTGGCGGTGTGGCTGCCGGTGGTCGCGGCTCCGGTGACGGTGATCGGGTAGGTGCCCGCCGCGACGGCGGAACCGACGGTCGCGGTCAGCGTGGAACTGCTGCCGGAGTTCACCGAGGCAGGACTGAACGAGACGCTGACCCCGGAGGGCGCGCCGGAGGCGGAGAGGCTGACGCTCTCGGCGCTGCCGGCGGTGACGCCCGTGGAGACGGTCGCGGTGGCGGAGCCGCCCTGCGCGACGGAGGCGGAGCCCGGTGACACCGTCAACGAGAAGTCGCTGGTGCCGCCACCGCCCCCACCCCCGCCGCCCGAGCTGCCCTCGTACGGGACGAACGCGTCCGTGAAGGCGAGGCTGTTCTGGCTGATCTCGCTGCAGGTCGACAGCGAGTTCGCGCTGCCGCTGCACGGCTGGTCCCGGTCGACGGACCAGAACGCGAGTCGGCCCACGCTGTTCTGAGCGGCGAAGCTCTCGACAGTGTGGGCGTCGGCCAGGGTGAAGGTCGAGCCGTCGTCGTTCTTACCGATCATCGGGGTGATGCCGAGGTTGGCATAGGTGTAGCCGGGGTCGACGGACTGCATCTGCGCGAGCGTGGCCTGCGCGGCGGAGACCGCGCCCTGGCCCATCTCGGTGCCGGTGCCCGCGTAGTAGTCCATGGTCATGATGTTGACCACGTCGATCCTGATGCCGGCGTTCTTGGCGGCCTTGAGGACGTTCACACCGTCGTTGGTGAGACCGCTGGTCAGCACCGGCATCGTCATGGAGAACCGCAGGTTGGGGTTGCTCGCCTTGAGGTCCTTCATCGCCTGCATCTGGCGCGCCGCCGCGGCGGTGTCCGCGATGGCCGCGCCCTCGATGTCGAAGTCGAGCTGGGTGACGCCGTAGTCGTTGATGATGGCCTGGTAGCCGGCGTCGATGCTGCTCTGCGTGGAGCAGGTCCAGGCGAGCGCCTCGCCGCTCGCGCCGCCGGAGGAGATGATGACCGAGGCGCCCTCGGCCTTGGCCTTGGCGATCTCCGGGTCGGTGTAGGAGTCGGCGCCGATGGGGAGCGTGTCGCCCCAGATCTGGTTGCAGCCCTCTCCGAGGACGAAGGCGGCGGTGTAGGCCTTGAGTTGATGTCCGGTGATGGCGGTGTCGAGCAGGCCTTCCTGACCGTTCGACATGTCGACGTAGGGGGCGACGGAGTAGACGCTGGTCGCTGCGGCGCTGCTGGTGGGGGCCAGCGTGCCGACCGCGCCGGCGGTCGCGAGCGCGAGTGCGCAGGCGGAGGCGGCAAATCGTGCCACGTGCATGACAGTGATCCCTTCCGGGATGCCCGTCGGGCGTGGGGGATGTGGGGGCGTGTTGTTCCGCTCAGGCCTGGCGTTGGTAGATACCAAACAGCGTGGGCGGGTCCGCGTCAAGAGGACTAGACCAAATTGCCGCGAGCGCGCGCCGCTAGCGCGCCAGCGGCGCGAGCAGCTTCTGCGATCCCAGATAACTACCGCCGGACAGTGCGCAGGTGACGGTGTGTCGGCCGCCGTGCTGGTAGTCCGCGAAGCTCGGGTAGAGCTCGTAGTACTGAAGCTTCTTGATGCTCTGCTTGCGGTAAGCGGCGGCGTCCAGCGGCTGACAGAGAGTCAGGGACTGGTGCACGACGGCGGCGTAGTCGGCGAGCCCGTCCGGCAGGGTGGCCAGCTGGACCACTTCGGCGTCGTGCGGATCGGTGCAGGCGCGCTTGGTCAGCACCTTCAGACTGCGGGTGAACGCGGGGGAGTCGAAACAGTCGCCGGGTTGCAGCGAGATGTAGGCGAAGGTGTTCGGCAGGGTGGGCGTGGGGCTGGGCTTGGGCGTCGGCGTGGTCGAAGCCGTGGGCGAGGGCGCGGTCTTCGCGACCGCCTTCGGCGGTTTCTCCTGCAGGGCGAGCACCAACACCAGCACGACTGCCGCGATCACGCCGATCAACGTCGCCGCAAGCGCGATCCGCGACTCCCGCAGCTTCCGCAACCCCCCACCGATCCCCATGCGCCCCAGCATGCCCGCTGCGACGCGCACGCGACAGACCACGTTCAACAGGACTGGTCCGCGAGCGCACCGCCCAGCGCACCGACTCCACCCACGTGCCGGCTGCGGTGCGAGACCTGACCCTGCCCGGTCACCTGCACCCGCCTGAATGCTCGTAGGATCCCCGGTATGCCACTGCGACCGGTTCAGGTGAACATCAAGGCCCTCGACGACTCGGCGATCGGCCGGTTCTGGGCGGGGGCGCTCGGCTGGAGCGTTTCCAGCGAGGGCCCCGGCGTGACCAATGTCGAACCCGGCGGCGGCTTCGTGTGGCCGGACCCGGCGGCCGTCTGCGTCGATGTCGTTGCCGTCCCGGAGCCCAAGACGGTCACGAAGAACCGTGTGCATCTCGATCTCGCCACGACCTCTGCGGCCCACCAGGCTGAGTTGGTCGCGCGCCTGCAAGCTCTCGGCGCGAGGCCCGCGGACGTGGGCCAGGGCGACGTGCCGTGGACGGTGCTGGCCGACCCCGAGGGCAATGAGTTCTGCGTGTTGGAGCCTCGGGAGGTCTATCGGGACACCGGGCCGATCGCCGCGGTGGTGGTCGACTGCGTGGATCCGCGGGAGATGGCGCGGTTCTGGGGCGAAACGCTGGACTGGACCCTGCACGAGGCGACCGACGACTACGCGACGTTCCGCTCCGCCCAGGGAGTCGGCCCGTACCTGGAGTTCATTCGCAGGCCCGCCGTGAAGACCGTTCCGGACCGCGTCCATCTCGACCTGCTGCCCTACCCCGGTGACGACAAGTCGGCGGAGGTGGCCCGGTTGCGAGCCCTTGGCGCCACCGACCTCGACCTCGGCCAGGGCGACGTCCCGTGGACGTGCCTGGTGGACCCGGATGGCCATGAGTTCTGTGTCCTCGCGCCCCGTCCCGACCCGCGGCCCTGACGACGCTCTCCGCCGTCACCGTCCCGCCGAGCGCGGGTCACGGCGACGTCGTCGCCGTTGCCGCCACGGTCGGCGAGGCACCCGTGTAGGTGAGGTACAGCTCCGGGGATTCCGACGCCGGGTACGCCGGGTACGAGCCGCCGATGGACACGTAGAACCCGTTGAGAAGCGGGGCCGTCCGAACCGACTCCGTGTCGGCCTTCAGCAGCAGCCCGTGCTCGGATCCCGGGTCGCGAATCCAGTCGCGCACGGCCGCAGTCGCGTCGAAGTCGCTGCGCCCGTTGCTCGGATCGAACGCCGACACGCGCCCGCTGGGGGCCGTGTAGTCACCTCCCGGACGGGCCCACGTGGTTCCGGCCGAGGCCCTGTTCCACGTCACGTGGGCGCCGGTGAAGGAACGGCTCAACGTGTACAAGGTGCACTGATCCGGATAGTTCCCGCCGCTGGTGCGCCACACGCTCAGGTGCGCCTCGACCACGGCCGCGCCCCTGGGCAGCGCGGCGAGCGGGCCGAAGCCGAAGACCAGGCGGGTGATGCCGAGACCGAGGTCCTCGTCGGGGCCGATTTCCAGCTGCTTCGAGGAGCGTTGGGCCAGCACCGTGTTCGCGACGGCGTTCGGCTGTCCGGAGGCGATCGTATCGGCCGCGGCAGCCTGGATCGCGAGCTCTGTTCGGCCCGGCATGGGGAGTTGCACGAGCAGGGGCGGGCCCTGAATGAGCTTTCCCGCTCTGGTCCGCACGCCGATGAGGTAGTTGTAGATCCCGTCGTGCGGGCCGGTCCGGGCGGGTGCGCCGGTGTCGACGAAGCTGGTCCTGTCGCTGCGGACGGTGCCCACCAGCTCGCCGGGCGACTGGGCGAGGTCCTGGTTGGGCGTGCTCCGGTAGACCTCGTACCGCGCTACGTCGTAAGGGGCGTCGCCGGTGGTGTTCACGTACGCGGACCAGGTCAGCGCGGCTCCTGTGGCGTTGATGACGCTCGGCTGGTTCGCGACGACGCCTGCAGGCACGGCCTTCCACTGTGGGACGGGCGGTGGCGTCCGGTAGGGCGCGGGGGAGGCCGCCGTTGTGGCCACGATCGGGCCGCCGAGAGGTGCCGAGGTCTGCTGGGAGGAGGTGAACACCGACAGGAGCGCGCCGGCGAGAATGAAGTAGAGGCCGTAGGCGAACAGGCTCACGGTGCTCATCGCCAGCGCGGTGATCCCCGCACCGAACTGGGTGCGCCGGGCCAACGCCCCGTTCGCCGCCGCCGCCGTGCCACCGACGAAGCCGCCGACCGCGCCGCCCATTCCGATCAGCGGCAGCGGCGCCAGCACCAGCACGGCCTGCCACCACGAAAGCCCCGCCACCAGCGCGCCGATCCCTCTGCGCCGTCGTGCACCACCGACTGCCTTGTTGTCTCCCGAAGTTGCCCGCATGCCCACCCCAAGGCCAGATCTCTCGCGCATACAGAACCCCTCCGCATGCGCACGGCGCGCCGGAACCTACCAAGCCCCACGGACACCGCGCCACTCGCCCCGGCCGGGCGCACGGACCGGTCGGACGCGACACACCCAACGCGAGCATCGGCTCCGACCTAGGTGAGGTGATGGCAACTACCCTTCGTTCCTATAGTTCTGACTCGTAGTGGGCCAACATGGCTCGGATCGTCGTCGCCAGCATCGCGCGGAGCTCCGGTGGGTCCAGGACTTCAAGGTCCGGGCCGAACGCCAGGTACTCGCGGCAGGCGTGTTCGACGGATTCGATCGGCAGGACCGCGCGGGTCCAGCCGTCCGGCTCGAGCGTGCCCGTCTCGGCGAGGGCCCGTGCCGCCGAGCCCGTGACGCGCGGGACCGCGGCCGGCGCCAGCCGGACCGTCGCGTCCGCCCGGTGGAGGCGGCCGTGGAAGTCCGCCTGATAGAGCTGCCACCACCCGGCCAGGTCGAAATCCGTCGGCGGCGTGAAGGACTCCTCGCCGGCTTCGAGTGCGAGGATCTGGTCCACCCGGAACGCGTAAGGACCCGGCCCCGCCACGACGTACCAGCGGCCCGCCTTCAGTACCAGCCCGTACGGCTCCCAGCGCCGCTCGACATCGGTCGGCTCCTTCCAGCGGCGGTAACGCACCCGCAGGACGCGCGAGTTCCACACCGCGTCGGCGACCTCCGCCAGGAACGGCGTCTCGTCGCGCTCCGCGTACCAGCCCGCCGCGTCCAGGTGGAACCGCTCCTGTACTCGGCCGGCCTGTTCCGCCAGCGCGGCCGGCAGCGCCGCCCGTACCTTCCGTTGCGCGGCCGCCAGCACCGACCCCAGTCCCAACTCCGCCGCCGGCCCCGGCAGGCCGGAGAGGAACAACGCCTCCGCCTCGCCCGGGTGGAGCCCGGTCAGCCGGGTCCGATAGCCGTCGAGCAGCCGGTAGCCGCCGCGGTGCCCGGCGTCCCCGTACAGCGGGATGCCCGCGCCGTGCAGGGACTCGACGTCGCGGTAGATCGTCCGGACCGAGACCTCCAGCTCCTCCGCGAGCTGGGCTGCGGTCAGCCGCCCGCTGTTCTGGAGCAGCAGGATGATCGAGACGAGTCGGCCGGCGCGCATGCTTGGCACAATAGGTGCCATGTCCAGCTCTCCTGCCCTCCCGAACACCACCGCCCTCGATCCCGCCGTCGCGGCGCGACTCAAGCGCGACGCGCACGGGCTCGTCCCCGCCATCGCCCAGCAGTACGACACGGGCGAGGTGCTGATGATGGGCTGGATGGACGACGAGGCCCTGCACCGCACCCTCACCACCGGCCGCTGCACCTACTGGAGCCGCAGCCGCGCCGAGTACTGGGTCAAGGGCGACACCTCCGGCCACCTGCAGCTCGTCAAGTCCGTCGCCCTCGACTGCGACGGCGACACCGTGCTGGTCAAGGTCGACCAGGTCGGCGCCGCCTGCCACACCGGCGACCGCACCTGCTTCGACGCCGGACAGCTCCTGATCACAGGCTCCTGAGCCGGTACGCTTCCGGGGCATGACCAGCGGTAGCGTCACCCCCGACCTCGACACCTTCCGGAAGCTCGCCGTGGACCGCCGGGTGATCCCGGTGACCAGGCGCCTGCTCGCCGACGGGGACACGCCCGTCGGCGTCTACCGCAAGCTCGCGGGGGAGCGGCCGAACACCTTCCTGCTGGAGAGCGCCGAACAGGGCCGCCACTGGTCGCGCTACTCCTTCGTCGGCGTCCGCAGCAGCGCCTCGCTGACCGTCGACGCGGACGGCAACGCCTGCTGGATCGGCACGCCGCCCGTCGGCGTGCCGACCGAGGGCGACCCGCTCCAGGTGCTGCGCGCCACGATCGAGGCGCTGCGCGGGCCGCGCGACCTGCATCGCGGCGGGGAGCTGCCGCCGTTCACCGGCGGGCTGGTCGGCTACCTCGGCTACGACATCGTCCGCCGCCTGGAGAAACTGCCCACGCTGGCCCCGGACGACCTCGGCCTGCCCGAGCTGACCATGCTCTTCGCCGACGACCTCGCCGTGCTGGACCACACCGACGGCTCCGTCCTGCTGATCGCCAATGCCGTGAACCGCGACGACCGGCCCACCGGCGTCGACGCCGCCTACGCCGACGCGGTGGCCCGCCTCGACGCGATGACCGCCGACCTCGCCGAGCCGACCGAGGCGGGCGCGGCCACGCTCTCCCCGGTCGCGGCCGTCGACGCCGTCTCGCCCTTCGGCGGCGCGCCCTACCGCGCGGCCGTCGAGGCCGTGAAGGAGAAGATCCGCGCGGGCGAGGCCTTCCAGGTCGTGCCCTCGCAGCGCTTCGAGGTCGACTGCCCGGCCTCCGCCCTCGACGTCTATCGCGTTCTGCGCACGACCAACCCCAGCCCGTACATGTATCTCTTCCGCTTCGCCGCCTCGGGCCCGGAGGGGAAGCCCTTCGACGTGGTCGGCTCCAGCCCCGAGGCGCTGGTCAAGGTCGAGGACGGCGAGGCGATGGTGCACCCGATCGCCGGGACCAGGCCGCGCGGCGCGACGCCGGAGCAGGACGCCGACCTCGCCGCCGAACTGCTGGCCGACCCGAAGGAGCGCGCCGAGCACCTGATGCTCGTCGACCTCGGCCGCAACGACCTGGGCCGGGTCTGCGCCCCGGGCAGCGTCGAGGTCGTCGACTTCATGACGGTCGAGCGCTACAGCCACGTCATGCACATCGTCTCGACGGTGACCGGCAAGGTCGCCGCCGACCGCACCGCCTTCGACGTGCTGACCGCCTGCTTCCCGGCCGGCACGCTCTCCGGAGCGCCCAAGCCGCGCGCCATGCAGATCATCGAGGAGCTGGAGCCGACCAGGCGTGGCCTCTACGGGGGCTGCGTCGGCTACTTCGACTTCGCCGGCGACTCCGACACCGCGATCGCCATCCGCACCGCGCTGATCCGCGACGGCCGCGCCTACGTGCAGGCGGGCGCGGGCGTCGTCGCGGACTCGGACCCGGAGAGCGAGGACACCGAGTGCCGCAACAAGGCCGCGGCCGTGCTGCGCGCGATCGCCTCGGCGGCGACCCTGCGTCCGGCCGGGGCGGCGCCGCAGGGCACACTGGAACGGTGAACCCCGAACAGCCCGTCGCCGAGCCCGCTGCCGCCGAGCGCGCTGCCGCCGAGCGCGCTGCCGCTGAGCCTGCTGCCGCTGAAGAGCCCGCCGTCGCGCAGCCTGCCGCGTCCCGGACGAAGGCGGACCGCCGCAGCCTGGCGGCGACCCTGCTTCTCTCGGTGCTGGGCGCGGCCCTGCTGCTGGTCGCGGCCGGACAGAGCTGGGTCAGCGGCCAGGTCCAGGCGCAGGGCGTGACCAGGTCGCTCAGCGCGAGCGGCAGCCAGGTCACCGCGCTGCCGGGCGCGATGGCGCTGGTCGGTCTCGCTTCGGTCGTCGCGGTCTTCGCGGTGCGCGGCAAGGCGCGCGCGCTGCTCGGCGCGCTCGTCGCGCTGGCGGGCGCGGGCGCGGCCTACGCGGCCATGGCGGCGGCGCTCGGCTCGGGCAGCCGCGCGCTGGACGAGAAGGCTGCTCGCTCGGTCGGCCTGGCCGACATGCACGCGGGCGCGGTGACGCACTCCGCCTGGCCCTGGCTGGCCGCCCTCGGCGGCGTGCTGCTGGCGGCAGCCGGGCTGCTGACGGTCGTGAAGGGACGCGCCTGGCCGGGCATGTCCGCCCGCTACGACGCACCGACCGGTGGCGCGGAGAAGGCGGGTCCACGGCGCGCCGCACGGCCTGCGGTGACGCAGACACCGGCAGATCTTTGGAAGGCTCTGGACCGGGGCGAGGACCCCACTGCGAGTTGACCTCGGCAATACGGGACAATGGACCAGATGAGCTCTCCCGCGCGGGGGAGGCCTAGAACTAGGAGCAGTAATGTCGGCTAACGCCCACGGACACACCACCGCCGCCTGGACCGGCGTCACGGTTTCCTTCCTCGGCTTCATGCTGGCTGGCGTGGCGATGGTCATGCCCAGCCCCGTCCTCGTCGCCGTCGGCCTGGTCCTCTCGGCCGCCGGCGCCGTCGTCGGCAAGCTGATGTCCGCCGCGGGCTTCGGCAAGAAGCCGGCCGCGCACCCGGTTTCCGTCACCAAGGAGACGGTGACCTCGGGCGCCTCGGTCTGAGTTCACTCCGGACCGAGTTCACTTGAGTCCGAGTTCGATTTTCTCGACGGCGGCTGTGTCCCTGCCGGATCCGTCGCCGTGCTCGGATGAGAATCGGGGCATGACCGCTCCTGCCTCCGTCCCTGCGTCCCGATCGCGCGGACGGGGGCTCGCCGCGCCCCTGGCGCTGCTCGGCGCGACCGCCGTTGCCACGGCGTACGTCGGCGCCGTCGACCCGAACCGGCCCGGCCACTATCCGGTCTGCCCGTTCCTGCGGCTGACCGGCTGGTGGTGCCCCGCCTGCGGCGGCCTGCGCGCCGTCCACGCGCTCACCCGCGGAGACCTGGCCGGGGCCCTGCACGACAACTCACTCGGCGTCGCCGGCTGCGCGTTCCTGGCGGGCTTCTGGGCGCTCGGTGCGGTCCGCGCCGCGCGCGGACTGCCGCGTCCCGGGGTGCGGTTGGGCCGTCCGGGGATCTTCCTCGTCCTCGCCGTCGTGGTCGCCTTCACCATCCTGCGCAACCTTCCCACCGGCGCGTTTCTCGCGCCGTGAGCAGCGGCGACCTGTCCGGCCAGCGAGACCGGGCAGCTCTCGATGCGGGGTCTGTGTAGTCGGACGGATACCATCGAGCCAGGTCATCGAACACTGGAATCCGACGTATGTCGGAGGCCGAGGCAAGCCGGAGCAGTCCGACCCGACGAATGGGGGCCCCCGAGTGAGCGTGCTCGACGAGATCATCGCCGGAGTCCGAGAGGACCTCGCCGAGCGTCAGTCGCGGGTATCGCTGGACGAGCTCAAGGAGCTGGCAGCGAAGGCCCCCGAGGCGAAGGACGGCGTGGCCGCACTCGGCGGCGAGGGCGTCGCGGTCATCTGCGAGGTCAAGCGTTCCAGCCCGTCCAAGGGCGCGCTGGCCGCGATCGCGGACCCGGCCGCGCTGGCGGCGGACTACGCGGCGGGCGGCGCGGCGGCGATCTCCGTGCTGACCGAGGAGCGGCGCTTCGGCGGCTCCCTGGCCGACCTCAAGGCCGTCCGCGCGGCGGTGGACACCCCGGTGCTGCGCAAGGACTTCATCGTCACCGCCTATCAGCTGTGGGAGGCCCGCGCGTACGGCGCCGACCTGGCCCTGCTGATCGTGGCCGCGCTGGACCAGCCCGCGCTGATCTCGCTCATCGAGCGCGCCGAGTCGATCGGACTGACCCCGCTGGTGGAGGTCCACGACGAGGAGGAGATCGCCCGCGCGGTCGACGCGGGGGCGCGGATCATCGGTGTGAACGCGCGGAACCTCAAGACCCTCGAGGTCGACCGCAACACGTTCGCCAACGTGGCGCAGGCGATCCCGTCCGGGATCGTCAGCGTCGCCGAGTCCGGCGTCCGCGGCCCCCACGACCTCATCGCCTACGCGAACGCGGGCGCGGACGCGGTCCTGGTCGGCGAATCCCTGGTCACCGGCAAGGACCCCAAGTCCGCCGTCGCCGACCTCGTCGCCGCGGGCGCGCACCCCGCCCTCCGGCACGGACGGTAACTCTTCGCACGCGAGGTAGTCGCACTCACCTGTAGGGGCGCAGGGAACTGCGCGAGAAACCACCCGGTGCGGATGGCCCTGCGCGTTGAGGACCATCCGCACAGGGTGGCTTGTCGCGCAGTTCCCCGCGCCCCTGAGGTGTTGCAACTGACCCGTCTGTAAGCAGTTCCCCGCGCCCGCAGCAGTGTGCATCTAACGCTAGGATCACTCGTGTGAGTCCCGAGACCATCAAGCAGCCCGGCTACGCCGGCCTCCAGCGCGGCTGCAAGCCGCGCGGCTGCCGTGCGCCCGCCCGGCGGGTCTTGGGGCGCCGCGTGCGCTACGTCATCGGCGCGGAGCCGGGCCAGGTGCCGGGCCGCCGATGGCAGCGGGGGACGCGAGTCACCGCGCGGCGCTGAGCCTCCTCAGCGTGAGCGCGTGGCTCCGTGCATCCTGCCCACGTCAGCTCACATCCCCAAGGGAACACCCATGTCCGACGTGACATCCTTCCCCGACGCGCGCGGTTATTTCGGCGCGTACGGCGGACGCTTCATCCCGGAGGCGCTGGTCGCCGCCGTCGAACAGGTCGCCGACGAGTACGAGAAGGCCAAGGCCGACCCCGCCTTCGCCGCCGAGCTCGCCGCCCTGCTGAAGGACTACACCGGCCGTCCCAGCCCGCTCACCGACGTTCACCGCTTCTCCGCGGAGGCCGGCGGCGCTCGCATCCTGCTCAAGCGCGAGGACCTGAACCACACCGGCTCGCACAAGATCAACAACGTGCTGGGCCAGGCGCTGCTCACCAAGCGGATGGGCAAGAACCGCCTGATCGCCGAGACCGGCGCCGGCCAGCACGGCGTCGCCACCGCGACCGCCGCGGCGCTCTTCGGCATGGACTGCACGATCTACATGGGCGAGGTCGACACCCAGCGTCAGGCGCTGAACGTCGCTCGGATGCGCATGCTCGGCGCCGAGGTCGTACCGGTGAAGTCGGGCAGCCGCACACTCAAGGACGCCATCAACGAGGCGTTCCGTGACTGGGTCGCGAACGTCGACTCCACGCACTACCTCTTCGGTACCGTCGCCGGGCCGCACCCCTTCCCGATGATGGTCCGTGACTTCCACCGGGTCATCGGCCAGGAGGCCAGGGTCCAGGTGCAGGAGCGGGTCGGCCGGCTGCCCGACGCGGTCGTGGCCTGCGTCGGCGGCGGATCGAACGCGATCGGCGCGTTCTACGACTTCATCCCGGACGCGGCCGTGCGCCTGATCGGGATCGAGGCGGCCGGCGAGGGCGTCGAGACGCCCAGGCACGCCGCCACGCTCACCAAGGGCGACCCGGGCGTGCTGCACGGTTCGCGCACCTACGTGCTGCAGGACGAGGACGGCCAGACGATCGAGTCGCACTCGATCTCCGCCGGACTGGACTACCCGGGCGTCGGCCCGGAGCACGCCTTCCTCAAGGACGTCGGGCGCGCCGAGTACCGGCCGTGCACGGACGCCGACGCGATGGCCGCGCTGCTGCTGCTCTCCCGCACCGAGGGCATCATCCCGGCGATCGAGAGCTCCCACGCGCTCGCGGGCGCGCTGGAGCTGGGCCGCGAGCTGGGCCCGGACGCGGTGATCCTGGTCAACCTCTCCGGCCGCGGGGACAAGGACATGCACACCGCCGCCGAGTACTTCGGTCTGCTCGACGACAACAGCGCCACCGGGGGTACCAAGTGACGAACGCATCGCTGACCGAGACCCTCGCCGCCGCCAAGGCCGAGAATCGCGCCGCGCTGATCAGCTACCTGCCGGCCGGCTTCCCTTCGATCGCGGGCGCGGCGCAGGCCGTGCAGGCCGTGATCGACGGCGGCGCGGACGTCGTCGAGATCGGCCTGCCGCACAGCGACCCGGTGCTCGACGGCCCGACGATCCAGACCGCGGACGACATCGCGCTGCGCGCCGGCATCCGTACCAAGGACGTGCTGGCGACGGTGCGCGAGGTGACGACCGCCAACCCGACCGTCCCGGTGCTGGTCATGACGTACTGGAACCCGGTCGACCACTACGGCCAGGCGCGCTTCGCCGCGGACCTTGCGGCGGCGGGCGGAGCGGGCTGCATCCTGCCGGACCTGCCGGTCGAGGAGTCCGAGGAGTGGCTGGCAGCTGCTGAGGCCAACGGGCTGGCGACGGTCTTCGTCGTCGCGCCGTCCAGCCAGGACCAGCGGCTGGCCCTGATCACCGCCAAGGGCACGGGCTTCGTCTACGCGGCGGCGGTCATGGGGGTCACCGGTACCCGCGCGCAGGTGGGTTCGTTGGCCGAGGACCTCGTGGCCAGGACCCGCGCCACGACCGATCTGCCGGTCTGCGTCGGCCTCGGCGTCTCCAACGCCGAGCAGGCGGCGGAGGTCGCGGCCTTCGCGGACGGGGTGATCGTCGGATCGGCCTTCGTGCAGCGCATCCTTGACGCGCCGTCGGAGCAGGCCGGCTACGCGGCCGTGCGTGAGCTGGCGGCGGAGCTCGCGCAGGGCGTCCGCAAGCGGTAGGCAGGTGTGGGGAAGAGGGGCGCGGGCTTCGGCTCGCGCCCCTCTTCTGTTCGTTCCGGTGCGATGAAGCCTCACTCGTTTCGGTGACCGGGCGCGTGGCGGGCTGTCATGTGCCGGTCGTCCTCGTTCATGATCCGGCAGGTGGCGTGCGCAGCCGCGCCACGTCCGTGTCGTCGTGACGCCGAGGAGCCCCCGTGCCAAGTCCCCATCGCGCCAGGGTGGTCAGGGCCGCTGTCGCCGCCGTCGCGCTCACCGCGGCGATGGCGACGGAGTCCACGCTCAACCAGGCCATCGCTGCGGCCGACGCCCAGCGGGCCCATCACCACCACAGCGGGCACCATGCGACGGCCCACCATCCCCGGCCGAAGCCGTCGCAGTCGAATCCCAAGCCCGCCCCGGCGAAGCCGAAGCCCCTGCCCGGCCCGGTCTTCTACGACGTGCCCGACCGGGCCGCCGCGCTCGCGCTCCCCGCGCGGCTGGACGACGACGGAGTCGCCATCGACGTCGGCTACGCCGACGCGCCGGTCCAGCTCGCCCTCTTCGAGGACTACCGCTGTTCCGAGACGGCCCGCTTCGAGGCCCGGCAGGGCCCGACGCTGCGCGCGCTGATCGCGCGCCACGCCGTGCTCGTCCACTACCTCATCGAATCATCACTCGACGAACGCCTGCCCGGTCCGGGCGCGCTGTTCGCGACGAACGCCGCCCGCGCCGCGCTCGCGCACGGCGGATTTCCGCTGCTCCATGCGTTGCTGCTGGCCAATCAGGGGCCCGAGGAGGTGGACGGGTTCACGCCCCAGCGGCTGCTCGGCCTCGCCTCCCGCGTACCGGGCCTGCGCTCACCCGCCTTCGACGCAGAGGTCCGCACGCTCTACTGGAGGCCCTGGGTCGACGCGGCGCAGCACCTCTACGACACCGCAGGGGTGCACCACGGCACTCCCTCGATGCTGCTGAACGGCAGTGAGGTCGACCTCGGCACCCGGCCCGAACTCCTGGAGAGCCCGAGCGCGCTCCAGAGTTTCGTGCAGAATGCGGCGAATCGCGGAGAATGACGCATGCCAGTTCAGCAGCATAAGGCAGGATTAGTCCGTATTGATGACGGATCTGCCGCAGCAGGGAGACGAGCACCGGTGATCACCGCCTGGATCAGCACGGCTGTGCGGCTTGCGCTGGCGGTCGTCTGGGCCTGGGCGGGCCTGGCCAAGGTCTCCGATCCTGAGGCGGCGGCGCAGGCGGTCCGCGTCTACCGGATCCTGCCGGAGGCGCTGGTCAAGCCGATCGGCTACGGCATGCCCTTCCTGGAGATCGCGCTCGCGCTGCTGCTGCTGGTCGGTCTCGGCACGCGGATCGCGGCGATCGTCTCGGGCCTCATGCTGCTCGTCTACATCGGCGCCATCGCCTCGGTCTGGGCCCGGGGGATCTCGATCGACTGCGGTTGCTTCGGCGGCGGCGGGGCGGTGGCCGCCTCCCGGACCGCCTACTGGCAGGAGATCCTGCGCGACTGCGCATTCCTGTTGCTGGCGGGCTGGTTGGCCTGGCGACCCAGGAGCCGGCTGTCGCTCGACAACTGGCTGAACCCGCTCCCTGCCCCGTCGTCTCCGTAAGCAGTCCCCGTAGCCCCCCATCGGTCCGCACAGTCGGAAATGAACAGATGAGCCTGATGAGTCAGAAGAACGACGACGGCAAGCGCAGCGCCCGCGCCAAGATGCTGGAGGAGCGGGCGAAGCAGGACGCGAAGGCCCGAAAGGTGCGCCAACTGGCGGCCATCGGTGTGGCACTGGCGGTGATCGTGGTGGCCGTGGTGGTCGGCATCCTGATCCAGAGCAACCGCTCCAGCGGATACGACGCGGCCAAGGACGCCCCCGCGGGCGCGGTCGGCAACAACAAGCTGCTCATCCCGGTCGGTGCGAGCAACGCCCCGTCCACGCTGACGATCTACGAGGACCCGCGCTGCCCGGCCTGTGAGAGCTTCGAGTCGGGCATGAAGACCACCGTCAACCAGTTGCTGGGCCAGGGCAAGATCCAGGTCCAGTACCACATCGCGTCGTTCATCGACCGCCACGACGGCGGCAAGGGCTCCAAGAACGGCGCGAACGCCCTCGCCTGCGCACAGAACGCGGGACTCTTCCACGACTACCACGACGTTCTCTACGCCAACCAGCCGCAGGAGACGGACGACGCCTGGGCGAACAAGACCGTGCTGATCGGCCTGGCCAAGCAGGTGCCGGGCCTGGACACGCCGACCTTCGAGTCCTGCGTCAACGACAACAGCTTCGGCAACTGGGTCACCGCCGTGCAGTCCGACTTCGACAAGTCCGGCTACACCTCGACCCCGACCGTGCTGCTGAACGGCACCTCGGCCTACCCGACCTACAACAACGAGCAGATCTCCCCGGCGAACCTGATCAAGTGGGTCGACGCGGCGAACAAGGGCAAGCAGCCCGCGAGCATCCCCTCGGCGAGCGCCGAGGCGCTTGCCTCGCCGACCGCGCACAACAGCCCGGCCCCGAGCCCCAGCGGCTCCTGAGTACTGACGTTCGCGCGGGGCTGATCCGGGGCTGATCCGGCCCAGGACTACCTGGGCCGGATCAGCCCCGCCTGCAGTGCGGCGGCGATCGCGGCGGTGCGGCTGTCGACGCCCAACTTGTCGTAGACGTGCACGAGGTGCGTCTTGACGGTGGCCTCGCTGATGAAGAGCCGCTTGGAGATCTGACGGTTGGCCAGCCCCTCGGCGACCAGCTCCAGGATCTCCGTCTCGCGCGGCGACAGCATCGGCCGCCCGGCCCGGACCCGGCCGAGCAGCCGGGCGGCGACCGGCGGCGCGAGCACCGTCTCGCCCTTGGCCGCGGCGCGGACGGCGGCGGCCAACTCCTCGGGCGGGGCGTCCTTGAGCAGATATCCCGTCGCTCCCGCCTCGACGGCGGAGAGGATGTCGGCGTCCGTGCTGTACGTCGTCAGGATCAGCACGGCGGGCGGCTGCGGCAGAGCGGTGATCCGACGGGTCGCTTCGACCCCGTGCATGCCGGAGCCCATCTGCAGATCCATCAGCACGACGTCGGGACGCGGTCGGCCCTCAGCCTCGAGGCGCTCCAGGAGCGCGAGCGCCTCGGCCCCGTCACCGGCCTCGCCGACCAGCTCCACCTCGGGCAGCTCCTCCAGCAGGGCGCGCAACCCGCGTCGCACGACCGGGTGGTCGTCGACAAGCAGGACGGTGATCACAGCGGCTGCTCAATGGCGGTGCGGGCCGGGGACGGTGGCGGGGCGTCGGTGGGGGCGTACGGCGCCTCGGTCGCGTGCGGGACTGGTTCCGGCCGGACGGGCGCGGGCGTCGGCGCGTCCAGCGCCGTGAGCGGGATCGCGGCAGCGACGGCGGTGCCCTCGCCGGGGGCGGACTCGATGGTGAGGCTGCCGCCGAGACCTGCGATGCGTTCGCGCATGCCGTGCAGGCCGAAGCGAGGGCGCTCGGCGTCGGCGCTCGGTGCGGCTTCGGAGTCGAAACCGACGCCGTCGTCGAAGACGTCCAGGGTCACCTGGTCGTCCAGGTAGCAGAGGGTGACGGCGGCGCGGGCGGCGTGGGCATGCCGCCGCACGTTGGCCAGCGCCTCCTGCGTCAGTCGCAGCAGCGCGACCTCGGCCTCGACCGGAAGCGGGTAGGGCTCGCCGTCGAGATGGAAGGCGACCGCGGGCACCGGGCCGTAGCCCGCGGAGACCCGGCGCAGTGCGTCCGACAGGGAAGCGTCCTGCAGCGAGGGCGGTGTCAGCGCGGCGACGAAGCGGCGTGCCTCGGCGAGGTTCGCGCTCGCCGTCGCACCGATCTCGCGCACCCGCTCGCCCGCCACCTCGGCATCCGGCGGCAACGCGGACTCCGCGGTGCGGGCCAGCAGCACGATGCTGGACAGGCCCTGGGCCAGCGTGTCGTGGATCTCCCTGGCCAGGCGCTGACGCTCGGCGAGCATGCCCGCCTCGCGCTGCGAGGCGGCCAACTCGTCCCTGGTGCGCATCAGATCGTCGATCAGCGCCTGGCGGCGCCGGCTCTCGCGGTACAGGCCGGCGTAGCCGTAGGCGGTCAGCACCGCCACGGCGGCGCCCGCGCACGGCCCTATCACCTTCGCGGCGGTCAGACCCCCGACGGTGGTGGACTGCCCGGCGACCACCACCGCGGTGAGCAGCGCCACCCAGGGGAGCGCCCAGCGCGGCGGCAGCAGGTGGAGGTAGAGGAAGTAGAGCGGGAAGGCGACGTACCCCGCCGAAGGAGCGAGGAAGGCGAGCCCCACCCAGAGCGCGGTGACCAGGCCGAGCCAGGCCAGGGTGGCCCAGCGGGGTGTGTCAGGACGCGCGAAGCGCCCGCCGGCCGCGTAGGCCAGCCCCAGGGCCGCGCCCATCGTCCAGGCCGGGGCCCCGACGCCGATCGAACCGATGATCAGCAGCACATAGAACATCGCCGGCAGGGCGACCCGCATCAGCCGGAGCGCGGGGGAGCTCGCCGGGTCGCTCTCGGTGGGGGAGGTGCTGGTCACGGCATCGACCCTACGTCCCGCCACCGACGCCGGGGCGGGCTGCGGCATCAACCATTCGATTGATTCGAGACCGACCTTCTCCCTGATGGAAGGCGGGCCGATTCTCGCGAGAGTGGGGAACGTCAGCCCAACCGCACGACCCGTGCTCCAGGAGGCCGCTCCGTGTTCGTCGCCCTGCGTGACATCCGCTTCGCCAAGGGGCGCTTCGCCCTGATGGGCGCGGTCGTCACGCTCATCACCACGCTGGTGGTCTTCCTCTACGGTCTCACCGGCGGGCTCGCCTCCGACGCCTCCTCCGCCATCGCCAAGCTGCCGGCCACCGACATCGTCTTTGGCGCGCCGCACGGCGCGACGCCGCAGGTGTCGTTCAGCAACAGCGGCATCAGCGCGGCCCAGCAGCAGGCCTGGGAGTCGGCGCCGGGGATCGGCTCGGTGCAGCCGTTCGGGGTGGCCATGTCCAGGTTCACGGGCGGTGCGGGGGCGACATCGGTCAGCGTGTTGGGCGCCCCCTCGGGCCTGATACCCCCGCTGGAGTCCGGTTCGGCACCGCAAGGCGACCAGGTCGCGGTGAGTCAGAAGGTCGCCGACGCCAACGGCCTCAAGCCCGGCGACAAGGTCACCGTCGGCGCGCAGACGCTCACCGTCTCCGGCATCACCGCCGACCGCTCCTACGGACATGCCCCGAGCGTGTGGACTCCCGAGGCCACCTGGCAGCAGGTGACGGGCGCCGCGCAGCCGAACGCCCTCGCGGTCGACCCGGGCAGCGCGGACACCACGGCGCTCGACCGCGCCCAGAACACCGACACGGTCACGCGCGGCGCGTCCCTGGCCGGTATCGACGGCTTCTCGGCCGAGCAGGGCAGCCTGCAGATGATCCAGGGCTTCCTGTTCGCCGTCAGCGCCCTGGTGGTCGGCGCCTTCTTCACGGTGTGGACGGTGCAGCGCAAGGGCGACATCGCGGTGCTGAAGGCCGTCGGCGCCTCCAGCGCCTACTTGGTCCGTGACGCGCTCGCGCAGGCCCTGGCCATGCTGCTCGGCGGCACGCTCACCGGGGCGGCGATCGGTTTCGCGGGCGGCGCGCTGCTCGGCGGCACGGGCATGCCCTTCACCCTCGGCGCGGCCACGGTGGCCGTCCCCGTCGTCGTCATGGTCCTGCTGGGCCTCTTCGGCGCGGCCCTCGCCGTGCGCCGGATCACCTCTGTCGACCCGCTGACCGCGCTGGGAGCCAACCGATGACCCTCGTCCTGAACGACATCATCCTCACCTACCCCGACGGCGACCGCCGTCTCACCGCCCTGGACCAGGTCTCGCTGACGGTCGGCGCGGGAGAGTTCATCGCTGTGGTCGGCCCCTCCGGCTCCGGCAAGTCCAGCCTGCTCGCGGTCGCCGCGACGCTGCTCACCCCAGACAGCGGTCAGGTCGTCATCGCGGGCGAGGAAGCGGCGGCACTGAACGACCGGCAGCGCACCGCGCTGCGCCGGGACAAGGTCGGCATCGTCTTCCAGCAGTCGAACCTGTTGGCTTCGCTGACGGCCGTAGAGCAACTGCAGGCGGTGGCCCACCTGCGCGGCGAGAAGCCGAAGACGGCGCTGGCCCGCGCCGAGGCCCTGCTCGCCTCCGTCGGCCTCACGGACGGCAAGCAGCACCGCCGCCCGCACGAGCTCTCCGGCGGCGAGCGCCAGCGCGTCAATATCGCCCGTGCACTGTTCGCCGATCCGGCGGTGCTGCTGGTCGACGAGCCGACTTCCGCGCTCGACCACGAGCGCGGCGAGCAGATCGTCGGCCTGCTGGCCGCGGTCACCCGCGAGCACGGCACGGCGACGGTGATGGTCACCCACGACAAGGCCCAACTCTTGGCGGCGGACCGGGTCCTGGAGATGGGCGACGGGCGGTTGTGGGAGACGGCTGCCGCCGCGAGGGTGCGGCAGACGTCCTAGGGCGCAGCTCCGACGGTCACCACTCCGAGTTGACCGAGCAGGTCGAGCCAGTCCCAGATCCCCCACACGTCCACGATGCGTCCGTCGGCGATGCGGTACGTCACCGCACAGGCCGCGCGCCACGGCCGTCCGGTCGGCGTCAGGGCGCGACCGGCGAAGTGGCCCGTGGAGGCGGGCAGCACCCAGGTTCCGGTGTGAGTTCCGAAGCCGTAGCACCACATGGAGACCCGGTCGCCGTGCGCGGCGAGCCAGTCCACGTCGATGCGCAGATCCGGGTTGGCCCGCCACAGGCCATCGCGCACCGCCGTGCTGAGCGGCTCGGCGGTGAGGGTGGCGACCGCGTCCCAGTCATGTGCGTTGACGCGGTCGATGTAGCGGCGGACCACGTCGACGGCCGCGCCGGCATCGGTCATCGGGTTCCCCACGGGTTGTCGATGACCAGCAGCCAGGTCCCGTCCGGCTGCCGCCGGGCGACCTCGGTACCTCGGCCGCTCATGGCGACCGTGGCGCCGTGCGCGTCCGTCGCGGTGGCTGACCAGTCGGAGCAGGTCAGTGCGATGTCGCCGGTCTCGAAGACCTTGGTCGTGGCGACCCTGTCGAAGTGAGGCCGTGCGGCCAGCAGTCCGGCCAGGTGCGCGCGCAGCGCGGTGCCGCCGACGGCCGGGTCACCGGCCCTGGTGGCGAAGGCGGGTTCGGGTTCGTACAGGGCGACGAGCGCGTCGACGGCGCCGTCGTTGACCGCCTGCTGGAACATCCTGTGCAGCTCGGCGGGAGTCTGAGCGGGCATGGTGACCTCCCAGGATCTCAGCTCTATTTGATAGAGTGTTCATCTATTCGATATAGTGATACTCTCACGACATGGTCGATGAGGGCAAGGCTCGTCGCTATGACGCGTCGAATCGTCGTCGGCAGGCCGCCGACACCCAGCGCCGCATCCTGGCGGCGGCGCAGGAGCTGTTCGTGCGCGACGGCTACACCGCCACGACCATGAACGCGATCGCGGAGCACGCGGGGGTCGCCGTGCAGACGGTGTACGCCAGCACCCGGGCAAAGCGGGACATCCTCACGAAGCTCTTGGACCTTGCCGTGAGCGGCCGCCAGGAGCAAGTCCCGCTCGCCGCCAGCTCGCGCTGGCTGGAGATTGTCCAGGAAGGCGACCCCGAGCTGCGGCTCGCACTGTTCACGCGCCTGCACACGGAGATCTGCGGCCGGGAGGCACCCGTCTTCGCCGTCCTGGCCGACGCGGCAGGCTCCGACGCCGAGATCAGGCAGCTCGTGCGCGACACGGCCGAACACCGCTACCAGGACCAGTGGCGCCTGGCCGAATCGCTGCGCCAGGACGGCCGCCTCCGTGCCGACCTCTCCATCGACCGTGCCGCCGACATCGTCTGGACCCTGGCGAGCGAACGGACCTACCTCGCCCTGGTGGAGAGCCGGGGCTGGGCGCCGTCGGACTACGAGCGCTGGCTCACCGCCCAACTGATCGCCGCGCTGCTGCCGTCAGGTTAGGGCTGCCGTTCGGTTAGGCAAGGATCGCCTAACTTCGCAGGTCAGGGCGGTGGTAAGGCAGTACTGGCTTGCTGGAAATGAGGCTCCAGGAGCGTTAGTTTCCTGACGTGACAACGACGACGATGAGCGCCCAGGACATAGCCGAGACCGCCGAGGCCTACAAGCACGACCACCGCGACGTGAATGGTGGCTGGCTCCGCCCGGCGGTCTTCGGGGCCATGGACGGCCTCGTCTCGAACTTCGCGCTCATGTCCGGCGTCGTCGGCGGCAGCGCGAGCCACGGCGTCGTGGTGCTGACCGGCCTGGCCGGCCTCGCGGCCGGCGCCTGCTCGATGGCCGCCGGCGAGTACACCTCGGTCGCCTCGCAGCGAGAGCTGGTCCAGGCGGAGCTTGAGATCGAGCGGCTGGAGCTGAAGCGCAACCCGCGGGAGGAGCTGGCCGAGCTGGCTCAGGTCTACGTCAACCGCGGCGTCGAGCCCCGGCTCGCCTTCGAGGTGGCGCAGCAGCTCACCGCGGACCCTGAGCGGGCGCTGGAGGTCCACGCCCGCGAGGAGATGGGCATCGACCCGCACGACCTGCCGTCGCCGTTGGTGGCTGCGGTCTCCTCCTTCACGGCGTTCGCGCTGGGCGCGCTGCTGCCGCTGCTGCCGTATCTGCTGGGCGCGACGTCGCTGATCCCGGCGGTGATCCTCTCCGTCCTCGGGCTGTTCCTCTGCGGTGCGGTCGTGAGCAAGGTGACGGCGCGCAGCTGGTGGTTCAGCGGCCTGCGCCAGCTGACCCTCGGCGCGGCGGCAGCGGGCGTGACCTTCCTGCTCGGCCAGCTCATCGGCGGACACATCGCCTGACCTCGGTCAGTTCCCCGCGCCCCTGGTGGGGCTTCACGTGGTGTTACTCACACACAGCAATCGCGTGAATGCTCTGTTTCGCGAGCGCAGCGATCGGGCAGACTTGCGAGGACGTCCGAATACCCGTGACCCTGGATTCGAGACGTGACGGGATGTCCCCTCCAAGGCCCTCATCCATGGCCTGAGCCGCTGGCCGGTCCACATGGTGGACTGAAAAATCCACTAAGTGGAATCTCCGGCATCATGTAACCTGCACGACACGCAATCGCAAAGGGCCAGCGTCGTCCCGTATGCGCATGTGAATTGACTCCATGCCAACCACGACGACGGGAGAGCCGATGCTGCCTGCGTCTTCGCACCCCGCCCCCCGCCCCTACGCGGCCTTGGCGGACGCGCGGCCCGCCAAGCAGGGCCTGTACGACCCGAGCAACGAGCACGACGCCTGTGGCGTCGGCTTCGTCGCCTCACTGAGCGGAGTCGCCGAGCACCGCATCGTGGAGCAGGGCCTCACAGTCCTTCGCAACCTGGAGCACCGCGGGGCCACCGGCTCCGAGCCGGACTCCGGCGACGGCGCCGGCATCCTGACCCAGATCCCGCACGCGTTCCTCAGCACCAAGGCCGCCGAGGCCGGCTTCGAGCTTCCGGCTCAGGGCCACTACGCCGTCGGCATCGCCTTCCTGCCGGACGACGACGCCGCCGACGCGGCCGCCGTCGCCACCGTCGAGGCGATCGCCGCAGCCGAGGGCCTGACCGTCCTCGGCTGGCGTGACGTCCCGGTCACCCCGGACCTGCTCGGCACGACCGCCCGCTCGGTCATGCCGCGTTTCCGCCAGCTCTTCGTCACCGACGCCGAGGGCGGCAGGACCGGCCTCGAGCTGGACCGGGTCGCCTTCGTTCTGCGCAAGCGCGCCGAGCGCGAGGGCGGGGTGTACTTCCCCTCCCTCTCCGCCCGGACGATCGTCTACAAGGGCATGCTCACCACCGGGCAGTTGGAGCCGTTCTTCCCCGACCTTTCAGACCGCAGCTTCGCCTCGACGCTCTGTCTGGTCCACTCCCGCTTCTCGACCAACACCTTCCCGAGCTGGCCGCTCGCGCACCCCTACCGGTTCGTCGCCCACAACGGCGAGATCAACACCGTCAAGGGCAACCGCAACTGGATGACGGCCCGCGAGTCGCAGATCGCCACGGACCTGATCCCCGGCGACCTGGACCGGATCTTCCCGGTCTGCACCCCGGACCACTCCGACACTGCCTCCTTCGACGAGGTCCTGGAGCTGCTCCACCTCGGTGGCCGTTCGCTGCCGCACTCCGTGCTGATGATGATCCCGGAGGCGTGGGAGAACCACGCCACCATGGAGCCGGCCCGCCGCGCCTTCTACCAGTTCCACTCCAACCTGATGGAGCCCTGGGACGGCCCGGCCTGCGTCACCTTCACCGACGGCACCCAGATCGGCGCTGTGCTCGACCGCAACGGCCTTCGCCCGGCCCGGTACTGGGTCACCGTCGACGGCCTGGTCGTGCTCGCCTCCGAGGTCGGCGTCCTGGACATCCCGCAGGAGCAGGTCGTCCGCAAGGGCCGCCTGCAGCCCGGCAAGATGTTCCTGGTGGACACCGCCGCGGGCCGCATCGTCGACGACGAGGAGATCAAGTCGGCGCTCGCCGCCGAGAACCCCTACGCCGACTGGCTGCACGCGGGCTCGATCAAGCTCGACGCGCTGCCCGAGCGCGAGCACATCGCACACACCCACGCCTCGGTGACGCGTCGTCAGCAGACCTTCGGCTACACCGAGGAGGAGCTGCGGGTCCTGCTCGCTCCGATGGCCAAGACCGGCGGCGAGGCGCTCGGCTCGATGGGCACCGACTCGCCCATCGCCGCGCTCTCCGCCAAGCCGCGGCTGCTCTTCGACTACTTCACCCAGCTGTTCGCGCAGGTCACCAACCCGCCGCTGGACGCCATCCGCGAGGAGCTCGTCACCTCGCTCGGCTCCAACCTCGGCCCCGAGGGCAACCTGCTCCAGGCAGAGGCGGCCTCCTGCCGCTCCGTCGTCGTGCCCTTCCCGGTCATCGACAACGACGAGCTGGCCAAGCTGATCCACATCAACGCGGACGGCGACCTGCCGGGCCTGAAGGCGGTCACGCTCTCCGGCCTCTACAAGGTCTCCGGCGGCGGCGCGGCCCTCGCCGGCCGGCTCGTTGAGATAGCGGCCGAGGCCGACGCGGCGATCGCCGACGGCGCCCGCCTGATCGTGCTCTCCGACCGCCACTCGGACGCCGAGCACGCGCCGATCCCCTCGCTGCTGCTCACCGCAGCGGTGCACCACCACCTGATCCGCACCAAGCAGCGGACCAAGGTCGGTCTGGTCGTCGAGGCCGGCGACGTGCGCGAGGTGCACCACGTCGCGCTGCTGATCGGCTACGGCGCCGGCGCGGTCAACCCCTACCTGGCCATGGAGTCCGTCGAGGACCTGGTCGCCCAGGGAACCTTCATCAGCGGCATCGAGCCGGAGAAGGCGATCCGCAACCTGATCAAGGCGCTCGGCAAGGGCGTGCTCAAGGTGATGTCCAAGATGGGCATCTCCACCGTCGCCTCCTACCGTGGCGCGCAGGTCTTCGAGGCCATCGGCCTCAGCCAGGACCTGGTGGACGCCTACTTCTCGGGCACCACCACCAAGCTCGGCGGCATCGGCCTGGACGAGGTCGCCAAGGAGACCGCCGCCCGGCACGCCCAGGCGTACCCGGTCTCCGGCATCTCCCCGGCGCACCGCCGCCTGGAGATCGGCGGCGAGTACCAGTGGCGTCGTGAGGGCGAGCCGCACCTGTTCGACCCGGACACGGTGTTCCGCCTCCAGCACGCCACCCGCACCAAGCGCTACGACATCTTCAAGCAGTACACCTCGCGCGTGAACGAGCAGTCCGAGCGCCTGATGACGCTTCGCGGGTTGTTCAAGTTCGCCGACGGCGGCAGTGGCCGCGGACCGATCCCGATCGAGGAGGTCGAGTCGGTCAGCGAGATCGTCAAGCGCTTCTCCACCGGCGCGATGTCCTACGGCTCGATCTCGCTCGAGGCCCACGAGACCCTCGCCATCGCCATGAACCGGCTGGGCGCCAAGTCCAACACCGGTGAGGGCGGCGAGGACCCGCGCCGCCTCTACGACCCGGAGCGCCGCTCCGCGATCAAGCAGGTCGCCTCCGGCCGCTTCGGCGTCACCAGCGAGTACCTGGTCAACGCGGACGACATCCAGATCAAGATGGCCCAGGGCGCCAAGCCCGGCGAGGGCGGCCAGCTGCCCGGCCACAAGGTCTACCCGTGGGTGGCCCAGACCCGGCACAGCACCCCCGGTGTCGGCCTGATCTCCCCGCCGCCGCACCACGACATCTACTCCATCGAGGACCTCGCCCAGCTCATCCACGACCTCAAGAACGCCAACCCGGCGGCCCGCATCCACGTGAAGCTGGTCTCCGAGGTCGGCGTCGGCACGGTCGCGGCGGGCGTCAGCAAGGCCCACGCGGACGTCGTGCTGGTCTCCGGCCACGACGGCGGCACCGGCGCCTCGCCGCTGACCAGCCTCAAGCACGCCGGTGGCCCCTGGGAGCTCGGCCTGGCCGAGACCCAGCAGACGCTGCTGCTCAACGGCCTGCGCGACCGCATCGTCGTGCAGACCGACGGCCAGCTGAAGACCGGCCGTGACGTCGTCATCGCCGCACTGCTCGGCGCGGAGGAGTTCGGCTTCGCCACCGCCCCGCTGGTGGTCTCCGGCTGCATCATGATGCGCGTCTGCCACCTGGACACCTGCCCGGTCGGCGTCGCCACCCAGAACCCGGTGCTGCGCGAGCGGTTCAGCGGCAAGCCCGAATTCGTGGTGAACTTCTTCGAGTTCATCGCCGAGGAGGTCCGCGAGATCCTCGCGGAGCTGGGCTTCCGCACCATCCAGGAGGCCGTCGGCCACGCCGAGCTGATCGACGCCTCCGAGGCGATCGACCACTGGAAGGCCTCCGGCCTCGACATCGCCCCGCTGCTGCACGTCCCGGACACGGGCTCCTCGCTCTACCAGACCACCGAGCAGGACCACGGCCTGGACAAGGCGCTGGACAACCAGCTCATCGAGCTGGCCCACGACGCCCTGGAGCACGGCGAGTCCGTCAAGATCCAGCTGCCGGTCCGCAACGTCAACCGCACGGTCGGCACCATGCTCGGCCACGAGGTGACCAAGCGTTACCGCGGCGAGGGCCTGCCTGAGGGCACCATCGACGTGACCCTCACCGGCTCCGCCGGCCAGTCCTTCGGCGCGTTCCTGCCGCGCGGTATCACGCTGCGCCTGGAGGGCGACGCCAACGACTACGTCGGCAAGGGCCTCTCCGGCGGCGTCGTGATCGTGCGCCCGGCGCGGAACGCCTCCGCCATCGGCGCCGACGCGCAGAACCACGTCATCGCCGGCAACACCATCGGCTACGGCGCCACCCAAGGCCGGATCCACCTGCGCGGCAAGGCCGGTGAGCGCTTCGCCGTCCGCAACTCCGGCGCCACCCTCGTGGTGGAGGGCGTGGGCGACCACGGCCTGGAGTACATGACCGGCGGGCGCGTCGTGATCCTCGGTGAGACCGGCCGCAACCTCGCGGCCGGCATGTCCGGCGGCATCGCGTACGTTCTCGACCTGCGACCCGCCAACGTCAACGGCGGCATGGTCGGCATCGAGGCGCCCGACGCGAAGGACCGCGAGTGGCTGCGCGACACCGTGCAGCAGCACTACGAGGAGACCGGCTCCACGGTGGCGGCCGAGCTTCTCGCCGACTGGGGCGGCGGCGTGTCCCGCTTCTCCAAGATCATGCCCACCGACTACAAGGCAGTGCTCGCCGCCAAGGACGCCGCCGAGCGAGACGGGCTCTCCGAGTCCGAGACCACCCGCAAGATGATGGAGGCGGCACATGGCTGACCCGAAGGGCTTCCTCACCACCCCGAAGCAGCTGGCCGAGCGCCGTCCCGTCGCCGAGCGCGTCCGGGACTGGAACGAGGTCTACGTCGAGCGCAGCCTGCTCCCCATCATCAGCAAGCAGGCCGGTCGCTGCATGGACTGCGGCATCCCGTTCTGCCACAACGGCTGCCCGCTCGGGAACCTGATCCCCGAGTGGAACGACCTGGCCTTCCGCGACGACTGGAAGGGCGCCACCGAGCGCCTGCACGCGACCAACAACTTCCCGGAGTTCACCGGTCGCCTCTGCCCGGCCCCCTGCGAGTCGGCCTGCGTGCTCGGCATCAACCAGGACGCGGTGACCATCAAGAACGTCGAGGTCACCATCATCGACAAGGCCTGGGACAACGGCGACGTGACGCCGCAGATCCCGGACCGCCTCTCCGGCAAGACCGTCGCCGTCGTCGGCTCCGGACCCGCCGGTCTGGCCGCCGCCCAGCAGCTGACCCGGGCCGGGCACACGGTGGTGGTGTACGAGCGCGCCGACCGCATCGGCGGCCTGCTGCGCTACGGCATCCCCGAGTTCAAGATGGAGAAGCGCCACGTCAACCGCCGCGTCGAGCAGATGCGCGCGGAGGGCACCCGGTTCCGTACCGGTGTCGAGATCGGCGTCGACCTGACCGGTCGTGACCTGCGCCACCGCTTCGACGCGGTCGTCGTCGCGGCCGGCGCCACCACCGCCCGTGACCTGAACGTGCCCGGTCGCGAGCTGACCGGCGTCTACCAGGCCATGGAGTACCTGCCGCTGGCCAACAAGGTGCAGGAGGGCGACTACGTCGACTCTCCGATCAGCGCCGCCGGCAAGCACGTCGTCGTCATCGGCGGCGGCGACACCGGAGCCGACTGCGTCGGCACCGCGCACCGCCAGGGCGCGGCCTCGGTGACCCAGCTGGAGATCATGCCGCAGCCGGGCGAGGACCGCCCGACCGGGCAGCCGTGGCCGACCATGCCCATGGTCTACAAGGTCACCTCCGCGCACGAGGAGGGCGGCGAGCGGATCTACTCCGTGAACACCACCCACTTCAGCGGCGACGAGGACGGCCAGGTTCAGCAGCTGCACCTGGTCGAGGTAGTCTTCACCGAGGGTCGTGTCGAGCCGGTCCCCGGCACCGAGCGGGCCATCCCGGCGCAGCTGGTCACGCTGGCCATGGGCTTCACCGGGACGGACGTGAAGAACGGTCTGGTCGAACAGCTCGGTGTGGAGCTCGACCCGCGTGGCAACGTCGCGCGCGACAGCCGTTTCGCCACCAATGTCGATGGCGTCTTCGTGGCCGGTGACGCGGGCCGCGGCCAGTCGCTGATCGTCTGGGCGATCGCCGAGGGCCGCTCCGCGGCCAAGGCGGTCGACTCCTACCTCTCGGGCCGCGCCTCGACGCTGCCCGCCCCGATCCGCCCGACGGACCGCCCGCTCACGGTGTGACGCTGTGAGCTGACGTTCCGACGGGCCAGTAGAACCCGCGTGGCCTGCAATGGCGCCGGATCGCACGCGGCGCACCAGACGGCACCTGCCCCCTGTCCCCGACCAAGTTCGGGGGGCCGGTGCCGTTGTGCGTTTCACCGGCCCGGCCTCAGCGGGCCGTCGGAGGGGTGCTGGCCGCCCGCGGAAGCCCGGTCCCGACGTCGATGACGGTCCGGGCGCCCAGGGCCTCGGACAGGTGTACGGTGACGGACCCGAACGTCAGGCCGTCCACGCAGTTGACGCCGGGGCTCGGCTTCGGCGGGAGCTTCGAGCCGATGACGACGACGCTCTTGCTCTCCTGGACGAGGCCGGACGGCATCGCACCCCCGCAGCCCACCTCCACACCCAGAGTCAGCGTCCGCCCATCGGCGGAGACCGACTTGAGCCCCGCACCCTGGTAGCCGTTGAGCTGAGGCGGGGGCCCGGGCGTGCCGCCGGGCGTGAGGTCGGGGAACGGGTCGGACTTCACTGCGGCGAAGACGAACTCGCCCTGGTATCCCGAGATCCGGAAGGACCACGCAGGCACGGTCGCCTCACCCCGGTTCGTCAGCACCCGCTCCGTGGTGGGCTTGGCACCGGTCACGGTGAGGTAGGTGGGACAGCTCGTCGTCGGGCAGCGGCCGACACTCTCGGTGCGCAGCGCGGCATCCGGTGTGAGTCCTGGGAGCGTCCGGGGATTGCCCTTGTCGAAGCGCACGGTCTGCTGCGCGGGCCCCTTGGGCAGCGGGACAGTGAGACGGAACTGGCCCGCGTAGTACGCGGCCTTGTCCGCACCGGAGTGGAAGGCGCCGGCCGGTAGCCGCACCGTGTCGCTCAGTGGGACGTAGCCGAAGTCCCAGGACTGCTCGGTCGGGGAGCCGTCCCAGCCGGCGATGAGCTTGCCCGCGCGGACCGTGAACGAGTCGGGATTGGTCGAGACCTGCGGCCGCGCGGAGGCCGACACGGAGCTGCTCGCGAACGGTGGGCTCGACGTACTGCTCGCACAGCCGGCGGATGTCGTCAGCACGACGGCGGCGAGGGTGAGGGCTCTGGTGAGGCGCATGTCTCTTCGACGCATCGGCCGCAGCTGTGGTTCCTCGTCGAACGGTCCCGATACGACCGAGGCCGTATCGGGACCGCCCTGGTGCTACGCCGCTACGCGGCGACCTTGCGCCGGGCCCGGCGGGAGACCGCCCAGCCGGTGCCGAGAGCGGCGACCGCCGCCGCGCCCAGGCTGACCGACAGCATCGTCGAGCCGCCGTCCGAGGACGCGGACGCCCCCGCCGGAGAGGCCTGGATCGCCATCGGGGTGTCGCCGTTGTCACCGTTTCCGATCGGCGTGACCGAACCGACCGAGCCGTCCGTGTTCAGCAGCACCCGCACGTTGTTCGGGTGACGGAAGTCGAACGCGTAGGAGAGGTGACCGGCCTTCGCGTCGAAGGAGCTGTCGCCGACCCGGCCCAGCTTCCAGTTGTCCTCGATGAAGCGGGTGATCGAGGCCTGGGTGGTGAAGGTGTGCGAGATGTGGTTGGTCCGCGCGTAGGGCGAGATCACCAGCAGCGGCTGACGCGGGCCGACACCGCAGCGGTCGGCGTAGCCGCCGGCCGCGGCCGGGCCGGACTGGCAGGCGGGGGAGTCGACCGTCGTGGTGGCGGAGGCCGCCGCGGTGTCCGTGGAGCCGTTGGTCGGCGCGTGGTAGACGTGGTCGTACCAGCCGTCCGAGTCGTCGTAGGCGATGACGACCGCCGTGGAGGACCACTCCGGCGAGGACTGCAGCGCGTTGATCTCCTTGACCAGGAAGTTCTGCTCGTCGATCGGGTCGGAGTAGCCCGCGTGGCCGTCCTGGTAGGAGCCCGCCTTGAGGAAGCTCACCGCCGGCAGGTTGCCGGCCGACAACGTCGCGTCGAAGTCGGTCAGGTCGTACTGGTGGTTCGCCTGCCCGTTGTTGCCGATCTCCGCGGTGCTCGCCGGGGCGAGGTGGTGCGGGTTGGAGGTCGACTTGTAGTACTCGAACGGGTTGTGGTGCGGGCTGTAGTCGGAGACCGACGCGCCGCCCAGGTTGGTGTGCTTCGCGCCGCAGACCGCGTAGCCGCTGGTGCCGTTGTAAGCGGTGGTCGGGCGGAAGCCGCCCTGGAACCAGCCCCACGTCACGTTCCTGGCGTTGAGCAGGTCGCCGACGTTCTTGCCCTGCATCTCGGCCAGCGCGTAGGGGGAGGCGTGGTTGTTGTCCGAGCAGTCGTCGTAGGCCGGGTCGGGGTCGCCGACGACGGTGCCGACGCCCTGGGCGTTCGGCGAGTGCACGGTGTACGGGTCCGGCGTGGTGGTCTGCACCGGGTTCTCGGTGCTGCCGGTGCCGGAGACCGAGACCACGCCGTGCGTCTGACCCGAGATCAGGTTCAGCGCGCCCGGGGTGGACGGGCCGTAGCCGTCGCTGAAGGAGTTGTCGCTCAGCGTGTAGTGCTGGGCGTAGTTCCACATGGCGGTGACGGTGTTGCCGTCGTAGTAGTCCATGGCCAGGCCGGGCGCGCCGTACAGGCCGCCCGAGCAGGTGTCCTTGGAGGTGTACTGGACGAACTTGTCCATCGCGCCGCCGTTGGCAGCGTACTGCTCGGCGGTGTAGCCGTGGTTCTGGTCGCAGGTCATCGCCTGCTTGCCGGTGAGCCGCTGCGGCGCGTAGAGGTTCGGGTTGGTGGTCAGCAGACCGGAGTTGGCCAGGTTGTTCACCGACTTGGGCGTGTTCTTCGCCGCGGTGAAGGGGGTGCCGTCGGTGTTCGCGGCCTTCGGGTAGGTGCCGAAGTAGTGGTCGAAGGACACGTTCTCCTGGAAGATCACCACCAGGTGCTTGATCGGCGTGCTGGTGTGCACCTTGCCGTGGCCCTCGCCGTGCTGCGCCCCCGACGCCGCCCAGGCCGGAGCGGTGCCCGCGGCGACGGTCAGCGCGGCCGCTCCCGCCAGCGCGGCCCAACGCCTGCCGCGACCCGCGGTCTTCGTACTGCCGGTCTTCCCGGTCATCCCGTTTCCCCTCCACTGGGACTGAACTCACATCAGCTGCGGACCGCATCATTCGCGCCACGGCGTACATGCCCGGAGCGGTTGGGTGACGGTCCCGTAAACGGCGGGGGAAGCCTAGCGTCTGCGCGCGTAGATCATCCGGGAATCCGGGCCGGATGTCAGAACAGAAGTCCGTTCCCGAAACGGTGGTTCGTGTTCCGCACGCCGGGCAGCGCGAAGAAGTAGCCGCCGCCGAAGGGCCGGATGTAGTCGACCAGGGGCTCACCCGCGAGCCGCTTCTGCACGGTGGCGAACTGCCGCGCGAGGTCCTGCTGGTACGCGCAGAAGACCAGGCCCATGTCGAGGTTGCCGTTCGGGTCCGTGCCCCGGTCGTAGTTGAAGCCGCGGCGCAGCAGCCGCTGGTCGTCGGTCTGGGCTGTACGCGGGTTGGCCATCCGGATGTGCGAGTCCATCGGGATCACGTCGCCGGTCGGATCGGCGCCGAAGTCCGGGGCGTCCGACTCGCGCTGACCGTCCAGTGGCGCGCCGGAGGCCTTCTGCCGACCGAACATCCGCTCCTGCTCGATGATCCCCACCCGGTCCCAGAACTCCACCAGCATCCGGATCAGCCGCACGGCGAGATACGAGCCGCCCGCTGCCCAGGCCGGCTCGCCCTGGCCCGGACCGACCCAGACCAGCCGGTCCATCAGCCGCTCGTCGCCGGTGTCCGGGTTGGCCGTCCCGTCACGGAAGCCCAGCAGGTTGCGCGGCGTGCCGACCGGGCGCGGCGGCGAGGAGAAGCCGTCGATCCGCCAGCGCACCTGCATCCCGCCTCGGGTGTGCCGGGCCAGGTCGCGCAGCGCGTGGGCGAGCACGTCGGTGTCGTCCGCCTCCAGTTGCAGCAGCAGGTCGCCGTGGCAGAGCGCAGGGTCGAGGTCGTCGTCGGGGAAGGCCGGCATGGTCGACAGCCGCAGCGGCTTGCGGGCGGCCAGCCCGAAGCGTCCGTCGAAGAGCGAGGAGCCCACGGCGAGGAGCACGGTGAGCGCGTCGGCGGGCAGGGCCGGGCCGAGCACGCCGGAGTCGGCAGGCGGCGCGGAGATCCCGAGCGGGTCCGGCACGCCGCCGGTGCTGCCGCCGGTCGCGAGGAAGCGCAGCCGCTCGGTGAGGGTGCCGAACAGCTCGGCGAGCCCGGCATGGTCGGCGGCGGTCACGTCGAAGGCGACGAACGCGGCGCAGCGGCGCTTGGGCGTGAGGATGCCCGCCTGGTGCACCCCGTGGAAGCCCCGGGCGGGTTCCGCAGCGGCCGACGTCCGCTCCCCGCGCGCCGCCGGCAACGACGGCACCGCCCCGCTGACCGTGGCCACCGTCCCCGCCGCCAGCGCGCCCGCCAGCACCGATCGCCTGCCCACCGCGCCGGCGACGCCCTCGGGTCGTGCTCCGCCTCGGCTCCTCTGCGGGCGCGTGTCCGCCTCGCTCGTCGCTCGCTCCGCGGACCCCCATCCTCCGCTGCGCCTCAGCTCCGCACTCATGACGTCCTCCGTACATCCAGCACGGCCGCCACCGGCGCGAGCTGTTCCACCAGGTCTCCGAAGGCCGCGTTCAGCTGCTCGCGCTGCGTCTGGGTGAGCGCGTCCAGCCGTGTGCCGCCCAGCGAACGGAGCTCGGTCTGCGCAGCGGTCAGCGCCGCGTCGATGCGAGGCAGGACCACGCGCGTCGTCAGCAGCGGGCGGACGAGCGACAGCACCTCCGCCGTGCCGTCCAGATTCGCCTGCACCGTCGCGAGGTTGGAGCCGCTGCCGTAGTCGGTGCGGCCGCTGAGCTCGAACTCGATCGCGTTCTCGACGATCTCGTGCGCGCGCACGCCGAGCACCAGCGGGTCCAACTGCACCTTCGGCCAGGCCGACCGCAGCCCCTGGACGTCGCTCAGCAGCTTGGCTGCGACGGGCTCCAGCCCCGTGGTGGAGCCGGCGTGCCAGAGCCCGAACTCCAGGGCGTGGAAACCGGTGTCGTGCTGCCGGGGGCCGTTGATCTCGGCCTCGACGTCACCGAAGGCCCCGTAGGCCGCGCCGAGGCGCTCGTACGCGAGGTGCGCGGCCAGCCAACGCTGTCGGGCAGTGGCGAGGTCGCCGGCGGCGACGGCGCTGTGCAGCGCGTCGGCGGCCGTGACCAGGCCCGGCAGTTGGGCGGAGACCCAACGCTGGTAGGCGAGCGTCGCCGGGATCAGGTCCTGCTGGGTGACCGGCACGACGGCGGGCGTGCCCGGGTCTCCGCTGTTCCCCTTGACCGTCACGGCAGGACCGGTCGCCGCGTCGGTGTCCTGCTGCAGGCAGCGGAAGGTGTAGGTGCCGGGCGCGAGGTCCACCAGCATCGGACGGGACCGGTTCGGCGAAAGGCCCTCGATCTCGCCGACCACCGCGCCGGTGGCGGGCCGGATCAGGTAGACGTCGGCGGGGGAGCGGCCCACATCCGTCACGTCGAAGACCTGCAGTCCGGCGGTCGGCGCGGTCCAGCCCGTCCCGCAGGTGCCGGGGGAGACCTGAACAGTTGTGTGCCGGAGCGAGGGGTACTCGGCAGGCGCGACGACCCCACTTGGAGCGTGCGGCGCGCCCTGCGCGCCCCCCGATAGCTCCCACGCCGCGACGCCCGCCAGCGCGACTGCCGCTGCGGCCGTCAAGGCCGCCTTTCGCCCCACCTGTTCCATTGCGCCGATGCTAGGCAGCGTCGATACACGTTCGATAGGGGGAGTGGTGTGCGGAAAGGAACTGTTCCCTTTCGGTTCATCCGTGCGTACGTTTCGGAAAGTTCAACGCGGGGTCGGACAAAAGACATCTGACGCCCAGTCGGGGCCGCGAAGCTACCAATCAGTAGGACCTACGCTCGTAACATGCGCCGAGCAAAAATCGTCTGTACGCTAGGCCCCGCCTCCGACAGCTACGACCAGATCAAGACCCTGGTCGTCGCCGGAATGGACGTGGCCCGCTTCAACCTCAGTCACGGCAGCTACGCCGAGCACGAGGACCGCTACCGTCGCGTCCGCAAAGCCGCGGACGAGACCGGCCGCAGCGTCGGCATCCTGGTCGACCTGCAGGGCCCCAAGATCCGCCTCGAAACCTTCGCCGAAGGCCCCGTGCTCCTCGAGCGCGGCGACGCCTTCACCATCACCACCGCCGACGTCGACGGCGACCGCAACCGCTGCGGCACCACGTACAAGGGCCTCTGCGGCGACGTCACCCCCGGCGAGCGGATCCTCGTCGACGACGGCCGGGTCTGCCTCGAAGTCACCGCCGTCGAAGGCCAGAACGTGCACTGCACGGTCGTCGAGGGCGGCATGGTCTCCGACCACAAGGGCCTCAACCTTCCCGGTGTGGCCGTCTCCGTCCCCGCGCTCAGCGACAAAGACGTCGCCGACCTGCGCTGGGGCCTCCGCATCGGCGCCGACCTGATCGCGCTCTCCTTCGTCCGCAGCGCGGACGACATCAAGGACGTCCACCGCATCATGAGCGAGGAGGGACGTTTCGTCCCGGTCATCGCCAAGGTGGAGAAGCCGCAGGCCGTCGCCAACCTCGAAGGGATCGTCGACGCCTTCGACGCCGTGATGGTCGCCCGCGGCGACCTCGGCGTCGAGATGCCGCTGGAGCAGGTCCCGCTCGTGCAGAAGCAGGCCATCAAACTCTGCCGACGCAACGCGAAGCCGGTCATCGTCGCGACGCAGATGCTCGACTCGATGATCAACGCCTCCCGCCCGACCCGCGCCGAGGCCTCGGACGTCGCCAACGCCGTCCTGGACGGTGCGGACGCGGTGATGCTCTCGGGCGAGACCAGCGTCGGCAAGTACCCGGTGGAGACGGTCCGCACCATGAGCCGGATCATCTGCGCGGCAGAGGAGGAGATCATCGCGGCGGGCCTGCCGCCGCTGACCGAGTCCAGCAAGCCCCGCACCCAGGGCGGCGCCGTCGCTCGCGCGGCGGCCGAGATCGGCGACTTCCTGCACGCCCGCTACCTGGTCGCCTTCACCCAGTCCGGCGACACCGCGAAGCGGCTGTCCCGCTACCGCTCGCCGATCCCGGTGCTGGCCTTCACCTACGAGCCCGCCGTACGCAGCCAGCTCTCGCTGAGCTGGGGCGTCGAAACGTTCCTCGGCCCGTTCGTGGAGACCACGGACGAGATGATCGAACAGGTCGACGCCGCGTTGCTGGCCATCGGCCGCTGCGAGGTCGGCGACATCGTCGTCATCACCGCCGGTTCCCCTCCCGGCCTCGCCGGCTCCACGAACCTGGTCCGCGTCCACCACGTCGGCCAGGACGACCTGCCGGTGCCGACGAAGCGCTGAACCCCGAGCGCGGAAGAGCCCGGCCGGAGCGACACTGCTCCGGCCGGGCTCGGCTTTTCCGCTGAAGCGGCGGGGGTCAGTGACCGCCCTCGTCGACGACCTCGACCTCTTCGATGTTCCGCTCGATCTCAGCGGTCTTGAGCGAGGTAGCGATCGCCCAGTAGTAGATGGCGATCGAGAAGACCGTGATGATCGCGATGTCCCACCACAGGCCGATGTGGTTCTGCGAGCCCTGGCCGAAGCCGCCCTGCCAGGAGATGATCCCCAGGCCGATCAGGTAGACGGGCAGCCAGTAGGAGGCCTTCCAGTCCGGGCGGGGTGTGTTCGCCTTTCCCTTCACCGCGTTGTCCCAGGCGGAGATGGCCAGCACCAGGTAGCCCAGGAGAACGGCGACGCCGAGGCGCCAGAGGGTGTCCCAGCCGGACCAGTAGACGATCAGGCTCGCGACGACGAAGGAGATCGGCGAGATGACCTGGCCGAAGGGCAGCTTGTAGGGGCGCTCCCAGTTGGGCAGCTGCTTGCGCAGTGCTCCGTAGGCCAGCGGGGCGCCGGCGTACATGAGCACGGACGCCGAGGTGATGAAGCTGACCAGGGTCTGCCAGCTGGGGAACGGCAGGAAGCAGATGACGCCCATGACGAACGAGGTGATCATGCCGACCCACGGCACGCCCTTGTCGTTCAGCTTCCCGTATCCGTCCGGCGCGTAGCCGTTCCGGGCCAGGCCGAAGGAGATGCGAGACGTGGACGTGGTGTAGATCAGGCCGGTGCCCGCAGGGGAGATGATCGCATCCAGGCGAAGAACGAAGGCCAGCCACCCGAGACCCACGAGAGAAGCAAGACCGGCCCAGGGACCCTCGATGCCCTTGTAGGCGAGGTTGGCCCAGCCGTGGGCGAAGCTGCTGCCCGGCAGGGCTCCGATGAAGGAGATCTGCAGCAGGATGTAGATGGCGGCGCCGATCGCGACCGAGCCCAGGACCGCGCGCGGGATGTCCTTCTTGGGGTTGCGGCTCTCGCCGGCGAGCTGAATGGCCTGCTCGAACCCGAGGAGCGCGAAGATGATCCCGGACGTGCTGATCGCGGCGAGGACGCCCTTCGCTCCGAATGGCGCGAAACCGTGAGAGGTGAAGTTGCCGCTGTGGAAGTGCGACGCCGAGATCACGAAGATCGCGACCAGCGGCACGAAGATCTTCCACCACGTGGCGGCGGTGTTGGTGTGCGCGAGCGCCTTGACGCCGAGGAAGTTGACGGCGACGAAGACAGCCATCAGCACCACGGCCACGCAGAAGCCGGAGGCAGTGAGGGTGCCGTCGGCGTTCATGAAGCCCTTGGCCCAGGAGAAGTACCCGGCGTAACCGATCATCGCCTCGACCTCGATCGGCGCGACAGTCGCGGCCTGGAGCCAGGCGAACCAACCGAAGGACATCCCGGCGAAGCCGCCGAAGGCGTAGTGCGGATACCGAGCGGTGCCACCCGCGACGGGGAACATTCCGCCGAGCTCGGCGTGGACCAGCGCCAGCAGCACGATGGCGATGGCGCCGACGATCCACGAAATGATCGCCGCCGGACCGGCGACGACCACGGCCTTCTGGGCTCCGTAGAGCCAGCCGGATCCGATAATCGAACCGACCGAAGCCCACATCAGGCCGATCAGTCCGACCTCGCGCTTGAGCGTTCGACCGCCCGACGGGGATGCGGACAGTTTGGTGCTGGTACTCATGCAGGGCCTCTCGAGGGTGGGGAGCAGTTGCTTGAGAGTTGCCCAAAGTTAAGCGACGTATTTATCCCATGCATAGGTCTCGTTACTGAATAGATGCCTACTGGCTGGTCGTCTGTGCAGCTCGGAGGCCATGAATGGATGCGCTGAGTAGCTGAGGAAGATTTGAGCATTGCTCAGATGAGTGAAGAATATTCACGATGTGACGCGTGTAGACCTTGGATTCTCAAGGTCATCGCTGCCCTCACTTGAGAATCGTCAGTGCTTCGCCCCGGCGTGCTCATCCATCAGCGCAACGGACGCCCGACGGGCGATCGAAGTGTTGTAAGGGGTGCTCCCCCGCCTTGTCACTTTCCATTCGACGCCGACCCGATCGAGAGCGTCCGTGAAGATCCCGCGGATGTCGTCGGACTTGTTCGTGAAGACGTAGCGCGGGTACTCGTAGCGCCGCCCGGCGCGCTCAGTCCAGTTGGTGAATCGGCAGCCGTCGGAGTGGATGAGGCCCCGGATCAACGGCCATGGGTGCTGCTTGACGAGGATCGACTGCCAGTCGTCCAGTCGGATGGATCGTGTGTGCTTGGGCCCGGGGCCGGCCTGGGGGAAGAGGCATGGCCAGTGCTTGCTGTAGCTGACCACGCTCGTGCATCCCGGGCAGGCGACCCGGCAGACGCTGCTGGTCGGCATGACCGTGCGCAGCGCCTCCTCGCAGGCGTCGATCAGTCCGGGCCAGGCGTTCGCGCAGGCGATCCGCATGACGTGGACCCCGCGGCGGGACCGGCTGATACACCCGTCGCCGAGATAGAGGCCGAGCAAGTAGGCGTATGGCGCGCCGAGTTCGGTGTCGCGCGGGCAGGCCGCTCGTGCCGGGGATGTCGGCTCGCTGTGCCACTGTCGGAGAGTCGAACGCGAGACGCCGGTGCGACGACTCGCTTCGCTGAGTGTCAGGCCGGACTGGAGAAGTGCGAGCGCTTGCTTGCGGATACCCAGGCTGTACATGTCGCCAGGCCTATGCGCGGCGCACTCGGCGGCAGGGCTATTCCGTGGGAATTTCGCTCATTCGAGCGAATGTCGAACCAGAGGTTGTGACCTTGGAATCGAAGGAGAAGTGCCCCGGGTCGGACTCGAACCGACACTGTATGGGTTTTGAATCCATCGCCTGCTGCCAATTGGGCTACCGGGGCCTACGGATCGAAGGCTATGCCTCCCCCGCTGCACACCTAACATACCGTGTCCGGGTAGGCTCGTGCACGCACCCGCGTCATTAAGAGGAGCATCGTGACCGTCGCCGACGAGCAGCAGGACCCGCACGTCCCGCCGACGACGACCCGTGTCGTCATCGCGGAGGACGAGGCACTGATCCGCCTCGATCTCAAGGAGATGCTTGAGGAGGAGGGCTACACCGTCGTCGGTGAGGCCGGGGATGGCGAGACGGCCGTCAAGCTCGCGCAGGAGCTGCGGCCGGATCTGGTGATCCTGGACGTGAAGATGCCCGTGCTGGACGGACTCTCCGCCGCCGAGCAGATCCACGAGGCGCACATCGCGCCGACGCTGATGCTGACCGCGTTCTCGCAGCGCGAGCTCGTGGACCGGGCCAGGGACGCCGGTGCGATGGCCTACATCGTCAAGCCGTTCAACAAGGGCGACCTCGTTCCCGCTATCGAGATGGCCGTCTCCCGCTACAGCGAGATCCGCGCGCTGGAGCTGGAGGTCGAGGACCTCAACCAGCGTCTGGACACCCGCAAGCTCGTCGACCGCGCCAAGAGTGTGCTGCAGACCAAGTTCGGGCTCTCCGAGCCGGCCGCGTTCCGGTGGATCCAGAAGACCTCGATGGACCGCCGGATGACGATGAAGGCCGTCGCCGAGGCTGTCATCGAGGAAGGCGCCGCGCAGGACGCCAAGAAGAAGCCTGTGGAGTAGCCGGTAGGACAGAAGAAGTGGAGGGCGGGACCGCATCGCGGTCCCGCCCTCCTCTCTTCCGTTGGTGCTCAGTCCTCGCCGAGGTACGCCTTCCGCACGGACTCGTCGTGGAGCAGTGCCTCGCCGGTCCCGGAGAGGGAGATGCGGCCGACCTCCATCACGTGCCCCTGGTCCGCCAGGGACAGCGCGGCCTGGGCGTTCTGCTCGACCAGGAGGATCGTCGTCCCCTGGTCGCGCAGTTCGGTGATGGTGGCCATGATCTTCTGCATCATGATCGGCGACAGGCCCATGCTCGGCTCGTCCAGCATCAGCAGCTTCGGCTGGGACATGAGCGCGCGGCCCATCGCCAGCATCTGCTGCTCACCGCCGGACAGCGTGCCCGCCGCCTGCTTCCGCCGCTCGCCGAGGATCGGGAAGCGCTCGTAGGCGCGCTCCACGTCCGCCGTGACGCCGGCCTGGTCCTTCCGCAGGAAGGCGCCGAGGAGCAGATTCTCTTCGATCGTCATCCGAGCGAAGATGCGCCGACCCTCCGGTGAGTGGGCCAGACCCAGACTGACGATCTTGTTCGCGGCCAGTCCGTCGATCCGCTGTCCGGCGAAGAGGATCTCCCCGGACACCGGCTTGAGCAGTCCCGAGATGGTGCGCAGCGTCGTGCTCTTGCCGGCTCCGTTGGTGCCGATCAGCGAGACGACCTGGCCGGCCTCGATCGAGAAGGAGATGCCCTTGACGGCCTCGATCTTGCCGTAGGCGACGCGGAGGTCCTTGACCTCGAGCAGCGCGGTCACTGGGACTCCTCGGTGCTGGTGCCGGTGGTGCTGTCGCCCTCGTAGGGCGTGCCGAGGTAGGCCGCGATGACCCGCTCGTCGCTCTGCACGGTCTGCGCGTCTCCCTCGACCAGCTTCTGACCCTGGACCAGCACGGCCACCCGGTCGCAGAGGTTGAAGATGAAGCGCATGTCGTGCTCGATGACGAGCACCGCGACGCCGCGGTCGCGGATCGCGAACACCAAGTCCTCGGTGGCGCGGGTCTCCTGCGGGTTCATGCCGGCCGTCGGCTCGTCCAGGAGCAGCAGCCCGGGGTCGCTGGCCAGGGCCCGGGCGATCTCCAGCTTGCGCTGCTCGCCGTAGGGGAGGTTGCGTGCGAGCCAGTCGCGCTTGGCCCCCAGGCCGACGAACTCCAGTAGCTCCAGGGCCTTTTCGCGGGATTCCGTCTCGGCTCGGCGGTAGCCGGGGCCGCGCAGAAGGGCCGAGATCAGGCCCTCCTTCATCCGCGTGTGCCGACCGACCAGGACGTTCTCGAGCACCGTCATGTTGTGGAAGAGACGGATGTTCTGGAAGGTCCGGGCCATGCCGGACTGGGTGACTTTGTGCGGGGTCGGCGGCAGCACCTTGCCCTGGTAGGTCACCTTGCCCTCGGTCGGCACGTAGAGGCCGGTCAGGCAGTTGAAGAAGGTGGTCTTCCCGGCTCCGTTGGGGCCGATCAGGCCGATGATCTCGCCGGTGTTGACGGTGAGGTCGACGCCGCCGACGGCGGTGAGGCCGCCGAAGCGCATCACGACGCTTTGGGCTTCCAGCAGCGGGGTGCCGGCCGTGGTGGTGAGGGTGTCGGTCATCTCGGTCACGCCCCTGCGGTGCTGAGGTGGGCGGCGGCAGCGGTCTCGGTCTCGGCCTCGTGGAACTCCAGCTGCCGGCGCTTGCTGGCGATGATGCCCTCCGGGCGGAAGCGCATGAAGAGGATCAGGGCGGCGCCGAAGACGAGCAGCTGGTGGCTCTGCAGGAACGCCAGCTTGGACTGGAGCACGTAGAAGAGCATCGCGCCGACGAACGGCCCGGGCACGGTGCCCATGCCGCCGATGACCACGGCGGCCAGCAGGAAGGCCGAGTTGGGCGGTACCGATCCGGCAAACTGGAACGGGTCGGGCACCACGCTCAGGGTGACGTGTGCCATCACCGTGCCGGCGAGGCCGGCCAGGGTCGCCCCGAGGGCGAAGGCGAGCAGCTTGAACCGGAAGCCGTTGATGCCCATCGCGGAGGCGGCGATCTCGTCCTCGCGGATGGCGATCCAGGCGCGGCCGATCCGGGAGTCGCTCGCTCGGCTGAAGATCAGCACCACCAGCGCGGTGACCAGCAGCATCAGTTCGAAGTAGTTCGAGAACCGGCCCAAGTTGATCCCGAGAAGCGAGTGGGAGGCGCCGAAGTCGAATCCGAAGATGTTGAGGTCGGGGATGTTGACGATGCCGTTCGGCCCACCGGTGAGGTTGGGGCCGGAGACGCCGTCCAGGTTGCCGACGACGATGCGGAAGATTTCACCGAAGCCGAGGGTGACGATGGCCAGGTAGTCACCGCGCACTCGCAGGGTCGGCGCGCCGAGGATGACACCGAAGACCCCGGAGACTGCCGCGCCGGTCAGCGCGGCCGCCCAGAAGGGAAACTGGACGTGGAGCGCCGAGGTGGCCGCGCCGGAGACCAGAGCGGCGGTGTACGCGCCGACGCCGAGGAAGGCGACGTAGCCGAGGTCCAGCAGACCGGCGAGGCCGACGACCACGTTGAGGCCGAGCGCGGTGGTGCCGAAGATCAGCAGGTTGACGCCGATGGTTGCGTTGACGTCGCTGGTCTGGGTCAGCGGGAAGACGGCGGCGGCGACGAACGCGCCGACCGCGAGCGCGGCCCGCTGGCGGGCGAAGAGATCCCCCATCCGCGCCAGGAGCCCCGTGTAGTGGACGCCCCAGAGCGCGAAGCAGAACATGATCATGAAGCCCATGAACAGTTCGCCGGAGGAGGTGTCGATGCCGTACATGAAGACGAGCAGGCCAACCGCCAGGATGGCGACGATCAGCAGGATCTCGACCGCGCCGGGCAGTTGGCGCAGCGGGCGCGGCGTCACGGCCTGACCGACGTAGCGGGCGATGACCATGAGCAGCAGGGCCAGCAGGACCAGGCCGGCGACGATCCAGAGCAGTCCGTCCAGGCCGGTGCCGACCGGGATCGCGATCACGCCGAGCACGCCGAGGCCGGCCGCGGCCGCGATCACCTTCAGCGCCAGGGTCTTGCTGAGAGAGGACCCGCTGACCGTGCCACGTCGCAGGGAGAGGCCGCCGACCAGGGTCAGCAGCGCCGCCCCGCCGGCGATCATGCCGCCGGTGGTGAGGTTGGCCAGTCCGCCCAGCTCGAAGCTGATGGTCAGCAGCGTGTACCAGGTGGTGCAGAACGCGCCGAGGGCGAGGACGAAGGCGGCTGCGTCGGCGTCCCCGGAGGGGGAGAGCCAGCGCATCCCGTTCGGGCGGAACGCTGCGATCGCGAAGAGCGTCGTGAGCAGGCCCGCGGCGAAGGTGACCCACTGCAGGCCGGCCGGGTAGCCGTTGACCGTCAGGTTGTCGGGGAAGCGGGAGCTGTAGGTCCAGGCGAGGAACGCCGAGCCGGCGGTCAGGACGCCGCCGAAGGCGGTGAGGGCGCGTGCCGCGCCGGCGGACATCGGGAGCAGCGGACGCGGGGCGTCCGTCGGGCGGCCGGACTCGGCCGCGTCGGTGAGCTGGAGATCGGTCATGCTGTCACGCCCTGTCCGCGACGCGTTCGCCCAGCAGACCCTGTGGTCTGAACATGAGCACCAGGATGAGTACGACGAAGGTCCACACACCGGCCCAGGTGCCGCTGCTGAACTGGCCCATGCCGGGGATGTCCTTGACGTAGATGCCGGCCAGCGACTGGACCAGGCCGATGACGATGCCGCCGAGCATGGCGCCGTAGATGTTGCCGATGCCGCCGACGACTGCGGCGGTGAAGGCGTACAGACCGTTGAGGAAGCCGATGAACGGGTCGATCTGCCCGTAGCGGAGGCCGTGTGCGACGCCGGCGACGGCGGCGAAGGTCGCGCCGAGGGCGAAGGCGATGACGATCACCCGGTCGGTGTCGATGCCCATGAGCTTGGCGGTGTCCGGATCCTGCGCGGTGGCCTGCATGGCGCGGCCGGTCCTGGTCCGGTTCACGAACCAGGCCAGAAAGAGCATGGAGACCAGGGCGGCGGCGACCACGAAGAAATCGGCGGGCTGGACCAGCACCGAGCCGACCTGCACGGCATGGCCGGGCAGCGAGGGGAAGATCAGCGCGGAGGTGGCGCCCGGGTAGTAGGCCCAGACCAGCTGCTGCAGCACGATCGAGAGGCCGATCGCGGTGATCAGTGGCGCGAGGCGGGGGGCGTTGCGCAGCGGCCGGTAGGCGAATCGTTCGGCGACGACCGCGATCACGGTCGAGCAGATGATGCCGCCGACGAGCATGAGAGGCAGGGCGACCCACAGGGAGACGCCGGTGCCGAGGTTCGTCCACACGGTCAGCGCTCCGAAGGCGCCGGTCATGAAGATCTCGCCGTGGGCGAAGTTGATGAGCTGGACGATGCCGTAGACCATCGTGTAGCCGACGGCTATCAGTCCGTACGTCGCGCCCAGGAGTAGGCCGTTGGCCAGGTTTTGCGGCAGTTCGTGCACCGCAGGCCTCCGAGTGTTCGAGTCGTTCGCTGGGAAAACGGGGTCCCGCGGGGTCGGCGGGTATGAAACCGCGCGGGGGCGCTGCGGTTGCGCGCCCCCGCGCGGCGGGGATTGGTGCGGAGCGTCAGCCGGTGAAGGAGCCGCTCTTGATGGCGACCCACTTGCCGCCCTTGACGCCGTAGACCGTCAGCTGCTTGTTGGTGGCGTCGCCGTACTGGTCGAAGGAGACCGTGCCGGTCACGCCGGAGAAGTTGACGTTGGCCATGGCGGCCTCGACGGCCGCACGCGGGTTGCTGGGCAGCTTGCCGCCGTTGGCGGCGGCCACGGCCTTGACGGCCTCGATGATCGCCCAGGCGCTGTCGTAGGAGTAGCCGCCGTACGCCGCGTACGGCGCGGAGTAGCCGCCCGCGTTGTAGTCGGAGATGAACTTCTTGGCGGAGTCCAGGCTCTCGACGGGAGCGCCGACGGAGGTGGCGAAGTCACCCTCGGCCTTGCCCTGGGCCAGGTCAATGTACTTCGGGTCGAACATGCCGTCGCCGCCGCCCAGCGGGATGGGGTCGTTGGCGTCCTTCAGCTGCTTGGTGAGGGGGCCGGAGTCCGGGTACTCGCCGCCGAAGTAGACGAAGTCGGCGCCGGACGCCTTGATCTTCGCCACCGTGGACGAGTAGTCGCTGGCGCCGTCGACGACGTGGTCCTGGCCCGCGATGGTGCCGCCGAGCTTGGTGAACTCGTCCTTGAAGGTCGCGACCAGGCCCACGCCGTAGGCGAGCTGGTTGTCGACCAGGTAGACCTTCTTCTTCTTCAGGTCGTTGAACGCGTAGCTGGCCGCGAACGGGCCCTGGATGGCGTCCGTGGTGGCGGTGCGGAAGTACGACTTGAACGGGCGGGCCTTGACGCCCTTGGCCCAGTCCGGGCCCTGGGTCAGCGCCACGCCGGTGTTGGCGGGCGAGACCTCGACGAGGTTGGCGTCGTTGAAGACCTTCTGCATCGAGGCGGCGACGCTGGAGTTCAGCGGGCCGACCACGCCGATCACGCTGGCGTCGGCAACGAGGGTCGTGGCGTTCTGCTGGCCCTGCTGCGGCGACTTCTTGTCGTCCAGCGGCTCGGCCTTGAACGTGATGCCAGGGACCTCGTTGGCCTTGTTGGCGTTCTTGACGGCCAGGTCGACCGAGTTCTGAATGCCGAGACCCAGCGCGGAAAGAGAGCCGGTCAGCGGGGCGTCGACGCCGATGGTGACCGTGACGTTGTTGGTTCCACCGGTGGTGGTGGCGCGGGAGCCGCAAGCGGTGAGGGTGAGCGTGCCGGTGGCCGCGATGGCGGTCAGCGCGAGCAGGGAACGGTTGCGCACGTGAGTCCTTCCTCTGTTGCGAGGGTCGAACCGCGCGCAGGCCCCGACCTGTCGTACCGATGGCGCGGTGACTGGCGGTGACTTTAGGGCTCCACTGTGCACCTCGGGGAGCGTTTGCGTCGCTATGTGATGCGGTTGTTATGAGCTGAGGAAGATTTGAGACTTCAAGTTCGTCGGCAGGCGGCGCTCATTGCGCGATGCAAATCGGCGGTGTATCGGTCGCCGAGTATTTCGCTTTCCGTCTGTATTGCGCGGATGTTACGGAAGGTGACGTCCACGAAGGGCAGTTGGTCGTTCACCGGGACCTGGGCGCAGTCCACGACCGTGGTGACCAGTTGAATCAGGACGACTTGTCCCGGTTGCACCGAAACGGGTAGCGGTGGGTCGGAACGGAGCGTCAAGCCACGGTAGGACTGCGCGATCTGAGTGATCGTCACCGGAACGACGTCGTGGTCCGTCACGGCGACGACGAAGACGGTCCTGAGCGGGGGCAGCACGTGCGGGGTCACGCTGCCCTGATAGGTGACCGTGGAGTGCAGGGCGGGCCAGGGCGTCGCCTCGGGGGAGCCGGGCTGGGGGGCGACGAGGTAGAGCGTGAGTGCGAGGGCGGCCGGGGGTGTGAGGTAGAGGGCGATCCTGCGCGGTCGGCTCTGCCGGCTCCACCAGTCGCCGACGTGCCGCTCCAGCCGGCTGCCGCCGGACTCACTGAGCTGGGAGACGCGGGCGCTCGCCTCGTCGCCCCAGACCAGTTCGGGCTCGCTGACCGCGCCGATACGCGGCCGGTCCGCCGGGGACTGGTCCCCGGCCCCGCCTCGGCTGCCTCGCGCCATCGCGCCCCCTCGAGCCCATCCCGCAGTGTGGGACGGACGCTTGCTGCCCGGCAGGAGACCGGGTCAAACGCACGGACGGCGCCGGAGGCCCCGAGGGCCTGCCTCAGAGCGCCGTCGACCTCCGGCCTGGGGCGCTCTGCGCTGCACAGCGCCAGGCTCTCACGGCCCTCGGCCGGCGACGCCGCGGTGCAGCGTGCCGGGCTTCCTCGGCCTTCGCCCCGGGGGGAGTCGGGTGCGGCACTTCGCGGCGTTGCCGAAGCGCCCGGGCAATGTTCTGTACGAGGCCGATCCAGGCGACCCCCCGGCCTCCGGCCAGGGGCGCTGTGCTCTGCGATGTACCGCGCCAGGGTTCCCCCGGCCGGAGGCCGGGGGAACTGCGCGCTGGTGCGGAGTGTCAGAGGTCGCGCAGCATGCAGGTCAGGCGGCAGCTGGTGATCCGGCGGCCCTGATCGTCCGTGATGGCGATCTCGTACGTCGCCGCGGTGCGGCCGCGGAACACGGCGGTGGCCACGCCGGTCACCAGACCGGAGGTCGCCGAGCGGTGGTGTGTCGCGTTCAGGTCCACGCCGACCGCGTAACGGCCGGGCCCGGCGTGCAGCATCGCGCCGACCGAGCCGATCGTCTCCGCGAGCGCGGCCGACGCGCCGCCGTGCAGCAGGCCGTAGGGCTGCTGGTTGCCCTCGACCGGCATGGTGCCGACCACCCGCTCCGGGGAGGCCTCGACGACCCGGATGCCGAGCCGCTCGCCGAGGTGGCCGCCGGAGAAGGTCTCAGCGTTCACGCCGAGCCTCGCGAAGTGGTCGAGCACGTCCTGGGGGACTTTCAGCTCGGGGCCGGGCTCGGTGCTCTGGCCGGTCTGCTCGGACAAGTCGGACATGCTGCTCCTGACGCCGTTGTCGTGCGTGATCCGCTGCGATCGTACGACGCCCACCTCGCCCGCTCCCGGCGGGGGATCGCGGCGCGCGCCCGCGGCGACCCGATCTGTCGGCGCCGGGCCATAGGATTTCGTCAGCACACAAGGCAGAAGCAGAGCAGTCGGCAGAGCGGTGGGTGGCAGGCGATGGCAGGCAGTACGGCGGCGGCGGTTGGTTCGGCGGGCACGACCGGCGGCACGCGGGGGCGGCTGCTGCTGATGGACGGGCACTCGATGGCCTACCGCGCCTTCTACGCCCTCCCGGAGGAGAACTTCAGCACCGCCACCGGCCAGCCGACCAACGCGGTGTATGGCTTCACCTCGATGCTGGCCAACATCCTGCGCGACGAGCAGCCGACCCACCTCGCGGTCGCCTTCGACGTCTCGCGCAAGACCTTCCGAGCGGCGATCTACCCGGACTACAAGGCCACCCGCTCCGCCTCGCCCGAGGGCTTCCGCGGCCAGGTCGAGCTGGTCTCCGAGCTGCTCGACGCGATGCACGTGCCGCACTTGCGCTCGCCCGAGTACGAGGCCGACGACATCATCGCGACCCTTGCCACGGCCGCCGCGGCCGAAGGCTTCGAGGTGCTGATCCTCACCGGTGACCGCGACTCGCTCCAGCTGGTGAACGAGCACGTCACCGTCCTCTACCCGACCAAGGGCGTCTCCGAGTTCACCCGCTACACCCCCGACAAGGTCTTCGAGAAGTACGGCGTCACCCCCGCCCAGTACCCGGATCTCGCCGCCCTGCGCGGAGACCCGTCGGACAACCTCCCCGGCATCCCCGGCGTCGGTGAGAAGACGGCGGCGAAGTGGATCAACCAGTACGGCTCCTTCGCCGAGCTGGTCGCCCACGCCGAGGAGGTCAAGGGCAAGATCGGCGAGAAGCTCCGGGCCGGCCTGGAGGACGTCAAGCGCAACCGCGAGCTCACCGAGCTGATCCGCGAGGTCGAGCTGCCGCTCGGCCTCGGCGAGCTCGGCCGCCAGCCCTACGACGTCCCGGCCACGACCCTGCTGCTCGACACGTTGGAGTTCCGCAACCAGCAACTGCGCGACCGCCTCTTCGCCGTCGACCCGGGCCTGGGCGCCGCCGGCGCCGAGGCGGTCGCCGCCGCGTCAGGGCCCGGCATCGACATCCACGGCAGGCTGCTGACCGAGGAGGGCGCGCTCGCCGCCTGGCTCGCCGAGCACGCCGCCGAGGCCCGCGTCGGCCTCGCCGCCGACTACCGCTGGGCGCTGGGCGAGGGCCACGTCAAGGCCGTCGCGCTGGCCGTCGTCGAAGGCCCGGCCGCCTGGTTCGACCCGACCGCCCTCGCCGAGGCCGACGAGCAGGCGCTCGCAGCCTGGCTCGCGGACGCCTCCCGTCCCAAGGCGCTGCACATCGCCAAGCAGGTCCAGCGCGCCTTCGCCGAGCACGGCTGGCAGGTCGCCGGCATCGAGGGCGACAGCGCGCTCGCCGCCTACCTGGAGAAGCCGGGTCGTCGCACCTTCGGCCTCGACGTGCTGGCCGAGGAGTACCTGGGCCGTACGCTCGGCTCCGCCGCGGCCGCCGACGCGGGCCAGCTGGCCTTCGGCGACGAGGCCTCCGAGGAGGACGAGGCCGCGGCCGCCGCCGAGCTGCTGATGGTCCAGGCGCGCACGGTGCTCGATCTGGCCGAGGTGCTGGAGGCCCGGCTCGCCAAGGAGAACGCGCTGGGCCTGATGCGGGAGTTGGAGCTGCCCATCGCCGAGCTGCTGGCCCGGATGGAGCGCACCGGCATCGCCGCCGACCGCGAGTGGCTGGGCCAGCTGGAGATCCAGTTCGGCGCGGCCGTCCAGCAGGCGGTCAAGGAGGCCCACCACGCGGTCGGCCACGAGTTCAACCTCGGCTCGCCCAAGCAGCTCCAGGAGATCCTCTTCAACGAGCTCGGCCTGCCCAAGACCAAGAAGATCAAGACGGGCTTCACCACCGACGCCGACGCGCTGACCTGGCTCTCCGGCCAGACCGAGCACGAGCTGCCGGTCATCCTGCTGCGCCACAGGGACCAGACCAGGCTGCGGTCGACGGTCGAGGGCCTGATCAAGACGGTCGCGGCAGACAGCCGGATCCACACCACCTTCAATCAGATGGTGGCCGCGACGGGGCGGCTCTCCTCGACCGACCCGAACCTGCAGAACATCCCGGTCCGCACCGAGGAGGGCCGGATGATCCGCCGCGCCTTCGTCGTCGGCGAGGGCTTCGAGACGCTGCTGACCGCCGACTACAGCCAGATCGAGCTCCGGGTCATGGCCCATCTCTCCGAGGACGAGGGCCTGTTGGCCGCCTTCGCCTCCGGCGAGGACCTGCACACCACGGTCGGCTCCTACGTCTTCGGCGTCGAGCCCGGCGCGGTCGACGCGGAGATGCGGCGCAAGGTCAAGGCGATGTCCTACGGCCTCGCCTACGGTCTGTCGGCCTTCGGGCTCTCGCAGCAGCTGGGCATCGAGGCGGCCGAGGCGCGCCGCCTGATGGACACCTACTTCGAGCGCTTCGGCGGCGTCCGCGACTACCTCCAGCGCGTCGTCGAGGAGGCCCGAGGCACCGGCTACACCGAGACCCTGCTCGGCCGCCGCCGTTACCTGCCGGACCTCACCAGCGACAACCGCCAGCGCCGCGAGATGGCCGAGCGGATGGCCCTGAACGCGCCGATCCAGGGCTCGGCCGCCGACATCGTCAAGATCGCCATGCTCAAGGTCGACGCGGCGCTGCGCGAGGCGGGGCTCACCTCGCGGATGCTGCTCCAGGTCCACGACGAAATCGTGCTGGAGATCGCGCCCGGCGAGCGCGCGCGGGTCGAGGAGCTGGTCCGCCGTGAGATGGCGGGCGCGTACCCGCTGCGCGCGCCACTCGACGTCTCGGTCGGCGCGGGCGCGAACTGGGAGGACGCGGGTCACTGACGGCCCCGGGCCGTCAGGCCTCCGTGCTCATCCGGTGCGCCAGATAGACGGGCAGCGCCGCAAGGAGGATGAGCGCGGAGGCCACCACGTCCACGACCGGGCCCTGATTGGGCCGGGCCAGATTGTCGAAGATCCACAGCGGCAGCGTCTGGGTGCCGGGACCGGCGGTGAAGGTCGTGACCACGATCTCGTCGAAGGACAGCGCGAACGCGAGCAGCGCTCCCGCGAACAGCGCGCCGCGCACGGCGGGCAGCGTCACGTACCAGAAGGTCTGGAAGGTGTGCGCGCCGAGGTCCCCGGACGCGTCCTCGCCGCTGGCGGGCAGCCGCCGCAGCCGCGCCGACACGTTGTTGAAGACGACGACGATGCAGAAGGTCGCGTGGCCGACGATCACCGTGAAGAGCCCGAAGCCGATCCCGAGCGGGGTCAGCACGGTCCGGAAGGCCGCGTTCAGCGCGATGCCGGTGACGATACCGGGCAGCGCGATCGGCAGGATCAGCAGGAAGGACACGGCCTGCCGCCCGAAGAAGCGGTAGCGCGTCGCCGCGAAAGCGGCCATCGTGCCGAGTAGGAGGGCGATCGCGGTCGCCCCCAGCCCGGCCCGCACCGAGGTCCACAGGGCCGAGCGAAGCCCGGCCTCCTGCCAGGCGGCCGACCACCAGCGCAGGCTGAAGCCGGTCGGGGGCCAGGCGAAGGATCGCGAGGCGTTGAACGAGTTGAGCAGCACGACGAGCAGCGGCACGTAGAGCACGGCCAGGCCGAGGGCCATGGCGAGGCGCAGGGCGACTCTCGAACCACGGGTCAGATGCATCAGACGGTCCTTTGCAACTACGTAAGGGGCGCGAGGAACCGCGCGACAAGCCACCCAGGTACGTACTGATCCGAGCGAGCAGGGCCATCCGCACAGGGTGGTTGCTCGCGCAGTTCCCCGCGCCCCTGGGGGAGTGCAACTGGCCGCATGACTACAGGTTCTCCAGCGCGCCGGTCCGGCGGACGGTGAGGAGGTAGCCGACGATCAGCAGTACCGGAATGCACGAAACCGCCGCTGCCATCGGCAGGTTGAGCGTCACGTCGGACGCGATCACGTTCCCCAGCATCTGCGTCGTGCCGCCGACGATCTGCACGGTGAGGTAGTCGCCGAGGCTCAGCGAGAAGGTGAAGACCGAGCCCGCGATCAGCGCCGGCTTCACCAGCGGCAGGATCACCGAGCGGACCGTGCGCCACGGCCGGCCGCCCAGATCGGCGGACGCCTCCAACAGGCTGCCGGGAAGTTGCTCCAGCGCGCCGTAGAGCGGCAGCACCATGTACGGCAGCCACAGGTAGGCCAGCACGATCACCACCGCGGGCACCCCGAAGCCCGGCGAGCCGCCGGCCCAGTCCAGGACACCGCCGTGGCTGAGCATCACCCACCAGGCATAGGCCTTGACCAGGTACCCGGCCCACAGCGGGGCCGTCACCGCGACCAGCAGCAGCCTGCGGCTGCCCGGTCGGGCGACACGGGCCATGTAGAGGGCCATCGGCAACGCCAGCAGCGCGTCGATCACGGTCACCCCGGCGGCGATGCCCAAGGTGCGCAGTGCGACCGTGCGGTAGACCGGATCGGTGAGGACCTGCGCGAAGTTGTCCGTGTTCCAGACGTACTCGATCTGCGAGGTGAACTCGTTGGTGGTCCAGAAGGCCGAGAGCAGCAGCACCGTCAATGAGCCGAGGTACGCCACCAGCAGCCAGGCCATCGGCGCGGACAGCAGACCGGCCAGGCGCAGACCGGGGCGCCGGTGGAGCGCCCCGGCCAGCCTGCGCACAGGGGAGGAGACCATCAGCTCTTGATCTCGTTCCAGGCGGTGACCCACTGGGCGTAGTCCGTGCAGTCGTTGCGGCCGCTGCCGTCGACGCAGCTCTTGGTGGGCGTGTTCCAGTAGTAGACGTTCTTCCACCAGGACTCGTCGTCCGCGTGGTAGTCGGCGCAGAAGTGCGGGTTGTCCTTGATCTGCGCGCAGGCCAGCGAGTTGGCCGGGGCCTCGCCGAAGTACTCGGCGACCTGGGCGTTGGCGGACGGCGAGACGATGTAGTTCATCCACTGGTAGGCGCAGTTGGGGTGCTGCGCGTGCGCGGACACCATCCAGGTGTCGGACCAGCCGGTCGAGCCCTCGCTGGGCAGGATCGCGTCGGTCTTGACCTTGCCGTCGGCGGCGACGGCCTGCGCTATGACCTCCCAGGTGGTGCCGAGCCAGAAGTCGCCGGAGTCGAAGGCTGCCTGCTCCTTGGTGTAGTCGCTCCAGTAGGAGTTGATGTTCTTCTTCTGCGCCTTGAGCAGTGCGACGACCTTCGCCAGTTGGTCGGCGGTGAGCGCGTAGGGATTCTTGATGCCCAGCGACGGCTGGGTCTTCATCAGGTAGAGCGCCGCGTCGGCGATGTAGATCGGGTCGTCGTAGGCGGTGATGTGACCCGCGTAGGGAGAGCTCGGGTCGAAGACCGCGCCCCAACTCGTCGGCGCGGGAGAGACCTTGGTCTTGTTGTACATCAGCAGGTTGGCGCCGCGGCCGTGCGGGATCCCGTAGGACGTGCCGGCCACCGAGTTCCACGGCTGGTTCTTCAGGCCCGGGTAGATGCTCGCGTAGTTCGGCACCAGCGTGGTGTTGACCGGTGCGACGTCCCCGCCGGCGATCAGCCGCAGGGTGGCGTCGCCGGAGGCCGAGACGGTGTCGTACTGGCCGGTCTTCATCAACGCGACCATCTCGTCCGAGGTCCCGGCCACCTTGAGGTTCACCTTGCAGCCGGTCTGCTGGGTGAACGGGGTAACCCAGTCGACGGTCTTGCTGTCCTGGCCGTACTCGACGTAACCGGCCCAGGCGACGATGTTGACGGTGCCCTCGCCCTTGCCGAGCGAGGTCTGCATGGGGATCTTGGGCGGGGTGAATCCGGTGGGGGTGGTGGACGATCCCGAGGTGGACGCCGAACAGGCGGCGGCCAGCAGCAGGGCCGCTGTCGCGGCCAGGGCCGCGACGGGACGACGGAGGGTGCGCATGGCGGGTGCTCTCCTTCTGAGGGTTCGGGCGGTGCGGGTGGAGCGGACTCTCGTCAGTTCGCCGGCTGGGCAAGGGTGATGGTGTGTGCGCGCCGCCAGGCCAGGACCACGGCCGAGCCGCGGTGGCGGGCGACGTCCTCGCTGCTCTCCTCCGCGTTCTGGCGCAGCGCGACGAGCCGGCCGCCGGCGTCGAGGTCGACCAGGAAGCGGGTCTGTGCGCCCGCGTAGACCACCTCGGAGATGTGGCCGTTCGCCGAGACCTCGTCCGGACCGGCCGGGTCGTCAGGATGCGCGATCCTGATCTTCTCCGGGCGTACCGCGTAGTTGCCCGCTGCGCCGAAGACCTGCTCGGCCGCCGCGCCGGTGATCAGGTTGGAGGTGCCCACGAAGCCCGCCACGAAGGGTGTGGTCGGGTGCTCGTAGACCTCGGCCGGGGTGCCGACCTGCTCGATCCGGCCCGCGTTGAAGACGGCGATCCGGTCGCTCATGGTGAGCGCCTCGTCCTGGTCGTGGGTGACGAAGACGAAGGTGATGCCCGCCTCGCGCTGAATCTGCTTCAGCTCGATCTGCATCTCCAGGCGCAGCTTGAGGTCGAGCGCGCCCAGCGGCTCGTCCAGCAGCAGGACCGGGGGCCGGTTCACCAGTGCGCGGGCCAGCGCCACCCGCTGGCGCTGGCCGCCGGAGAGTTCGGCGGGCCGCCGGTCGGCGAAGGAGTCGAGCCTGACCATCGCCAGCGCGTCCTCGGCTCGCCGGGCCCGGTCCGGCTTCGGGACCCGCTTCACCTTGAGCCCGTACTCCACGTTCTGACGCACTGACAGATGCGGGAAGAGCGCGTAGTCCTGGAAGACGGTGTTCACCTCACGGTCGAAGGGCGCGAGGCGCGTCACGTCCTGGCCGGAGAGCAGCACTTGGCCGCCGCTCGGCTCCTCGAAGCCCGCGATCATGCGCAGCACCGTGGTCTTCCCCGAGCCGGAGGGGCCCAGCATCGAGAAGAACTCGCCCGGCCTGATGTCCAGATCGACGCCGTCGACGGCACGCACCGGACCGAAGTTCTTGACCACCGCGCGCAGCGAGACCGCGCTCGGTATGGGGAGGGAGCTGCTGTCCGTCATGGACCAGGAAGTTAGGCAATGCGATCACGATTGGGCCATGGACGGCTGCACGGTATTCCGGCCTCCTTTTGTGCGCGCATACAGTCGCTTGCATGCCCGTGCGTCTGCGCGACCTCCTCGCCGAGAGCGGCCTGGCGCTGCGCGCCCGCACCGGTGAGCTCGGCCTGGACAGCCCCGTGAGTTGGGTCGCCCCGACGGAACTGGCGGACCCGGCACCGTGGTTGGACGGCGGCGAGCTGGTGCTGACGACCGGGCTCCGGTTGCGGGCGACGGCCGCGCAGGAAGCTTTCGTGACCCGGCTCGCGGAGCGCGGCGCGAGCGGGATCGGCTTCGGTACGGGCCTCAGTCACACCCAGGTGCCTCGAGCGCTGCTGGCACGGGCGCTGCGGCTCGGCCTGCCGGTGCTCGAGGTCTCGTACGAGACGCCGTTCATCGCGCTGGTCCGCCTGGTCGCGGAGCGGCTGGCAGCCGAGCGGCACGGCGAGCAGCGGCGCCTGGTCGAAGCCCGTGACCAGTTGACGGCCGCCGTCCTGGCCGGGGATTCACTGGAGCGACTGCTGCGCACGCTGGAGCGGCAGATCGGCGCCCAGGCCGCGCTGCTGACCCCGGACGGCGCGGAGCTGGTCGGCCGGCGGCCCAGGGACATCGCCCACCGGTATCCGGTCCAGGTCGAGGGGGTCGAGCTCGCGGCGCTGGTGGCGGCGGAGACCCCGCGCGGCGAACTACTGCCGTACGCCGCCCGCCTGGCCGGGCTGGAGCTGGCCCGGCGGCTCTCCTATCTGGCGGGCCGCCGAGCGCTGCTGGGCCGGGTGCTCACGGAGGTGCTGTCGGGCGGCCTCGACGAGGGTGCGGCCGAGCGAATGCTCGGCTGCTACGAGGTGGAGCTGCACCGCCCGCAGCAGGTCCTGCTCGGCCGCTGGGCGGGCCCGGCGCGGCCCGAACGCGCGCCACTGCTGGGCCGACTGTTCTGGCACCCGTCGCGGCCGGTGAGCATGCCGGGGGAGCCCGGCGCCGGACGAAGCGGAGGCGTGCCTTCGGACGGACCGCCGTCGGTGACGAGCGCGGTGGTGGAGGGTGCGCTGCTGCTGCTCGTCCCGGCCGGGGACGCGTCGGCCGCCGCCGACGTCCTGCGGCAGGCGCTGAGCCGCGATCCGCTGCTCGGGCCGGGTGCGACGGTCGGCGTCGGTGGACCGGGGACGGGGGTGCGGGGGTTGCGTGGCAGCTACGCCGAGGCGCGCGCGTCTCTCGCGCGCCCCTCGGATGCGGGCGGGCCTGCGGTCGGCGGGCCCCGGCTGCTGGACCTGCTGCTCGATCAGGCCGATCCGGCGATCCGGCAGTTCGGTGAACGGATGCTGCAGCCGCTGGCGGGCTTCGACGCGCAGCACCGGGCCGATCTGATCGGGACGCTGCAGCGCTACCTGGAGACGGACGGATCGGTGCAGGCCACGGCAGAGCAGCTGTTCGTCCACCGCAACACGGTCCGCTACCGGCTGGCCCAGATCGAGGAGCTGACGGGCCGTTCGCTGGCCTCCACGGCTGACCGCGCCGAGCTGTGGCTGGCGCTGCAGGTTCGGGAACGTGCCGCGGAGCCGACCCGGACCGGAGTCCGGTCCCGGTAGAACCTGTTCTCATTTGCGGCGTGCGGCGCTACGGTGCGCTTCTGCCCGGACTCCCAAGGTCGTCGAGCTCCGGCGCCGAGGGGAGCTGTCCGACGTGCGTGTGCTGATAGCGGCGGTCGCGGGGGCCGTGCTGGCCGTGGTGCTGGCCCTGGTGGCTGTGCCGCTGGCCGGCCAGAACGGACCGACCTCGGCCAAGCCCCTGCTGACCAGCGCCCCCGCCCGGCCGTAGTTCCTGAGTTCGTGAGTTCGTGAGGAGCGGAACAGCGATGCGCCACCGTCTCAGCCTGGTCCTCGTCGCGCTGGCGGCCTTCTTCGCGGTCTTCGGGGTGATGCTGCGGGTCTGGGTCTACCCGCGCGTCGTCGCCGTGCCGGACAACCAGTACCAGGCCGTCGTCCTGGAGGCCAAGGACGCGACCCTGATCGACTACAGCCGGATGGCCGGCGTACCGCACCAGCACGTCACCATCGTGCAGACGCTCAAGGGCGACGCGGCCGCCGCCGAGGCGGAGAAGCGGCGCAGCGGCCGCGACGTCGTCGTCTGGGACGGCCTCTCCTACGTGCTCGGCAACGACGGCAAGCGGCTCTCCGCGATCCCCGAGGTCTACGTCTTCGACGCGCGCTCCCAGGAGCCGGTGCACTGCTGCGGCGAGAGCGTGGACGGCGAGGCGCTCAGCCGGATCGGCGTCGAGTACAAGTTCCCCTTCGACACCCAGCCACGGGACTACCAGTACTTCGACCCGCAGACGCGCGCGTCTGCGCCGATTCACTACAAGGGGACGCAGCAGCTGGACGGGCTGACGGTCTACTACTTCGAACAGACGATCCCATGGACCCGGGTGCCGTTCCCCAAGGCGATGCCGGACAACGTCGCGATCACCCCGGTCCAGATCGACGCGCTCGGATACCAGCGCTGGTACACGACGGTGCGCAAGTTCTGGGTCGACCCGGTCACCGGCGCCCCGATCAACGGCGAGGAAGCGCACAACGAGCAGCTGCGCTTCCCGGCCGCCTCGGGCATGGCACCGGTCACCATCTTCTCGGGGGAGGTGAAGATCCGCCCCGACTACCGGGCCAGCGCCCTCGCCCTGGTCAAGAGTCAGCGCACGCTCGTGCTCATGCTCAGCACCTATCTGCCGTGGGGCCTGCCGCTGTTCGGGGTCGGCCTGCTCGGCCTGGCGTTCGTGGCGGAGGGCCGGGGCCGGCGCCGTGCGGAGGTCCTGACCGCGGAGTCAGTCCCGCTCGCGGACGCTGACGAAGATCGCCGTGCCGGGGATGTGACGGCCGCGCAGGGGACTCCAGCCGCCCCACTCTGACGTCAGGCCCTCCGGCCACTCCGGCTCGACCAGGTCGATCAGGCGGAAGCCCGCCAGCGTCAGCTCCCGGACCCGGTCGCCAAGGGTGCGGTGGTGCTCGACGTAGACGGCCGCGCCCGTCTCGTCCTCCTCGACGTAGGGCGTGCGGTCGAAGTAGGAGGCGAGCGCCGTCAGCCCCTCCGGGCCCGGCTCGTCGGGGAAGGCCCAGCGGATCGGGTGGGTCACCGAGAAGACCCAGCGCCCGCCGGGACGTAGCACCCGGTGCACCTCGCGCATCAGCCGCGCGGTGTCCGCCGCGAACGGCACCGCGCCGTAGGCGGAGCAGGCCAGGTCGAAGCTGCCGTCGGCGAAGGGCAGCACCGTCGCGTCTGCCTGGACCAGCGGCACCGGAGTGAGGTCGAGCTGCTGGTCGATCCTGAGCGAGTGCTGGAGCTGACGGAACGAGAGGTCGAGTGCGACCGGGAGGGCGCCCTGGGCGGCCAGCCAGCGCGAGCACTGGGCCGCGCCGGCGCCGATCTCCAGCACCCGGCGTCCGCTCAGCGCGGCCGGATCGCCGAGCAGTCGGGCGTCGGCCTCGTCCAGGCCCTCGGGGCACCAGGTGAACCGGGCGTCGCCGAGGAAGGAGCCGTGCTCGTCCTGGTACTCGTCGGCGTTCCGGTCCCACCAGCCACGGTTGGCGCGGCTGCTCTCGGCTGTGCCGGAGGCCCGGCGGACCGCTTCGGCGTCGTCATCAGCGGACTCGGGGGCGTGGCTGCCTGCGTGGCTACCCGCATCGCTACCAGCGTGGCTGCTCGGGGGAGTGTCATCGATCATGTCGTCGATAGCGTAGCCTTGGCGCCGTAGCAAGCGTGGTAGCCGCAGGGTCTTGCGAATTGTCCCGTACGAGCGATAGATATCACTCCGTCCGGGCCTCTCCCGCAGTGCGGCATCCGCATTGACCGTGCACGGCTGTCCCCGTATGCTACAAGTTGCGCTGCGGGCCTGCGCGCCTCGGACGGAGCAGGTCGCGCTCGCATCTGTTGAAGACTCCACAGTTTTGAGTTCACGGTATTCGTGTTCTCTGTGGGTGTCCTTGGTGGAGCGATCACGGGTCCCCGGCGCGGTAGTACCTACGACTTCATGTCCGTACCGGAGCCCCTTTCCTAATGACGAGCAGCACCGAGGCCCCCACCACTCCCCAGGTTGCGGTCAACGACATCGGCGACGCCGAGGCCTTCCTCGCCGCGATCGACGAGACCATCAAGTACTTCAACGATGGTGACATCGTCGAAGGCACCATCGTGAAGGTTGACCGTGACGAGGTGCTCCTCGACATCGGTTACAAGACCGAGGGCGTCATCCCGTCCCGCGAGCTGTCCATCAAGCACGACGTCGACCCGCACGAGGTCGTCGCCGTCGGTGACATGATCGAAGCCCTTGTTCTCCAGAAGGAGGACAAGGAGGGTCGTCTGATCCTGTCCAAGAAGCGCGCCCAGTACGAGCGCGCCTGGGGCACGATCGAGAAGATCAAGGACGAGGACGGCATCGTCACCGGTACCGTCATCGAGGTCGTCAAGGGTGGTCTCATCCTCGACATCGGCCTCCGTGGCTTCCTCCCCGCCTCGCTCGTCGAGATGCGTCGTGTCCGCGACCTCCAGCCGTACGTCGGCAAGGAGCTCGAGGCCAAGATCATCGAGCTGGACAAGAACCGCAACAACGTGGTCCTGTCCCGCCGTGCCTGGCTGGAGCAGACCCAGAGCGAGGTCCGTCAGACCTTCCTCACCACCCTGCAGAAGGGCCAGGTGCGCTCCGGCGTCGTCTCCTCGATCGTCAACTTCGGTGCCTTCGTGGACCTGGGTGGCGTCGACGGCCTGGTGCACGTCTCCGAGCTGTCCTGGAAGCACATCGACCACCCCTCTGAGGTTGTCGAGGTCGGCCAGGAGGTCACCGTCGAGGTTCTCGACGTCGACATGGACCGCGAGCGTGTCTCCCTGTCGCTGAAGGCGACCCAGGAGGACCCGTGGCAGCAGTTCGCCCGGACCCACCAGATCGGTCAGGTCGTCCCGGGTAAGGTCACCAAGCTGGTTCCGTTCGGTGCGTTCGTCCGCGTGGACGAGGGGATCGAGGGCCTGGTCCACATCTCCGAGCTGGCCGAGCGCCACGTCGAGATCCCGGAGCAGGTCGTCCAGGTCGGCGACGAGATCTTCGTCAAGGTCATCGACATCGACCTCGAGCGTCGTCGCATCAGCCTCTCGCTGAAGCAGGCCAACGAGTCCTTCGGTGCCGACCCGGCCTCGGTCGAGTTCGACCCGACCCTGTACGGCATGGCTGCGTCCTACGACGACCAGGGCAACTACATCTACCCCGAGGGCTTCGACCCGGAGGCCAACGACTGGCTGCCCGGTTACGAGAAGCAGCGCGAGGAGTGGGAGCGCCAGTACGCCGAGGCGCAGACGCGCTTCGAGCAGCACCAGGCGCAGGTCATCAAGAGCCGCGAGGCCGACGCCGAGGCTGCGGCCGCCGGCGAGGGCGCGGCTGTCGAGACCGGCGGCGCGTCGGTCTCCGGTGGCTCGTACTCCTCCAGCAGCGACGAGACCTCGGGCGCCCTGGCGACCGACGAGGCCCTCGCCGCCCTGCGCGAGAAGCTCGCGGGTGGCCAGAGCTGAGGCTCTGATCGCTGAGTAGCACCTCTGAGAACCCCCGTCCGGGTCACCGGGCGGGGGTTCTTTTCTGTCCTGCGCTTATTCGGAGCAGACGACTATGGCGTAACCCATATCGGATGCCTCTACCGATCATGGGACAACTCGGTCACCGTGGACAGAGTTGCCCTGAACGGAAGCAAGGCCTCCCCATGCATCAGAACTCCACGCGCTGCAGCGGTCCTTTCGCAGCGCTCGGCAGGTTCAGCTTCCGTCACCGGCGCTGGGTCGCGCTGGCCTGGGCCGGGCTTATCGTGCTGGGACTCGTCTTCGGCACCAAGGTGTTCAGCGCCGCCGCCCCCTCCGCGAAGGCGGCGGGCTCCGAATCGGCCACGGGCAGCGCACTGCTCTCCCAGGCCGGGACCAGTAGCGATGCGCTCCAGGCCCTGATCGGCGGAAAGTCCCCGGACGACGCGAAGGTCAAGACCGCCGTCGCCGCGGCCGAGCGGGACCTCAAGGCGCAGCCCGGCGTCGCGTCCGTGACCGACACCCGGGCAACCGACGGCACCTCGCAAGTGCTGAGCGTCCAGCTGAGCAATGCCAAGGCCCTGGACAGCGCCAGCGCCCGGCTGGACCGGATCGCCGCAGACAGCGGCGCCACCGTCAAGCTCGGCGGCAACCAGGTACTGCAGCAGCAGGTGCAGCAGCAGACCAAATCGGACACCGAGAGCGGCGAGATGATCGCGCTGCCGGTCACGCTCGCGGTGATGGTGCTGATCTTCGGCGGCTTCATCGCGGCAGGACTGCCGCTGCTGGGCGCGGTCGGCTCGGTCGCCGGCGCGCTGCTGGCACTCTTCGGCTTCAGCCAGATCATGCCGATGGACACCAGCGTGCTGCCCATCACGACCGTGCTCGGGCTCGGCCTCTCGATCGACTACGCGCTGCTCATGGTCAACCGCTTCCGCGAGGAACGCAGCAAGGGCGCGACCATCGAGGCGGCCGTGGAGCGCACCAGCGCCACCGCCGGCCGGACCATCGCCTTCTCGGCGCTCACTGTCGCCGTCGCGCTCTCCGGCCTCTTCGTGCTGACCAGCCCGATCTTCCGGGCCGTGGCGGCGGCCGGGGTCAGCGTCGTCGTGATCACCGTGCTCTCCGGTCTGACCCTGGTCCCGGCCCTGCTGGGCTTCGCCGGCAAGCGGATCAAACCGCCGAAGCACGGGGTGCGCGACAACGGCCGCTTCGCATGGGTGGTGCGGAAGGTGCAGCGCAAGGCCCTGCCGGTCGCCCTGGGCGCCGCTGCGCTGCTGGTCGCCTGCGCGGCGCCGTTCTTCGGCGCGCACGCGCAGAGCCTGAGCACCCAGGTGCTGCCGAGCAGCTTCAGCAGCCGTGAGGTCGCCGACGTGATCACGGCCGACTACCCGCAGCTGGCGGAGCCGGACGTCACGGTTTTCGTCAAGAGCGACAAGGCCGTCGCCCAGGCCTACGCGGAGAAGGTGGCGACGCTGCCGGACGTGCGCTCGGCCCAGGTCACCGAGTCCGGTGGCAGCGGCGCCTCGGCCTGGTCGGCCGTCGGGGTGCGCGTGGACGGCACCGCGCAGGGCGCGAGCGCGCAGCACGTCGTGGGCGAGCTGCGGGCGGACCGGGCGGGCCTGACGACCTACGTGACCGGCAACGCGGCGAGTGTCGTCGACTTCGAGCACGAGATCCAGACCCGCGGGCCCTGGGCGCTCGGCCTGATCGTGGTGGCGACCTTCCTGCTGCTCTTCCTGATGACCGGCTCGGTGGTCGTGCCGATCAAGGCGCTGGTGATGAACCTGCTCTCGTTGGGGGCGGCGCTGGGCGTGATGACGCTGGTCTTCCAGGACGGCTGGTTCAGCGGCCTGCTCGGCTTCACGCCGACCGGCGGTCTGGAGGCGTGGATCCCGGTCCTGGTCTTCGTCTTCTCGTTCGGGCTCTCCATGGACTACGAGGTCTTCCTGCTCTCCCGGATCAAGGAACTCCACGACGAGGGATACGACTGCAGCCGCGCGGTGGAGCTGGGCGTGCAGCGCAGTGGCCGGATCATCACCTCGGCGGCGGCACTGATGGTGATCGTGTTCCTGGGCTTCTCGACCGGGCGCATGCTCGACATCAAGGAGATCGGCCTCGCCCTGGCCGTCGCGGTGCTGGTGGACGCGACGCTGGTGCGGATGCTGCTGGTGCCGGCCACCATGTCGCTCTTCGGCAAGGGCAACTGGTGGGCCCCGGCGCCGCTGCGCCGCCTCTACGCCCGCTTCGGCTTCAAGGAGCACGCGAACCTGCCCCCGCTGCCCGACCCCGTCGGCGCGCTGCCGTCGCCGCGCGCGGCGGACCACGAGCGGCCGGGCGTGCCGGTGGCACTGCTCAAGCGCTGACGCCATCGAGCTGCTGCTGCGCTGGTCGGCAGGTCAGTCGGCGGGTTGGTCCGTGGGTCGCTTCCCGATAGGTTGCTGCGCATGGTGAAGGTTGGACTCACGGGCGGCATCGGCGCGGGCAAGAGCGAGGTCTCCCGGCGGCTCGCCGCGCTGGGCGCGGTGGTCGTCGACGCGGACCTGATCGCACGGGAGGTCGTCGCGCCCGGCACGCCCGGCCTCGCGGCCGTCGTCGCCGAGTTCGGTCCTGAGGTCCTGGCTGCCGACGGCTCGCTGGACCGGCCGCGCCTGGGCGCCGTCGTCTTCGCCGACCCCGCGCGGCTGGCCGCGCTCAACGCGATCGTGCACCCGCTCGTCGGTCGCCGCTCCGCCGAGCTGGAGGCGGCCGCCGGCCCCGACGCCGTCGTCGTCCACGACGTGCCGCTGCTCGCCGAGAACGGGCTCGCGCCCTTCTACGACCTGGTCGTCGTCGTGGACGCCGCCGACGAGACCCGGGTCCGGCGGCTCGTCGAGCTGCGCGGCATGACCGAGCAGGACGCGCGCGCCCGGATGGCCGCGCAGGCGAGCCGGGCGGACCGGCTCGCCGTCGCCGACCTCGTCATCGACAACGACGGACCGCTGGACCGGCTGGAGCCGCAGGTCCGCGAGGTGTGGCAGAAGCTGGTCGACCACCGCACGGTCTAGTGGCTTCAGGGCCGGCGGTATCGGCCCAGGTCAGCCGATGTTCGGGGAGCCGCGGAACGCCCCGGCCAACACGGGGACCAGCCATCGCTCGATCTGCTCAGGGGGCTTGGCGGCCAGTTCGGCGCCGATGGGCGCCAATGCGAGCCAGTTCAGCAGGCCGGCCGCGCACCGGACGCGGAACTCCAACTCCTGTTCGCCGACTCCGGGAAGGTTCGCCGAGAGCTTCCGGACAATGTCCTGCCGGGACTGCTGGAACTTCGCAGCCAGCCGATCCCAGCCCTCGGGTGGGTCGATCCCGACTCGCGCTACCGTCCGCATGACCGCGAGATCCCGTCCGCCGGTCGCCAGAGCGCGCATCATCGGCCTGGTGAACGCCGCGGCCAGATCCTCGATGCCCGACGTGGCGTCCAGCGAAGCGACCGCGTTGATCTGCGCGTCCAGATACTCCTCCAGCGCGTGCTCGATCGCCGAATCGCACAGCGTCTTCAGCGACCCGAAGTGGTAGCTCACCGCGGAGACGTTGGCGCCGGCCTGGTCGGTGATCTCACGGAGGGTCACACCCTCCTGGCCACGTTGCGCGAGCAACTCCACCGTGGCGGTCAGCAGGCTGTCCCGCGTCCGCTGGCCGGCCTCGCGGCGTTGATCTGTGCGTTCTGTCGCCATGGACAGTATTCAAACAGCTGATTGATTTTCCTGTCAAGGAGCCTGCCGCCCGCTGGGCAATTGATCTCCGCAACATATAAATCAAACACTCGCTTGACAGGTTTGCGCCGCCGCTCCTACAGTCAAGCGAGCGTTTGAAAACCCCTTCGACGGATCGTCAGATCCCGAGAACCAACGTGGAGGAGCACGACATGAAGTCCCTCGGATGGAAGACGATCGTCACCACGGCCGCCGTCGCGAGCCTGAGTGGTCTCGCCATTGCCGCGGCGCCGTCGCACGCCGCAAGCCCCGTCGCCAGCAGCGCGCAGGTCCACACCGTCGGCAGCAGCTCGGAGGTCCACGCGGGCCTCAGTCCCCGCGAACTGTCGGCGCTGCCGCTCACGAACCGCCACCTGACCGCGCATGAGATAGCCAATCTCGCAGTCGTCCTGAACGCGTACCACGTGGCGGAGGGCCACAGCCTGGACGTCAACGCGTTCATCAACAGCTTCGCCAAGGACGGCGTCTTCAACGACAAGGTCGCCGGCAAGACCTACCAGGGCCAGGCACTCGGTGACGTGCTGACCGGCATGGCCGCCATCTTCCCCGACGTCCACCGTGATCTTAAGAGCATCACCGTGAACGGCGACGTGGTCAGCCTCGAGCTGTCGATCCAGGGCACGTTCGAGGGGCCGCTGCAGACGCCGGCGGGCACCGTCAAGCCGAACGGCGCGAAGATCGACGCGCCGACCGCCGACTTCTGGTATCTGCACGACGGCAAGATCGAGAAGTTCGACTGCTTCGTCGGGTACACGGACATGTACGCCCAGATGGGCGTGAACCTCGACTGGGCCTCGGCGGTCGGCAAGGCCTGAGCCAAAGCTTGGCCGTCAACGCGCCGACTCTCAAAGGCTGCTGAAGATCTCGGAAGGGCTGTCCGGCCGTGGGCCGGACAGCCCTTCCGCGCTCCGGAGCCGGCCGCTACGTCCGGACGACCACCGTCGAGGGCGCGAACTCCGCGAGGACGGTGCCCGGCGGCAGCGGTAGTTCACGGGGCTGCCCGGAGAGGTTCACGCCCACCGCCAGCTCGCCGCGCCGCATCGTCAGCCAGCCCTCGTCCTCGTCGAAGCGGACCTCGGCCGGTCCCGAGGCGAGCGAGCGCAGCCGGAGCAGGCGGCGGTGCCAGTCCAGCAGGGTGGCGTGGTGGCCGCGTTCGGGCTCGGACCAGTCCAGACGGGAGGCGGCGAAGGTCGATTCGGCCTGCGGATCGGGGATCTCCTCCGGTTTCCAGCCGTGCTCGGCGAACTCGCGGCGGCGGCCCTCCCGCACGGCGCGGGCCAGCTCGGGGTCCTGATGGTCGGTGAAGTACTGCCAGGGCGTGGACGCGCCCCACTCCTCACCCATGAACAGCATCGGCGTGAAGGGTGAGAGCAGCACCAGGGCCGCCCCGGCGGCCAGCAGTTCGAGCGGGAGCGTGGTGGCGAGCCGGTCGCCCTGGGCGCGGTTGCCGATCTGGTCGTGGGTCTGCGCGTAGCCGAGCAAGCGGTGCAGGGGCGTGCGCAGGGTGTCGAGCGGGCGGCCGTGCGAGCGGCCGCGGAAGCTGGACCAGCTGCCGTCGTGGAAGAAGCCACCGGTCAGCGTCTTCGCGAGCGCGGCGAGCGGGCGGACGGCGAAGTCGGCGTAGTAGCCCTGGCCTTCGCCGGTCAGCGCGGCGTGCAGGGCGTGGTGGAAGTCGTCGCTCCACTGGGCGGCGAGGCCGGTGCCGCCCGCCTCGCGCGGCGTGATCAGGCGGGGGTCGTTCAGGTCGGACTCGCCGACGAGGAAGAGCGGGCGGCCGCTGCGCTGGGCCAGTGAGTCGACGGCGGCGGCGAGTTGCTCCAGGAACGGCAGCGCACGGGTGTCGACCAGCGCGTGCACGGCGTCGAGCCGCAGTCCGTCGATGCGGTAGTCGCGCAGCCAGGCCAGCGCGCAGGCGATCAGGTAGGCGCGCACCTCGTCCGAGCCCGGCGCGTCCAGATTGACCGCCGCGCCCCACGGGGTCTGGTGCCGGTCGGTGAAGTAGGGGCCGAAGCGCGGCAAGTGGTTGCCGGACGGGCCCAGGTGGTTGTGCACGACGTCCAGCACGACGCCGAGCCCGTGGCCGTGAGCCGCGTCCACGAAGCGCTTCAGCCCGTCAGGTCCGCCGTAGGGCTCGTGAACGGCCCAGGGCGCCACGCCGTCGTACCCCCACCCCCGACGGCCGGGAAAGGAGCAGACCGGCATCAGCTCGACGTGGGTCACGCCCAGCGCGGCCAGGTGCGGAAGCCGGGTGATCGCGGCGTCGAAGGTGCCCTCGGCGGTGAAGGTGCCGATGTGCAGCTCGTAGAGAACGGCGCCGGTGAGGCCCCGGCCGGGCCAGTGGGCCTGCCAGGGGAAGGCGGCGTGGTCGACCAGCTGCGAGAGGCCGTCCGGTCCGTCCGGTTGGCGCGGCGAACGCGGATCGGACAGCGTCGGGCCGCCGTCCAGCCGGAAGCCGTACCGCGTCGCGCTCGGGTCGGCGGGCACGCCCGCCTCCCACCAGCCACTCCGTGCCGCGTCGGGCCGCATCGCGTGGACGCTGCCGTCCACCTCGACCTCGACGGTGGCGGCATCCGGCGCCCAGAGCGAGAAGCGGTGCGGGCGGCGGGTGGGTGCGGGCGTCGGCATACGGTCCCTTCTACCCGGCCGGGCACCCGGTGCACGCCTGTGCCACGCCGACTTCCACCGCACGGGTCGCGACGCGAGCCGCCTTCTCAGCCCGCCCCTCTCGGCCCGCCCTTCTCACCCCGCCCGGGTCAGCAGCGCCACGGGGAGGGTGCTCAGCAGGTCCGCGAGGGGGACCGAGCCGTGGAGGCCGGTGCGGGAGGTGAGGGCTTCCGTCCAGGTGCCGTCGGGGAGGGCGAGCTCGTGCTCGCCCCAGCCGCCCGCGCGTTCCAGGCCGAGCGGGAGACGGGTGACGACCGTCAGCAAGGCGTCACCGCGCAGGAAGGCGAGGGCATGCGGGGAGGGGGTGGCCCAGGGGGTGTAGGACTCCTTGGGTTCGAGGGCGGCGCGCAGGTGCAGCGCCACGCGGGTGAGGGTGGCCTTCTCGGCGGCGGGGCCCTGGGGATCCGGGGCCGCAGGGAAGCTGACGATGCCGCGGTTGTCCGGGTCGACGAGCGTGTGGAGCGGGAACTCGCTGCCCTGGTAGAGGTCGGGCGCGCCCGGCATGGTCAGGTGCAGCAGGGTCGCGCTCAGCGTGTTGACGCGCTCGTAGGGGGCGATCCGCCGGACGAAGGCCGCGATCCGGTCCGCCAGCGCCGGTGTCTCGGGCGCGGAGCGGGACAGGACGGCGACCGCGCGCTCGAACGAAGGGTCGGGGTCGGACCAGTCGGTGTGCAGCTTCGCCTCGCGGACGGACTTCAGCGCCACGGCCGTCAGCCGCTCGGCGTCGATCGGCCAGGCGGCCAGCGCGGTCTGCCAGATCAGGTCCTCGGCGTCGCGGTCCTGCGGCAGGCCACCGCCCGGAGCCAGCGCGGACCAGGCGGCGCGCTCGGCCAGCCACTCCTCGGGCAGCTCAGCCAGGACGGCGAGCCGGGCGCGGGCGTCGGCGCTGCGCTTGGTGTCGTGGGTGGAGAGCGCGGTCATCGTCGTCGGCCAGTCGCGGGCGAGGTGGGCGCAGTAGGCGTGGAATGCGTCCGGGGTCAGACCGGGGTGGGCCGGGTCGCCGCCGACCTCGTTGAGGGAGAGCAACGGGTGGTGCCGGTAGTAGGCGGTGTCCTCGACGCCCTTCGCGGCCACGGCGGCCGCCGTCTGGGCGAAGCGCGCGCGCAGCGAGGGCGGGGAGTCGGGGGCCAGCAGCAGCGTGCGGACCAGACCGGCCGTCGCGGCGAAGGGCGCGGCGACGAGCGCGTCGTCGGCTTGCGCCCGCAGCGCCTCGGCGTCCCGGGCGGGGAGCGGCTCGCCGGGCACGGGGTAGGGGCGGTAGCGGGGGAAGCCCGCCAGCAGGCCGGCCAGCGCCGCGCGCACCGCCCAAGCCGGGTGGTCGCTGAGCGCCACCTCGTCGCCGCGGGCTGCCTCGACCTCGCGCACCAGCCGCCTCACCTCGGCGTCGAGCTCGCCCTGGGGGCGCACCAGCTCGGTGCGGCCGCGCTGCGCGGCGCCCGAGGCGACCTCGGCGGGCGGGCGCAGGGCGCGGACCACGCCCGCACCGTCCGTCAGCACGCCGTCGATGTGCCGCAGGGCGTCGTAACCCGTCGTCCCGGCGCACGGCCAGTCATCGGGGAGGGTCTCCGCGCCGGTGAGGATCTTCTCCACGACGACGTGCGCACCGCCCGTGGCTTCGCGTAGCCGGCGCAGATAGCCGCGCGGATCGGCGAGCCCGTCGGGGTGGTCCACCCGGAAGCCGTCCAGCACACCCTCGCCGTGCAGGCGTATCAGCAGGGCGTGCGTCGCGTCGAAAACCTCGGGGAGCTCGACGCGGACGGCTATCAGCTCGTTGACGGTGAAGAAGCGCCGGTAGTTGAGCTCGGTCCGGGCCAGCCGCCACCAGGCGGGCCGGTACCACTGGCGGCGCAGCAGCTCGGGCAGCGGCAGCGATTCGGTGCCCGGACGCAGCGGCAGCACCTGCGGGCCGTGGCGGAGCACGGGCTCCTCGCCGTCCGGGCCGTGCACCCGCCCGAGGCTGAAGCCGCCCGCCACCAGCACCGCGCCGAGCCGGTCGCCGAGCACCGGCAGCAGCACGCGGCCGTCCTGCGCGGCCCAGTCGATGTCGAACCAGTCCGCCCAGCGTGACTGCGGACCCTCGCGCAGCACCCGCCACAGGGCCTGGTTCAGGTGCAGCGGCGTGGGCACCGCCATGTGGTTGGGCACGATGTCCGCGAGCAGGCCGAGACCGTGCTCGCGGGCGCGCGCCGCCAGCGACCGCAGCCCGGCCTCGCCGCCGAGCTCGGCGCTGACCCGCGCGTGGTCGACGACGTCGTACCCGTGCCGGGAGCCGGGCACCGCCTGCAGGACGGGCGAGAGGTGCAGGTGCGACACCCCCAGGCCGGCCAGGTAGGGGACTGCGTCGGCCGCCTGGGCGAAGCCGAAACCGGGCTGGAGCTGGAGCCGGTAGCTGGCCGTCGGGGCCCGGTGCTCGGCAGGTGTCATACCCCCACGCCTACCCCACGCCGGGGCCGCGCACGACCCGGGCGGGGCAATCGGTCGAACCTGTGCGCGAGGGCCCGCCGCTGCCGCCCGCAGTGGCTCAGGCGGGACGCTGCAGCACCATCATCGACCGGTCGACCAGTCGCAACTTCTCCCCGGCCCTGACCTTGGCGCCGGTGCCCGGGGCGATCGTCCACGGCAGCGAGGTGTCGACCACGACCTGCCACTCGTGGCCGTGGTTGACCGGGACCACGAACTCCAGCGGCTGCGCGTCGGCGTTGAAGAGCAGCAGGAAGGAGTCGTCCGTGATCGGGCCGCCGCGGCGGTCCGGCTCGGAGATGGCGTTGCCGTTGAGGAAGACGGTGAGCGACTTGGCGAACGAGGCGCGCCAGTCCCGCGCGGCCATCTCCTCGCCCTCGTTGGTGAACCAGGCGATGTCGGTGAGCTCGTCGTGCGTGCCGGAGACCGCGCGGCCGTGGAAGAAGCGGCGGCGCCGGAAGACCGGGTGGTCGCGGCGGAGCCAGACCATGTGCCGGGTGAACTCCAGCAGTTGGCCCGCCGGGCTCTCCTCGTCGAGCCGGGGCCAGCGGACCCAGGAGACCTCGTTGTCCTGGCAGTAGGCGTTGTTGTTGCCGCCCTGGGTGCGCCCGAACTCGTCGCCGTGGGCCAGCATCGGAACGCCCTGGGAGAGCAGCAGGGTGGCGACGAAGTTGCGCTGCTGACGCGAGCGCAGGCCGAGCACGGCCGGGTCGTCCGTCTCGCCCTCGACGCCGCAGTTCCAGGAGCGGTTGAAGCTCTCGCCGTCGCGGTTGTCCTCGCCGTTGGCGGCGTTGTGCTTCTGGTTGTAGGAGACCAGATCGCGCAGCGTGAAGCCGTCGTGGCAGGTGACGAAGTTGATGCTGGCGATCGGGCGGCGGCCGTCGTCCTGGTAGAGGTCGGAGGAGCCGGTGAGCCGGGAGCCGAACTCGGCCAGCGTGGCGTTCTCGCCGCGCCACAGGTCGCGCACGGTGTCGCGGTAGCGGCCGTTCCACTCCGTCCACAACGGAGGGAAGTTCCCGACCTGGTAGCCGCCCTCGCCCAGATCCCAGGGCTCGGCGATGAGCTTGGCCTGGGAGACGACCGGATCCTGCTGGACCAGGTCGAAGAAGGAGGAGAGCCGGTCGACCTCGTGGAACTGACGGGCGAGCGTCGCGGCCAGATCGAAGCGGAACCCGTCGACGTGCATCTCGGTGACCCAGTAGCGCAGCGAATCCATGATCAGCTGGAGCACGTGCGGGCTGCGCATCAGCAGGCTGTTGCCGGTGCCGGTGGTGTCCTCGTAGTACCGGCGGTCCTCGGCGAGGCGGTAGTAGGAGGGGTTGTCCAGGCCGCGGAAGGCGAGGGTGGGGCCGAGGTGGTTGCCCTCGGCGGTGTGGTTGTAGACGACGTCGAGGATCACCTCGATGCCGGCCGCGTGCAGCGACTTGACCATCGACTTGAAATCCTGCACCTGCTGGCCGCGGTCGCCGAGGGAGGAGTACGCCCCGTGCGGGGCGAAGAAGCCGATGGTGTTGTAGCCCCAGTAGTTGGCCAGGCCCATGTCGCTGAGTCGGTGGTCGTCGACGTACTGGTGCACCGGCATCAGCTCGATCGCGGTGACGCCGAGCTTGACCAGGTGCTCGATCACGGCCGGGTGCGCGATGCCGGCGTAGGTGCCCCGGATGTCCTCGGGGATGCCGGGGTGCAGCCGGGTCAGGCCCTTGACGTGGGCCTCGTAGATGACCGTGCGGTGGTAGTCCGTGCGCGGCGGACGGTCGTTGCCCCAGTCGAAGTACGGATTGACGACGACGGAGGCCATTGTGTGCGGGGCCGAGTCGAGGTCGTTGCGGCGCTCGGGGGCGCCGAAGGGGTAACCGTAGACGGACTCGTGCCAGTCGATCCGGCCGCTCATGGCCTTGGCGTACGGGTCGATCAGCAGCTTGGCGCTGTTGCAGCGCAGGCCCCTGGACGGGTCGTGCGGCCCGTGCACGCGGAAGCCGTAGCGCTGGCCCGGCTGGATGCCGGGCAGGTAGGCGTGCCGGACGAAGGCGTCCGTCTCGCGCAGCTCGACCGAGGTCTCCGACCCGTCGTCGCCGAGCAGGCACAACTCGATCCGCTCCGCCGCCTCGGAGAAGACGGCGAAGTTGGTCCCCGCGCCGTCGTAGGTGGCGCCCAGGGGGTACGGCTGGCCCGGCCAGACTTGCATGGTCCTCAACCAATCCTTCGGTGCGGGCGGGGGTGGCGCGCCCGGGGGAGACCCCCAAGGGGTGATGCCCGGCCCGACACTTCGTCATGTCCGTCTGCATCGTCGCGTAGCACACCGGTTCCCATGACTGAATTGCCGGTTCTTCGCCCGAACGAGTGTCTGTGTCCCGCGCTTGGCTCGTTCGTGTCCGGACGGTGTTCGGACGACACGCGCCTCTGTCCGAGTCGGGTCAGGCCGGTCCGTGCGGCTCGAACGGCTGCGCGGGAATCCGGAATCGAAGTACTCTTGATCGTCCGGGCTCGCCCGGACGGCCCGCATCAGGCCGCCCGGCGCGGTACCGTGTGGGCGCGGCCGACAGGGCGCGTCGCTCCGGCGCACGCCCCCAACGGCCGGGCAGGCGAGGCGTGATGACGCGGGATAGGGACGGTGAGCTCCGGAATGGTGGTCCCCGACGGGGGTTCCCCGGGGAGCGCGGCACGGGGCGACGCCCCAACTGCTCTGGATCGGGGCTCCCGCACCGGCCTGGGCCGGACCGTTCCGCATCAGCCAGGACCACTGGAGCCCTCGCTGGCCTGGCCCGCCGCCGCCTGGGAGGAGGCCAGACTCCGCGTCGGCCGCGCAGGTCGCGCCTACGTCTGGCTGAACCTGGTCGAGCAGCGGCTGCGGTCCGTGGTCGCCGAGGTGCTGCGGCCCGTCTACGAGCCCGCCCACGGCGACGACTGGGTCATCGCCGCAGCCGGCCCCGCAGGCGAGGAGTGGGTGCAGCGCGCCGGGGCCGTCCGCGAGGTCAGCCGCCGCAAGGGCTACCTGCTCGACCCGGACGACGACGCGCTCGTGGTCTTCCTCACCCTGCCGCAGCTGCGGGAACTGATGGTCCAGCACTGGCCCTGCTTCGAGCCCTTCCTGGCCGACCGCCGCGACATCGAGGTCGCGCTCGACGAGCTCGAGGTGGCCCGCCACGTCGTCTCGCGCAACAGGACCCTCTCCGAGAACGTGCTCGCGCAGGCCGAGCGCGCGGCGGCGCGGCTGCTGCTCCTGCTCGACGGAGGCCAGTCCAGCCGTCCCGGCGGCAGCGGCGGGTCGGGGCTGCGCGCGCCCGTCGACGCGGTCGAGGAGCTGATCGGCGACCGCTACGCGGATGTCATCGGCGTCCACCCGGACCGGGTCAGGCTCCAACGCGACCTCCCGGTCGAGGACCTGCTGGCCGGCGCCCGCCGACTGGACGCGATCGGCATCGGCCTGAGCATGCTCTGCCAGAACTTCACCGGTCGTCGGCTGATCGCCCTGGCCGACTCCGGCTGCCGGATCCGGCTCCTCTTCCTCAACCCGGCCAGCAGCGCTCTTCGCCGCCGTGAGCGCGAACTCGGGCTCGGCCGTGGCGAGCTGGGCAAGTCGGTCGAGACGAACATCATGCACGTCCGCCGGGTCCGCTCCCGACTGCGCGACGCGGGCGCGTTCGAGATCCGCGTCTACGACGAACTGCCGCGCGTCTCCGCCTACCTGGTCGACGGCGACGGCCCCGACGGGCTGGCCGTGGTCCAGCCCTACCTGCGCCGCTCGCGCGGGATGGAGTCCCCGGTGCTGGTGCTGCGCGGCGGCTCGGGCGCCCCGCTGAGTTCGGCGCGGCCACTCGAGCCGGGGCTGTTCCAGGTCTACCAGGACGAGTTCGAGGGCGTCTGGGCCGACTCCCGGCCGGTGTCCTGAGGGTCCATCGCCGACCCCCATCGGGGCCTGTCAGTGCCGGGCGGGATGATGGTCGCCAACGGGACGAGAGGACGCGCCTGATGAGCTGGTTGCACGACACCTTGGTCGGCTTCGACTTGGAGACCACCGGTACCGAGCCGGGTGAGTCGCGGATCGTCTCCGCGGCCCTGGTGGAGGCGAAGGGCGGCGAACCGGTCCGGGTGAGGGAGTGGCTGGCGGATCCCGGCGTCCCGATTCCCGCGGACGCCACGGCGGTGCACGGCATCACCACGCGGCGCGCGGTCGCGGAGGGACGGCCGGCGGAGGAGGTCGTCGCGGAGGTCGCGGCGGCGCTCGTCTCGTACTGGCGCGAGGGCGTGCCGGTGGTCGTCTACAACGCGCCGTTCGATCTGAGCCTCCTCGCGGCGGAGCTGCGCCGGCACGAGCTGCCCTCGCTGGAGCGCCAGCTGGGCGGAGTGCCGGTCGGCCCGGTGGTGGACCCGCTGGTGGTGGACCGCGCGGTGGACAAGTACCGCAAGGGCTCGCGCTCGCTGGAGAACGCCTGCGCGCTGTACGGGATCGAACTGGTCGACGCGCACAAGGCGGGAGCCGACGCCCTCGCGGCGGTCCGGGTAGCGCTCGCGCTGGGCGAGCGCTACCCGGCCGAGGTGGGCAAGGCGACGCCGCAGCAGCTGCACGACCGGCAGGCGGGCTGGCACGCGACGTGGGCGGCCGGCCTCCAGGAGTGGCTCCGCCGTGCGAAGGACCCTGCGGCCGTGGTCGACGGCGCGTGGCCGCTGCGCTGAGAGCGCCGCGCGGGACCGGCGGGACTGGGGGATGGTTCGGGGGCGGATCTCCACCCTGAGGCGGAGGCGGATCCACCCGGGGGACGAGGCGACCGGCCTTGTGGCCAGGCAGGATGATCTCGGCAGACTTAAGCACGCCGTGAGCGGGCTCGGGACTTTGGACCCGACTTGCCGCTCGGCTAGTGACTTTCCTAGGATGCCTCACAGGACACTTACCTGCCGCCCGGCTAGTCGGGGGGCCAGATCGCCCTGCCCACGTCCTCACCCGGGGCGGCGGTGATCCATGCCGTGGAGGGGCAATCGACATGTTTCACCGCATCGGACGCACAGTCGTCCGACACCCGTTCTGGACAGTGATCGCGTGGCTGGTCGCCGCCGTCGCGATCGCGATGACAGCGCCCACGCTTCAGTCCAGCAGCGACGAGAGCAGCTTCCTGCCGAAGAGCTACGAGTCCATACAGGCGATGGAGCTCCAGCAGTCGGCCTTCCCGCAGAAGTTCACGCCGGGCGCGGAGATCCTCTACCAGCGCACGGACGGGCAGGCGCTGACCACGGCCGACAAGGCGGAGATCGACTCCGTCAACAAGGCGCTGTCCGCGAAGAGCGTCCCGCTCATGCAGGGCGTCTACACCGGTCCCTACTCCCATGACGGCAAGTACGGCATGGGCGCGGTCAACCTCGGTACCAAGACCTCCGACCAGCAGAAGATGGCGGACGCGGCCAAGGCCCTGCGCGCCGACGTCACGCAGCTGGTCAAGGGCACCAGCCTGGACGCCAAGGTCGGCGGTTCGGCCGCCCAGGTCCTCGACCAGCAGGACGCGTCGAAGACCGGGCAGGCGATCATCAGCCTCGGCACCTTCGGGATCATCATCCTCGCGATGGCCCTGATCTTCCGCTCGCCGCTGATGGCGATCCTGCCGATCGTGCTCATCGGCGTGGTGCTGACGGCGGCCAACGGGCTGATCGCCGACGTGACCAAGGCGCTCAACCTGCAGTCCAACTCGTCGGTGACGGGCATCCTCATCGTGGTGCTCTTCGGCGTCGGAACGGACTACATCCTCTTCCTGATGTTCCGGTACCGAGAGCGACTGCGGGCCGGTGACGATCACAAGGAAGCCATGACCCACGCGGTCGGCCGCGTCGGCGAGGCCATCGCCTCCGCCGCCGGCACCGTGATCATCGCCTTCCTTGCCCTGTGCCTGTCGTCCATCTCCTTCCTCAAGCAGATGGGCCCGGCTCTGGCGATCTCCGTCGGCGTCACCCTGGTCGCGGGCCTGACCCTGGTGCCCGCGGTCTTCTCCTGGATCCCGCCGCGCGTGCTCTTCTGGCCGTCCAAGAAGTGGCAGGTCGAGCCCAAGTCCACCCGCTTCGCCGCGGTCGGCAACACGGTCAAGCGCCGCCCGGCCCTGGTGGCCGTCATCTCGGGCGTGCTGATGGTCGCCCTGGCCCTGGTGGCCACCAGCTACAAGGCGAGCTTCGACTTCGCATCCGGCTCCATGCCCAAGACCAAGGAGTCGATGGTCGTCCAGGACACCATCACCAAGGAGTACAGCGCGGGCGCCGCCACGCCGACCGAGGTCTTCGTCACCGGCTCCAGCGCGCTGGACCACAGCGCGGTCGACGCGCTGGCGCAGAAGCTCCGCGTCTCGGGCGTCGCCCAGGTGTCCCCGGCGAGGTACAGCGCCAACGGTGACACGGCCGACATCAGCGTCATCCTCAGCAACGACCCGCAGAGCAGCGCGGCCCTCGACAGCGTCGCGCAGTTGCGTGACGTGGTCCATGCCAACACCCCGGCGGGGACCAAGGCGATGGTGGGCGGCATGAGCGCGATCTACGCCGACATCCAGAAGGCGATCAACCGCGACTACACGGTGGTCTTCCCGACGGCGGCAGTGCTGATCATGCTGATTCTGGCCCTGATGCTGCGCAGCGTCGTGGCGCCGTTGTACCTGATGGCCTCGGTCGGACTCGGCTTCGCCGCGACGCTCGGTTCGACGGTGCTGGTCTTCCAGCACATGGCGCACCAGAGCGGCCTGATGTTCATGCTGCCGGTCTTCATCTACCTCTTCGTCGTCGCCATCGGGACGGACTACAACATCCTGATGATCTCCCGACTGCGGGAAGAGGCACGCGAGGGCCGCGAGCCACGCGAGGCGGCCGCACAGGCACTGCGTCATGCGGGCCCGACGGTCGCCGCCGCAGGCGCGATCCTCGCCGGCACCTTCGCCTCGATGATGCTGGCAGGGAACTCGCTCTTCGCGGAGATGGGCTTCTCCATCAGTATCGGCATCGCGATCGCCGCCTTCGTGATGGCGATGTTCTTCACGCCGGCGCTGACCGCGCTCGTCGGGCACGCCGCCTGGTGGCCCGGTCACGCCGACCGGAAGAAGGCGACGAGCAGCCGCGTCGTGGCCTCCTCGGCCGTGAAGCGTGCCGAGGACGACGGCGATGCCGTCGGCGAGCAGGTGGACTCCAGCCGACGCTGAGTCACTGAGCAGCAGGAGGGGCCGCAGCCGGGCAGGGCTGCGGCCCCTCCTGCGTTGTGCGGGCGATGTTAGGGTCGATGCCATGTCGCCCGAGCTGATCTTGCCCACCGTCCGTCTGCGCGCGTCCTGGCTCGAGGCCCGCGACGAGTGGGCCGCAGGGGCGCACCAGGACGGCACCGGGCTGCGGCTGGCCGACGGCGTGGATCTGGGCAGCCCCGAGGGCTTCGCGGAGTGGGTCGACCGCCTCCTGCTCCAGGCGGACCGCTCGCGGCCGGTCGGCGAGGGCCGCGTGCACGCCACGCACTGGTGGATCGTCGCCGACGACACCTACCTCGGCGCGATCGACCTGCGTCACTACGTCAACGACTTCCTCTTCGACGTCGGCGGCCACATCGGCTACAGCGTCCGGCCGTCCGCCCGGCGTCGCGGGCTCGCGAGCTGGGCGCTGGGCGCGGTGCTGCCGCAGGCGCGGGCGATCGGGCTGGACCGGGTGCTGGTCACCTGCGACGACGCCAACACCGCCTCCGCCCGCAGCATCGAGCGGAACGGCGGCGTGCTGGAGGACGTGCGCGGCAGCGCGCAGCACGGGCTCAAGCGCCGCTACTGGATCACCGTCTGACGGATCAGCGCTCGACCGCCAGGTGTACGCCGAGGCCCATCATCAGGCCACGCCTCTTCGCTCAGGCGCCGACGGCCAGCGGAGCCCGCTCGATTGTCAGTGCCTCGTCGTAGCGTTGCAGTAGCAACTCGGCGAGGTCGGGGGACGCGCCGAGTGGGGCCGCGACGGTGGAGATGCCTGCCGTCGCGGCCTGCGCTGCGATGCGGTCGGGCAGCAGGCCGGGGGCGAGCAGGTAGGGGGCGACGGCGAGGCGGCGCAGGCCCTGGGCACGCAGGGTGGCCGCGGCGTCGGCCAGAGTCGGGGGCGCGGCGGAGGCGTGTGCCACGGCGACGCCGCCCCAGCCCGCCGCACGCTGCCACGCGGCGGCGGTCGCGCGGACCGCCGCGTTCGCGACGGGATCGGAGGAGCCCGCCGAGGCGAGGACGACGCCCGTGTCGGGGGAGGGGCGGACGCCGACCTCGGCCAGGCGTCGCTCCAGCGCGCGCAGCAGCAGCGGGGAGGGGCCGAGCACCTCCGCCTGATGGACGGTCAGCCGGGGCAGTCGGGCCGCCGCCTCGCGCAGCACACCGGGGATGTCGGTCTTGGCGTGGTAGGCGCGCGCGAGCAGCATCGGTACGGCGACGACGGGCCCCTCGCCCTCCTCGGCCAACTGCTCCAGCGCACGCGGGATCCGCGGCGCGCAGTGGTCGAGATAGCCGACGCGCACGTCCAGACCCGGGCGCTGGGCGCGGGTCAGGGCGGTGAGCTCGGTCATGGTCGCGGCGTGCCGCGGGTCGCGGCTGCCGTGGGCGAGGAGGAGGAGTCTGGTCATCGCGGGCCGCCCGGCTACCGACGGGCCGTCAGCAGGCCGCGGGAACGCAGCACGCGTCGCTCGATCGGGTTGAAGATGAGCAGTTCGATGCCGATTCCGACGACGAGGATGAGAATGATGGTGGCGAGGACACCGCTCATGTCGAGGTTCTCGCGGGAGAACTCGAGCTGCGCGCCCAGGCCCAGGCCGAGCGCGGGGGAGCTGGCGATGAGTTCGGCGGCCATGAGTGAGCGCCAGGAGAAGGCCCAGCCCTGCTTGAGTCCGGCGATGTAGCCGGGCAGCGCGGCCGGCAGCAGGACGTGCCAGATGCCGCGCAGGCCGGTGGCGCCGAGGGTGCGCCCGGCGCGGAGGTAGATCGGCTGCACTTGGTCGACGCCGGCGACGAGGCCGTTGGCGATGGAGGGTACGGCGCCGAGCAGGACGACGGCGTAGATGGTGGCGTTGCTGAGCCCGAACCAGATCACCGCGGCGGGTACCCAGGCGACGGACGGGATGGACTGCAGTCCGGACAGGATCGGCCCGATCGCGGCGCGGACGGGCTTGACCTTGGCGACGACCAGGCCGATCGGCGTGCCGATGACGACGGAGATCAGGAATCCCAGCACACCCCGGGAGAGGGAGGTCCAGATGGTCGAGCCGATGGTCCCCTGCAGCCACTGGTCGTGCAGGCTGTTCCACACGTCCAGGGGGCTGGGCAGCAGGTCCGCGCGCTTGAGGTGGGCCAGGAAGGCGAGCTCCCAGACCAGCAGCACCAGCGCGATCGCGATGAGCGGCGGCAGCACCTTGCCGGTCAGCACCTGCCGGAGGGGCGTGCGCTCGACGGTCTCGGTCTCCAGCGCGTCCAGTCCGGCCCCGACGGACGCGACGTCCGTGGCGGACGAGGGGTCGGTGAGCACAGCGGCGGTCTTGATCAGATCAGTGCTGGACATGGCGGCGGATCTCCCCTCGGAGCTGGTCGGTGATCTCCACCGCGAGGTCGGCCACGCCCGAGGACTCGATCCGGCGGGGCTGGGGCAGGTCGATGGTCCACTCCTGGGCGATCCGCCCGGGGCGGGAGGAGAGCAGCACGACGCGCTGTGCCAGCCGCACCGCCTCGCGCACGTTGTGGGTGACGAAGAGAACGGAGACGCCGGTCTCGTTCCAGATCTGGATGAGCTCCTCGTGCAGCACGTCACGCGTGATCGCGTCGAGCGCGGCGAAGGGCTCGTCCATCAGCAGCACCTTGGCGTCCTGCGCGAGCGCGCGGGCCATCGCGACGCGCTGGCGCATGCCGCCGGAGAGTTCGTGGACGCGCTTGCCGTGGGCGCCGCCGAGGCGGACCAGCTCCAGCAGGCGCTGCGCCTCGGCGCGGCGCTCGCCGCGCGGGACGCGGCGCAGCCGCAGGGCGAGTTCGATGTTCTGCCCGGCGGTGAGCCAGGGGAAGAGCGCGTGCTCCTGGAACATCAGCGCGGCGTGTCCGCCGGGGACGTCGATGGTGCCGGTGGTCGGCTGGTCCAGCCCGGCCACGAGGTTCAGCAGGGTCGACTTGCCGCAGCCGGAGGCGCCGAGCAGGCAGACGAACTCGCCCGGGGCGACGTTCAGGCTGATGTCGTCCAGGACGACATGGGCCGCTGCGCTGCGGCCGAAGGACTTGGTGACGTGGTCCAGCCGGACAGCGGTCTCGACCATGGTGGAGCTCTCGGTCAGCAGGGTGGTCATGCGGTCACCTCCTGGTTCGGGCTGCGGTCTGTCTGGTGTGGGGCTGGTGCTGAGTGGCCGGAGGCCGCTCCGTTCCGAATGGATCGGGCATCGACGCGGATCGGAGCGGCTCCCGGAGTCATGGGGGTCCTGCCGTCGCTACTGCGCGCCGAGCCCGGCGGCGGAGACGGCGGGCTTGCCCTCGGCGGCGAGGATCTGGTTGAGCAGGGTGAGGTCGTAGATGCCGGCGAGGTCGGGCTGCTTGATGAAGCCCGCCGTCACGGCGTGCTGGGCCTCGCTCTGCAGGGTCGAGGCCAGCGGGTCGTCGGTGACGGAGAGCTCGCTCCAGGCCGAGTTCAGGACCTTGTCGCTCAGTGCCTTGCCGCTGAGCGCCTTCAGCGCGGCATTGGCGTCCTTCTTGGCCTGAGCGGGGTTGGCGGTGATCCAGGCGTTGGTGTCGACGGAGGCCTTCAGCACCGCCTTCACCACGTCCGGGTGAGCCTTCAGGAAGGCCTGCGAGACGACGACGTTGGTCGAGACGAACTTGCCACCGGGCCACAGCGACTTCTCGTCGACCAGTACCTTTGCTCCCTCCGCGACCAGCTTGGACGCAGTGGGCTCGGGCACCCAGGCGGCGTCGATCTGGCCGGAGGCGTAGGCGGAGGGGGTGACGGCGTTGTCGGTGCGGATCACCGAGACGTCGCCGGCGCCGGTCTTGGGGTCGACCTTGAGGCCCTTGCCCGCGAGGTAGTTGAGCAGCGCAACGTCCTGGGTGTTGCCGGCCTGCGGGGTGGCGATCTTCTTGCCCTTGAGGTCGGCCTCGCTCTTGATGACGGCCGGGTTGACGACCAGCTCCGCGCCGCCCGAGGTCGCGCCGGAGATGATCTTCAGCGCCGCGCCCTTCGACTTGACGTAGCCGTTGATCGCGGGGGAGGGGCCGATCCAGGCGATGTCGATCGCGCCGGAGTTGAGCGCCTCGATCTCGCTCGGACCGGCGTTGAAGATCTGCGTCTGGATCTTCGTGCCACCCAGCGCTGCGGCGAACTTGCCGTCGGCGATGCCGATCAGCGGCGTCGCGTGGGTGAGGTTGGCGAAGTAGCCGATGTGCACGGTGCTCGCCGACAGGGCGGGTCCTGCGGCGGTGGCGGTGCTGTTGTCAGAGGAGGCGGTGGTGGCAGCCTTCGAGCCGTAGCCGCAGGCGCTCAGCAGCCCGGCGGCGGTCACGGCGGCGACGGCGGCCAGCGCGGCGCGTCTGGTCGGCACGAGTCGGCGCGAACGGTGCGAATCGGAAGGCTGCGACATGAAGGGTGTCCTCACAGTGATGGGTGGCGAAAAGCGGTCGGGCTGAGCTGCGAACGACGCGGGGCCAGGGCCCCGGGTCAGCGACCCATCGGGCGACACGGGCCGATGGCTCCGCGTCCCGCCCCGAGCGCGCCGCTGCCGACGCGCCCGCCTTCCTTCGCCATGAGCGAGAAAGCCTCGCCGCCCATCGTGGTAGACCCCTTCATCGGATCAGAACGCCTCTCCGGCCATGCCGGCCGTGAGGGTGGTGCCGTCCGCCTGGTCGATGAGCAGGAACGAGCCGGTGCGGCGGTTGCTGCGGTAGTCGTCCAGCGCGATGGGCTCGGCGGTGCGCAGCACCACCCGGCCCAGGTCGTTGACGTTCAGGCTGCCCGGACGCTCGACCTGCTCCAGGGTGTCGACGGCGATCGCGTAGGGGATGTCCTTGACGATCGCCCGCACCGTCCGCGTCGTGTGCTTGAGCAGTACCTTGTCGCCGACGCGCAGCGGACGCTCGTTCAGGTGCGCCACGGTCGCGACGACGTCCTGCGTGGCCTCCGGGGCGGGCCCGGCCGCGATCAGGTCACCGCGCGAGATGTCGATGTCCTCGGCCAGCCGCACCGTCACCGACTGCGGCGCCCAGGCGATGTCGCTCTCCTGGCCCAGCACGTCGATCCCGGCCACCGTGGTGGTGATCCCGGCGGGCAGCACGGTGACGGTGTCGCCCGTGCGCAGCACACCGGAGGCCAACTGGCCCGCGTAGCCGCGGTAGTCCGGGTGCTCGGCCGACTGCGGGCGGATCACGTACTGGACTGGGAACCGGGCCGGCTGGTCGCTCGGGTCGGTGCCGACCGGCACGGTCTCCAGGTGCTCCAGCAGGGTAGGGCCGCCGTACCAGTCCATGTTGGCGCTCGGCTCGACGACGTTGTCGCCGGCCAGCGCCGAGATCGGGATCGCGGCCACGTCCGGCACGCCCAGCGAAGCGGCGTACGCGCTGAACTCCGCGGCGATCGCAGCGAAGACGGGCTCCGCGTACTCGACCAGGTCCATCTTGTTGACCGCCAGCACCAGGTGCGGCACCCGCAGCAGCGCGGCCACGGCCGCGTGCCGGCGGGTCTGCTCGACCACGCCGTTGCGGGCGTCGACCAGCACCACCGCGAGCTCGGCGGTGGACGCGCCGGTGACCATGTTGCGGGTGTACTGCACGTGTCCGGGGGTGTCGGCCAGAATGAACCGCCGCCGGGGCGTGGCGAAGTAGCGGTACGCCACGTCGATGGTGATGCCCTGCTCGCGCTCGGCCCGCAGCCCGTCGGTCAGCAGCGCCAGATCCGGCGTCTCCTGGCCGCGCTTGCGCGAGGCGTGCTCGACGGCCTCCAACTGGTCGGCCAGCACGGACTTGGAGTCGTGCAGCAGCCGCCCGACCAGCGTCGACTTGCCGTCGTCGACGGAACCCGCGGTGGCGAAGCGCAGCAGCGAGGTCGCCCCGCCCTGCTCGGTGATGGTGCTGGTCATTTAGAAGTACCCCTCGCGCTTGCGGTCTTCCATGGCGGCCTCGGACATCTTGTCGTCCGCGCGGGTGGCGCCACGCTCGGTCAAGCGGCTGGCGGCGATCTCGGCGATGACGTGCTCGATGGTCACCGCGTCGGAGTCGACGGCCCCGGTGCAGGACATGTCGCCGACCGTGCGGTAGCGCACCAAGCGGCGCTCGACCGTCTCGCCCTCCTTCGGGCCGCCCCACTCGCCCGCGGTCAGCCACATGCCGGAGCGCTGGAACACGTCCCGCTCGTGGGCGTAGTAGATCTCCGGGAGCTCGATCTTCTCCCGCTCGATGTACTGCCACACGTCCAGCTCGGTCCAGTTGGACAGCGGGAAGACGCGCACGTGCTCGCCCGGTGCGTGCCGGCCGTTGTAGAGCGACCACAGCTCGGGGCGCTGGCGACGCGGGTCCCAGGCGCCGAACTCGTCACGCAGCGAGAAGACCCGCTCCTTCGCGCGGGCCTTCTCCTCGTCGCGGCGACCGCCGCCGAAGACGGCGTCGAAGCGGCCCGTCTCGATCGCGTCCAGCAGCGGCACGGTCTGCAGCGGGTTGCGGGTCCCGTCGGGGCGCTCGCGCAGCCGGCCGTTGTCGATGAACTCCTGCACCGAGGCGACGTGCAGCCGCAGCCCGTGCTCGGCGACCGTGCGGTCGCGGTACTCGATGACCTCGGGGAAGTTGTGCCCGGTGTCCACGTGCAGCAGCGCGAACGGCACCGACGCCGGCGCGAACGCCTTCAGCGCCAGGTGCAGCATCACGATCGAGTCCTTGCCGCCCGAGAAGAGAATCACCGGGTTCTCGAACTCCCCGGCCACCTCCCGGAAGATGTGGACCGACTCGGCCTCCAACGCGTCCAGGTGCGACAGCGTGTAGGGATTGTCCTGGGCCGAAGCGGCAGGAAGATCGATTGCGGTGGTCACGCCAGTCCCCTCTCGGTCAGCAGAGCGTGCAGGGCGGCGGCGGACTCGTCCACCGTCTGGGTGTGCGCCTCGATGCGCAGGTCGGGGGAGGCCGGGGCCTCGTACGGGTCGTCCACGCCGGTCAGCCCGGAGATCTCGCCCGCAGCCTGCTTCGCGTACAGGCCCTTGACGTCCCGCTCGGAGCAGACCTCCACCGGCGTCGCGACATGCACCTCCAGGTACGCGGTGCCCTGCTGCCCGTGGCGGGAGGCGACGGCGGCGCGGGAGTCCGCGTACGGCGCGATCACCGGGGCGAGCACCTTGACGCCGTTCGAGGCCAGCAGCTCGGCGACGAAGCCGATCCGCTGGATGTTGGTGTCACGGTCCTGCCGGGTGAAGCTGAGACCGCGCGAGAGGAACTCGCGGATCTCGTCACCGTCCAGGATCTCCACCCGATGGCCCTCGGCGCGCAGCCGCTCGGCCAGCGCCGTGGCGATGGTGGTCTTGCCAGCGCTGGGCAGGCCGGTCAGCCACACGGTGGCGCCGCAGCCCTGCACGGCGGCTGCCGTGCCGGCTGCCGGTGCGTCAACAGTGGTGGTCATGAAGGTCTGCTCCAGTGGGAGAAGGGGCGGTTGGGGAGAGGCTCAGAGGTGGATGCCGCACTCGGTCTTGCCGGCGCCGGCCCAGCGGCCGGAGCGGGCGTCCTCGCCCTCCAGCACCCGGCGGGTGCAGGACTCGGGCGAGCAGCCGATGGACGCGTAGCCGTCCCAGAGCAGCGGGTTCAGCAGGATCCCGTTCTTGGCGACATAGGCGTCCACGTCCTCCTGGGTCCAGCGGGCGATCGGGGCGACCTTGACCTTCTGCCGCTTCGGGTCCCAGGAGACGACCGGGGTGTTGGCCCGGGTCGGGGACTCGTCACGGCGCAGGCCGGTCGCCCACGCGTCGTAGCCGGCCAGGCCGCGGTTGAGCGGCTCGACCTTGCGCAGCGCGCAGCACAGGTCGGGGTCCCGGTCGTGGAGCTTCGGCCCGTACTCGGCGTCCTGCTCCGCGACGGTCTGACGCGGCGTCAACGTGAGCACGTTGACGGGCATGGTGGCCGCCACCGCGTCGCGCGTGCCGATCGTCTCGGCGAAGTGGTAGCCCGTGTCCAGGAAGATCACGTCCACGCCCGGAAGCGCGGTCGAGGCCAGGTGCGCGACGACGGCGTCCTCCATGGAGGAGGTCACGGCGAAGCGGCGGCCGAAGGTCTCGGCGGCCCAGCGCATGATCTCCTCGGCGGAGGCGTTTTCCAGGTCACGTCCGGCAGTGGTGGCCAGGGCCTCCAACTGCTCGGGCGTGTAACGGGACTGGGTCTCCGCGTCGGACAGGGCGTCACTCTTGGTGGTCATTGGTGCTACCCCCAGGCGGTATTGACGGGGCCGAAAGCAGGCCGAGGAACTTCACTGCGAACGCGCGTCGGCAGGAGGCGCATTCCCAGGCCCCGTGCCCGCCGGTCTCGCTCGGGCGCAGGTCCTCGTCCCCGCAGTAGGGGCAGTAGAAAGGGGCCGCTCGCTCGCTCACGAGAGGGCCTCCTCGTCGGCGCGGGCCGTCCACTGGGCGAAGCGCTCGCCCTCCTGACGGTCCGCCAGGTAGCGGCGCAGCACCCGCTCGACGTAGTCGGGCAGGCCGTCCTTGGTGACCTTCAGGCCGCGGACCTTGCGGCCGAAACCGGCCTCCAGGCCCAGCGCGCCGCCCAGGTGCACCTGGAAGCCCTCGACCTGGTTGCCGTTCTCGTCGGAGACGAGCTGGCCCTTGAGGCCGATGTCGGCGACCTGGATCCGGGCGCAGGCGTTGGGGCAGCCGTTGATGTTGATGGTCAGCGGCTCGTCGAACTCGGGCAGCCGCGCCTCCATCTCGTCGATCAGGGTGCGGCCGCGCTCCTTGGTCTCGACGATCGCGAGCTTGCAGAACTCGATGCCGGTGCAGGCCATCGTGCCGCGGCGGAACGGGGACGGGGTCACCCGCAGGTCCAGCGCCTCCAGCCCGGCGACCAGGGAGTCGACCTGGTCCTCGGTCACGTCCAGCACGATCATCTTCTGTTCGGCGGTGGTGCGCAGCCGGTCCGAGCCGTGGGCGGCGGCCAGCTCGGCGACCTTCGTGAGCAGCGAGCCGTCCACGCGCCCGACGCGCGGGGCGAAGCCGACGTAGAAGTTGCCGTCCTGCTGCCGGTGCACGCCGACGTGGTCGCGCCAGCGCTCGACCGGCTCGGCCGGGGCCGGGCCGTCGACCAGCTTGCGCTGCAGGTATTCGTCCTCCAGCACCTGACGGAACTTCTCGGCGCCCCAGTCGGCCAGCAGGAACTTGAGCCGGGCGCGGTTGCGCAGGCGGCGGTAGCCGTAGTCGCGGAAGATCGAGATGACGCCGATGTAGACGTCCGCGACTTCCTCCAGCGGCACCCACGCGCCCAGCCGCTCGCCGAGCCGCGGGTTGGTGGAGAGGCCACCGCCGACCCAGAGGTCGAAGCCGGGCCCGTGCTCGGGGTGGTTCACGCCGACGAAGGCGATGTCGTTGATCTCGTGCGCCACGTCCAGCAGTGGCGAGCCGGAGATCGCGGACTTGAACTTGCGCGGCAGGTTGGAGAAGTCCGGGTTGCCGATGACGCGGCGGTGGATCTCCTCCAGCGCCGGCGTGCCGTCGATGATCTCGTCGGCGGCGATCCCGGCGACCGGCGAGCCGAGGATGACGCGGGGGGTGTCACCGCACGCCTCGGTCGTCGACAGGCCGACGCCCTCCAGCTTCTGCCAGATCGCGGGCATGTCCTCGATCCGGATCCAGTGGTACTGGATGTTCTGCCGGTCGGTGAGGTCGGCGGTGCCGCGGGCGTAGGTCTGCGAGACCTCGGCGATCGCGCGCAGCTGCGCGACGGTCAGCCGGCCACCGTCGATGCGGACGCGCAGCATGAAGTACTCGTCGTCGAGCTCGTGCGGCTCCAGGATGGCCGTCTTGCCGCCGTCGATCCCGGGCTTTCGCTGGGTGTAGAGCCCCCACCAGCGCATCCGGCCGCGCAGGTCGGACGGGTCGATCGAGTCGAAGCCGCGGTGCGCGTAGATCGTCTCGATCCGTGTCCGCACATTGAGACCGTCGTCGTCGCGCTTGAACTGCTCGTTGGGGTTGAGCGGCGTGAAGTGCCCGACGGCCCACTGGCCCTCGCCGCGATGGCGAGTCGCCTTGCGCTTCGGCGATGGCGTCGATGCGGGGGTGGCGGTCATGGTGTGCGTCCTTCGGGCAGTGGATCGGGGCCTGAGCTGTGGCGTCTCCCGGTTCGGCACTGCGGCGACGACCTGCACGGGGTGCGTGCGGCGCGGCGGTGACCTGGCCGGGGCCGACGTGATCCGCGCGGCGGCGGGCGGGACGTCGGGGTTGCTGTCGGCGGTGCGGCAGGGGGAATCAGATCACCGGACAGATGGCGCTGGACATGCGGCCGAGGTCGACGTGAAGTCGACCGACCAAGGCAGTTCCGGCACCAGACATGGCAGAAGAGTCGCACGCCGAACTTTCTTGCGTCCACCACCATCCGCTATCTGGACAAAATTGTCCCGAAGGATGGGATTTCACCGACCCTTCCGCCTGCCCGAAGGGCCCACCCGTCCGGAGAGGGGCGTTTCTCCCATTCTCCGAGACGAAGGAGTCCACGATATGGACCCGACGCCATGTGGGCGTCCTCCGGCCGCGAACCGGCCGCGAACCGGCCCCGGGGCGACGCTCGCCGGCGCGTCGCCGTCCGCGGGTGCGGCGCCCGGAACCGGTGTGACATCCGCCGCTTCCGACGCGGACGGCGCGGCTCCGGAGGGACGGGCCTGGGCCGATAGGTTGGCCTCGTGCAACCAGCAGGCGAATCCTCACCCAAGGCCCGGCATCGGGCCAGGAACAGTCGACGCGCGTCGAGGCGACGCGGTGACCGCTCCTATCGTGCCATCGCCTGGAAGCTGATCAAGGACACCACCAACACCTGCGTCGAGTACCGGGTCACCGGTCTGGCCGCCGAGGTGGCCTTCTTCACGCTCATGTCCGTCCCGCCGCTGCTGCTCTGCGTGGCCGGCACGCTCGGCTACCTGAGCCAGGGGGTGATCAACAAGCTGGAGGCGGACATCCTCCGCGCGGCGGGGACCTTCCTCACCCCCTCCTCGGTGCACCAGACCGTGACGCCGCTGCTCAAGAGCGTCTTCAGCGGTGGGCGCCCGGACCTCATCTCGATCGGCTTCGTGCTGGCCCTGTGGTCCGGGTCGCGGGCCCTGTACGTCTTCGTCGACAGCGTCACGATCATGTACGGGCTCGAGGACCAGCGCGGCATCGTGCACACCCGACTGCTCTCGCTCGGCCTCTACATCGTCGCGCTGGTGGCGGGGACGGTGATCGGCCCGCTGGTGATCGCGGGCCCGGACACACTCGTGCACTGGTTCCCTGCCATCGGCGACCTGGTCCACGCCCTGTACTGGCCGGGTGCGATCCTGCTCTCGGTTCTGTTCATGACCACGCTCTACCACGTGGCGGTACCGGTCCGGACGGCGTGGAAGGAGGACGTGCCCGGCGCGATAGTCGCGCTGCTCGTCTTCTTCGTGTGCAGCATCTTCCTGCGGCTCTACCTGGTGCACTCGGTCGAGGGGCCGACCGTGTACAGCTCGCTCGCCGCGCCGGTCGCGGTCCTGCTCTGGATCGGCGTCACCGCCCTGGCGGTCCTGATCGGCGCCGCCATGAACGCGGCGATCGACCGGATGTGGCCGACCCGCGAGACCGCGCAGGCCCGCGCGGCGAACGAGAAGCACCGTGAGGAAGCGGCCCTGGAGGTGATACGGCGCGCCGAGGCCCGCCGCACCGCCACCCGCAACCGCGCCGCGAACCCGCCCCGCCCCGAGCACGAGGGCGACCCCGAGGCCCCCGCTGAGTACCCCGAGCGCTGGGCGGACTTCCTGCCCCCGGAGGACCTGCGCGGCCGCATGCAGTCCAAGGGCAGACGCCGCCGGCGCTACCCCTCACCCTTCGAGGACCGCGAGCGTCACGAGGGAGACGACGGCGGTTCAGCCCGGCGCTGAGCGCCAGGCCGAACCGCCGGGCTGAACCGCCGGCTGAACGGCCGGCCGAACCGCCGGCCGAACCGCCGGAAACTCGATGGCGCCGCGCCCGCCGACCCCACTACCGTCATTCCCAGCCGTGAACCGACACGGGTGGCCCAGGAGGTGAGGAAGTTGAAGACCGTCTTCGCGCATCAGACCGTCTCTTCCACCCCTCGAAGGGCTTCTCTTGTCTTCCCTGCTCCACTCTTCAACTGACCCCTCTCCTCCTCCCGATCCGCTCACCCCCTACGGCTGGGACGCGGCCTGGGAGCTCGCCTTCGCACCGCACGCCCAGGACGGCCTCGTGCCGGGCCGGGTCGCGCGCGTCGACCGCGGGCTCTGCGACGTGGTCACTGCCGAGGGAGTCGTCCGCGCGGACACCGCGCTCGTCACCCCCCGTGACCCCGTCCGCATCATCTGCACCGGCGACTGGGCGGTCCTCGCCCACGGCTCCGGTGCGACCGGCGCCCACGTGCGCGCGCTGCTCCCACGCCGCACCGCCGTGATCCGATCCGGCGCCTCGCGGCGCTCGGAGGGACAGGTGCTCGCCGCCAACGTCGACACCGTCCTCATCGCGGCCTCGCTCGCGGTGGAGCCGGACCTCGGCCGCATCGAGCGCTTTCTCGCCCTGGCCTGGGAGAGCGGGGCCGCCCCGCTGGTCGTGCTCACCAAGGCCGACCTTGCTCCCGACGCCGGGCAGATCCGCGAAGACGTCGAACGCGTCGCGCCCGGCGTGCCGGTCCACGCGGTCAGCGCGACGACGGGCGCCGGCCTGGAGGGGCTGGCCGCAGGGCTCGGCGGCAGCACGGTGCTGCTGGGCCAGTCCGGCGTCGGCAAATCCACGCTGTTCAACGCACTCGTCGGCGCGGAGGCGATGAACGTCCGCTCGATCGGGGTCGACGGCAAGGGCCGACACACCACGACAACCCGCGAACTGCTGCCACTCCCCGGCGGGCGCGGCGTGCTCATCGACACGCCTGGGCTGCGCGGCGTCGGCGTGATGGCCGCGGAGGAGGGCCTGGAACAGGTCTTCGCCGAGATCGAACAGCTCGCGGGGGAGTGCCGTTTCGCCGACTGCAGCCACGAGAGCGAGCCCGGCTGCGCGGTGCGGCAGGCGCTGGAGGGCGGCACGCTGACCTACCGTCGCCTCGACAGCTACCGCAAGCTCCAGCGCGAGAACCAGCGTATGGCCGCCCGCGCGGACGCCCGCGTCCGCGCGGAACTCCGCCGCATCTGGAAGGCACGCGGCGGCACCGCACGGGCCGCCAGACGGCTCTCGTGACAAGGCTGTTGCAGTTGTTGCTGATTCGTCGACTCCGCACCCGCTGACGGCCGTCGGCGCGGGTAAGAGCAGTCCGGGGGCGCGTTCCCGCGTCCCCGGACCGCACAGGAGGAGACTGTGAACGCGAACGCGAACGTCCGCCGCCGAGTGCCCTGGTACGTGAGCGTCCCGATCACCTTCGCGCTGATCACGGCGCTGTTCGTGGCCGCGGGCCACTTCAACTGGCTTCCGGGGCTGCCCAATCCCTTCGGCGAGCGCACGACCGACCGCAGCGGCCCGGCGGTGCTCCAGTCGGTCCAGGACATGAGCCGCTACGACGCGGCGGCGGGCAACTTCCAAGTGGTCGTCGACATCGACAAGGAGGCGACCTTCATGCCGTCCGTGATCCTGGGCAGCCGCACCCTCTACGTCGCGGCGGGCACCGTCGACTCGTACGTCGACCTCTCCAAGGCCACGGTCTCGGTCTCCCCGGACCGCCGCACGGCGACCCTGACCCTCCCGCATGGCCAACTCGCCCCTGCCGCACTGGACGTGAAGCACTCCTACATCGTCGCCCAGGAACGCGGCCTGCTCGACCGCATCGGCCAGTTCTTCTCGGGCAACCCGAACGACCAGCAGATGCTGAACGTCGTCGCCGTCGGCCGTATCCAGGCCGCAGCAGCTGCCAGCGGCCTGACCACACGCGCGCAACAGAACACGACGCTGATGCTCCAGGGCCTGCTGCGCTCGCTCGGCTTCACGACGGTGTCGGTCGCCTACAAGTAACCCGGGACGTGGTCAGGCGGCAGGCCGCTCGGGTCCGCATCGTCGCGCGGTGCCCGCACGGCCAGCCAAGAGGGGGACGCTACCAGTCCGCAGACCCGGCACCGAGCAGGGTGGCAGGACCCCCTCAGGCAAGGCGGGGGTCGGTGCGCTTCGACTATCAGCAGGCGCAGGAGATGCCGGACTTGGGGGCCGTCAGGTCGTCGACCGGACGGGACCAGTTGCCCTGGTCCGAATCCACCGCGAAGCCCTCGCGGACCCAGTACTCGAAGCCGCCGATCATCTCCTTGACGGAGTAGCCGAGGCGGGCGAAGGCGAGGGCGGCGCGGGTGGCGCCGTTGCAGCCGGGGCCCCAGCAGTAGGTGACGACGGTGACCGAGGGGTCGATCAGGGTCGGCGCCAGTTCGGCGATGCGGGCTGTCGGGATGTGGATCGCGCCGGGGAGGTGGCCCTGGGCCCAGGCTGCGTCGCTGCGGGAGTCGACGACCACGACGCCTCTGACGCCTGCGGCGAGGTCCGCGTGGACGTCGGAGACGTCGGCCTCGAAGGAGAGGCGGGCGGCGTAGTGGGCGGCGGCGGTGGCCGGGTCGGCGGCGGGAACGCTCAGGATGGCGCTGGTCATCGTCGTCGCTTCTTTCGGTCGAGAGCCTGGTCGCGACCCGTTCCCCGGGGCGATGACCTCATTCTTTCGGCCGGCAGCATGCATGATCGAGTGGCGTGAACGACGCCTGCCGTGAAGATTCCGCCACAATCGCTCCGCCATTGCCATGTCCGATTCCCGCCAGTGAGCCGCCCCGCGATGCCGCAGACTGGTAGGCGTGATGATGCAAGAGGACGCCTGCTACCGGGCCGTGAGCAGCAAGGACGCTCGCCACGACGGCGTGTTCTACACCGCCGTGCGCACGACCGGCATCTACTGCCGACCCAGCTGCCCGGCCCGAACCCCGAAACGCGAGAACATCACCTTCTACCCCACCGCGGCCGCCGCCCAGGGCGCCGGCTACCGGGCCTGCCGCCGCTGTCGACCGGACGTCGCCCCCGGCTCGCCCGAATGGAACATCAGGGCCGACCTCGTCGGCCGCGCCATGCGGTTGATCAGCGACGGCGTGGTCGACCGCGAAGGCGTCGCCGGGCTGGCCGCCCGGCTGGGCTACAGCGAGCGGCACCTCAGTCGCGAGCTGCACGCCGAGCTCGGCGCCGGGCCGCTCGCCATCGCCCGGTCACAGCGTGCGCAGACCGCGCGGCTGCTGCTGCAGACGACGGACCTCAGCGTGACGGAGGTCGCCTTCGCGGCCGGATTCTCCAGCGTCCGCCAGTTCAACGACACCATCCGCGCGGTCTACGCGCTGACTCCGATGGAGCTGCGGGACCGGCGCGGCCGCCGCCCCGTCGTGCACGGCAGTATCCCGCTACGGCTGGCGCACCGTCAGCCCTTTGACGCCGCAGCACTCTTCGACTTCCTCGAGATCCGCGCCGTCCCCGGCGTCGAGGAGGTCACGACGGACCCACGGAAGCACGTCCGAACGTACCGCCGCACGCTCGCGCTGCCCGGCGGCCCCGCCGTCGCGGAGGTCGACGAACCCGGTGCGCCGCAGGGTTGGCTGGACGCCCGGCTCCGGCTCGGCGACCTGCGGGACCTGACGACCGGCGTGCAGCGGCTGCGCGCGCTCTTCGACCTGGACGCCGATCCCGAGGCGGTGACCGAAGTCCTCAGCGCGGACCCTTACCTCGGCCCGCTGGCCGCCAAGCGGCCCGGCCTGCGCTCGCCCGGCCACGTCGACCCGCACGAGCTCGCGGTCCGCGCGGTGCTCGGTCAGCAGGTCACCGTCGCCGCCGCGCGCACCCTCGTCGGCCGGCTCGCCGCGCGCTACGGGACGCCGCTCCCCGAGCCGAGCGGCGGGCTGACGCACCTCTTCCCGAGCGCGGCCGCGCTGGCCGAGGCCGACGACGCCGACCTCGCGATGCCCGCCGCCAGGCGGCGGGCTGTGCGCGGGCTCTGCGCGGCCCTGGCCGACGGCAGCGTGCGGCTCGACCCGGGGGTGGACCGCGACGAGGCGGGCGCGCAACTGCTCGCCCTGCCGGGGATCGGCCCGTGGACCGTCAGCTACGTCCGGATGCGCGCACTCGCGGACCCGGATGCCTACCTGCCGACGGACATCGGCGTCCGTCACGGCCTCCGGGCCGCTGGCGCGCCGGAGGCCGTGGACAGCGACGGGTGGCGGCCGTGGCGCTCCTACGCGGTCCACCATCTCTGGGCGGCGGCAACCGAATTCGAGACGCAGACAAAGATGAGCAAGAAGACGGAGGTGGGCGCGCGATGACGCGATTCACGACGATGGACTCCCCGCTGGGCCTGCTGCAGCTCACCGCAGACGAGGACGGCCGGGTGACCTCCCTCTACGCCCCCACCCAGAAGGGCAAGCCGGTCCAGCCCGATGCTTCCTGGACCCCGGACCCGGACGGCCTCGCCGACGTGGTGGCGCAGCTGCGCGAGTACTTCGCGGGAGAGCGCAAGGAGTTCGACTTCCCGCTCGCGCCGCCGGGCACCGAGTTCCGGCAGCGGGTCTGGCGCGCGCTGGACGACATCCCCTTCGGCGCGACCGTCACCTACAAGGAACTGACCGCAGCGGCGGGCCTGCCGCCGACCTCGGTGCGGGCGGTGGCCGGAGCGGTCGGAGCCAATCCGCTGCTGATCATTCGGCCCTGCCATCGCGTCGTCGGCAGCGACGGTTCGCTGACCGGCTTCGCGGCGGGGCTGGAGGCCAAGCAGACCCTGCTCGACCTCGAACGCTGAAGGCGCGGAGGGAGCGGCGCACGCGGAGGGCGCTGCGGGCCCGCCCGAGCTGCGGGACGGCGGGACCGCGGCCTCAGGCTCGGCCGTCGTCCTCGCCGAGGGCCGTCGCCAGACGTTCCAGCGCGCCCAGCGCGCCGAACACGGCGGCGCTGTCGTCCGGCGTGAGCGCGTCGAGAGCGGAGGCGATCCTGCGCTCGTGCGCGCGCTGCCAGTCCGCCAGCTGCCGGTGGCCGGCCTCCGTCAGAGCGATGCGCGCGGTCCTGCGGTCGCCGGGGTCGGCCTGCCGGTCGACGAAGCCCGACTCCAGCATCCGGCTGACGAGGCCACTGACGGTGTTGGGCGCCAGCCGTTGACGCGCCGCCAACTCACCCACCCGCAACGGTCCGGCGGCCAGCGTCTGCAGCAACTCGACCTGCGCCATGGGCAGTGACTCCCACGGGTAGTCCGTGCGGATGCTGCTGCGCAGCGCCCGGCGCAGCCGCGTCACGGCGTCGGTGAGGCGCTGGACCTGTGCCGGGTCCACCGGACCCACCGGACCTGCCGGGCCTTCCGGGTCGGCATGATCGACGCGGTCGCCGGCAGCGGCATGATCGACAGGTTCTGGCATGCCGAGAAGCCTAACGGGCGACCCAGCCCTTCTCGTAGGCGTGCCAGCCCAACTGCATTCTGGTCGTCACCCCGGTCAGCACCATCAGTCGCTGCACCCGCCGTTGCACCGTACGCAGCCCGAGATCCAGCTGCTTCGCCACGCTGGCATCGGTCAGCCCGGCGAGCAGCAGCGAGACGATCTGCAGGTCGACGTGGTCCGGCTGGTCAGCGAGCTCCTCGACGGGAAGGCCCCCGTCCGAGGAGAAGCGGACCGGGAAGGCCAGCCGCCAGCACTGCTCGAACAGGCCGATCAGCGCCTCCAGCAGGCCCGGCGCACGCACCAGCAGCGCGGCAGGCTCGCCCGGGGACGCCAGCCGGCGCAACGGGACCATGGCCAGAGTCCGGTCCGCGATGATCAGCTTCGTCGGCACGCTGTCCGCGACCCGGACCTGCTGTCCGCGTCCGAGCGCGAGCGCCAGCTGGGCGACGACCTGGCTCTCCGCCAGACTCGCCCGCGAGAGCACCGTGCGATGGATGACGCCGCGCGCGACGACGATGTCCTCCGCGTCGTTCTCCTCCGCCCGGACGGCGACGGGGGCGTCGGTGACCAAGGCCAGCAACTCCTCCTCGGTGCCCAGCTGTATCTGCTCGAAGCGGTGCCGCACTGCCGAGACGCCGGTGACGACCTCGACCAGATCCGCCACGCCCGACACGGCTGCGCCGTTGCGGCGGTACTCCTCGGCCAGTGCTTCGACGGCACGCTCGGCCTCGTGCAACTCGTGGCGGCGCTGGGAGAGCGCCGGAGCGAGCGCGACGCCCGGCGGCGCGGCGACGTAGTGGTCGGCGAGCGACGCGGAGGCGGCCGCGAGGCCCGCGGCTTCCAGCCCGGCGAGCGCGTGACGGATGAGCGGCACGGGCAGCGAGAGCCGCTCGCCGAGCACGGCGGGCGTGGCGGCGCCGAGAGAGAGCAGGGACCGGTACACGAGCTCGGAGCGCTCGTTCAGACCGACGAACTCCAGCATCCGGCGGACACCTCCTCCCTGCTGCGGCTGGGGTCGCGGACGGGGCGGTGCGGGCCCGCGACGTGATCATCATGCCCGCTCGGGGCGATCGGGGGTAGTCGAACGGGATGCCAGTGAATTGGCGCGATTGTCTGGATACCTTCGTTCGGTTGCTCCGGACGTGTTCTGATTCGCCGGTTCCGCGCTTGGATCGCCCCCCGCGCATGGACAATGGCGTCGATCCCGGAGGCACCGGACGGAGGCGGCAGGAGCATGAGCGACCGACGCGACCAGGGCGTGCCGAGCCCGACCGCGCAGCAGCCGGAGGACGCGTGGTGGGATGCCGTCTACGGGCCGGGCGGAACGGAGGCGGCGCAGGCGCCGCGCGCGGGGACGGTCGACGACTGGTTCGCCTCGGCGCTGGGCGCGATCGGCGAGCCTGCGCCGACCCCCGATGCCGCCCCGACGGATGCGGTGCCGCTGGCCGCGCAGCCGCTCGAACCGTCCCTCCCGCCGCCACCGGACACCCCGCCGATCCCACAGACCCCGCCGTTGCCGCAGCAGCTGCTGATCCCGCCACGGCCCGCGCGGCCGCCCCGCATCTCTGTGGACCCGCGCGTGATCGCCCCGCGCACCGAGTTCCGCCCAGGCGCGGCCGACCTGGCCGGCGCGGAGGCGCAGGCGCCGGCACAGGGAGAGGCCACCACGGCACCGGCCGAACCCGGCGGGCCGGTCGGGCCCGCCGACGCGCGAACGATCGATCTGGCCAAGCCCGAGCCCGGGATCAACCCGGAGCCGCAGTCCCGGTCCGAACCTCAGCCTTCGCTCCCTCCGCCTGATCCTCAGCTCGCGACCGAGCCGAGTGGCGGCGACGTGCCCACGCGCGGCGAAGGCGGGACGGCGACGCCCGGTGTGTCCGAGGCGGCCGACGCGGGAGCGTCCCGGGCGGGCGACGATCCCGAGGCGCAGACTCCGACGCTGGTCAGCGAGCCGCTCGTGCCGCCGCCGCACGTGCCGCCGCCCACGCTGTCCGACGGGGCGTCGGCCCGGTGGGGGCGGAGCAGGCCGCAGGCCGGGGCCCCGCTGCCCGAGCCGGACGCGCTGCCCGAAGCCGATCCGGAGGCGCTGGGCGCGCTGGTGCCCGACACCGCGCTCGACCTCGCCCGCCACGGGAGCATGACCCTGCGCGCAGCGAGCGCGCGTGGCGAACAGGCCCGCGCGCTGGGGTTGCCTCGGTCCGACCGGCTGCTCGTGGCGCGCTTCGGCGACGGAGGGGACGGGCTGCTCGTCGTCGTCATCGCCACCGGACCGGCAGGGACGGACGTGGAACCGGCGGCCCGCATGCTCGCCGCCGCCGTCGGCCGCAGCCGCGCGGGGCTGCTCGCGGATCTCCGTGAGGGCGCGCAGGAACGATTGCGCTACGGCTTGCAACGCCTCACCGCCCGCGCGACGCGCGAACTGGGCGCGGACGGGTCCCTGCACGCGCTGATCGCGCCGCTCGATCCGACCAACCGGCTCCGCGCCGGATTCGGCACCGGATCCGGCTCGCTGCTGCTGCTCGGCGACGACGCCTGGTACGACGCCTACGCCGGCCGCCGTCTCGCAGGGGATCCCGAGCCGGGTCCGTCCGGGGCGGACCGGTTCAGGTTCCGTGCCGTCGTGCCGGAGCCGGGTGACGTGCTGCTGCTCTGCTCCGAGGGCCTGGCCGCGCCGCTGCGCAGCGAGCCGGCCGTCGCCGCGCTCCTGGCGGAGCACTGGTCCCTGCCGCACGCGCCGAGCGGCGTGGACTTCCTGCGCCAGGTCCAGGCCCGCGCGCAGGGTCACTCGGCGGACCGCACGGCCGCGGCGATCTGGGAGGATTGACGGCTCTCCCGGCTGAAGCCGGGGACCGGCTCAGCCCTCGCGCTTCTCGAAGACGACGGTCGCGCTGTCCTCGGGCACCGCGTCCTGCGGCGCCACGACCGTTGCGGCCTCGGCGCCGGTCTCTGCCGTCGGCGCGGTCGCCTGCATCGGCACGGTCGGGCGCACCGTCGCCTCCGGCGTCGCGTCGGCCGGGGCCGCTGCCTGCGGCGGGATGCTGGGCGCGTACTGCTGCGGCACGGGCTGCTGCTGCGCCTCCGGCGAAGTTGCCATCGGCATCGGCATCGGCATCGTCGGCGGGTGCGGCTGCGGTGCCGGGTTGTACGCGACGCCCGGATACTGCATGCCCGGGTACTGCGCGGTCGGGTCGACGTACGCCGCGTACGGGGTCTGCACCTGGACCGGGCCCGCGTAGGGGTGGCCGATGCCGGGGCCCTGGAGGATCCGGACCTGCTGCATCGAGGTCACCTTGCGGATCATGATGACGCCCAGCACCGACGCGGCGACCCAGCTCAGGTCCACCAGCCCGGAGAAGCCGTACTGGCCGACCAGGTACGCCACCGACGGCGCGGCCGCGCCCTGGGGCCCGGGGTTGCTGTGGGAGCCGATGAACAACTGACCGACGCAGAAGGTCAGCCACCACCAGGTCACCAGGTAGGTGCGCGGCCGCTGTCCGGTCGGGTACGGCTCCAGCGGACGCGCGGCGCGCCAGATGCCGCCGGCGACCAGGCGGGGGAGCACCAGGAAGGCCAGCGGGATGAACCAGCCGCCGATCGCCCAGCCCGAGGAGAGCGACTGCTGCCCGGGCGCGAGGATCCCCGACAGCTTGGCGGACTTGGCGAACCACACGATGAAGACGATGCCGGTCGCGAGGTTCAGCAGGAGCGCGAGGCCGCTCATGATCCCGACGGCGCCGCTCGCCGCGTTCGCCGTGTCGACGTTGTAGCCGTTCTCGTAGGCGTTCTTGGCGACGCCGAAGAGCCAGAAGTTGAGGCCGAACGCGATGAGGGAGAAGAGGCCGCTGATCGCGATCAGTACCTGCGCCGCGACGCCGACGCCGGCCGGCGCCGTTGGCGTGACGAGCATCGGCTGCTGGTAGTAGGCGGCGTACGGCTGGGCGGACGGACCGGCCTGGAAGCCGCAGTTCGGACAGCGTCCGTAGGCGTCTATCGAGGCGGCGGAACAGGACGGGCAGAGCACCGGAGATCCCCTTGGCTGGGTCCGCGCTCCTGGACGCGCGGCTGGCGGCTGATGCTATGCGACGTGGCCGAAATCCGTCCACGTGTGCGGGTGCCAGGTTCGGGCACCGACGATCCGGTGTTGACCGAGGAAATGGCGCGGGTCACAGCACAAGCAGTGATTCCCGCAGAAACCCCTGCACATGCCCCAGTGCGGTATCCCGGTTCGCTCCGGGCAGCCCTACCACGATGGGTGTGCCGAACCCGTCCAGCAGCGCGCCCAGCAGGACCGCGAACCGCTCCGGCTCGATCGCCCTGAACTCCCCGGCCGCGATGCCCTCGCGCAGCAGGGCGACCAGGTCGGCCCGCCAGACGGCCTCGATCTCGACCTGACCTGCCCGGATCTCCTCGCTCGCCTGTGAGCGACCCCACACCTCGACCCAGAGCGTCCAGCGCGGATCGCCCGCCCCGGTCGGCAGGTAGAGCGCCGCGAACGCGTGCAGCCGTTCGGCCGCCGAGGCGCCCCCGCGCAGGACCTCGCCGCGGCGCTCGCCCAGTTGGGCCTCGCTCCAGCGCAGCGTCTCCAGCAGCAGTTGGTCCTTGCTGCCGAAGTAGTAGAGGAGATGGCCCCCGCTCATGCCGAGCTCCTTGCCCAGCCCGGCCATGGTCAGCCCGGCCAGGCCCTGGGCGGCGATCGCCGCCATCGCCGCGGCGAAGACCTCCTCGCGCGGCCTGGCCGGCCTGCGGGCGGACGCTCTGGGCACGTGCGGTCAGCCCCTCTCGTCTTTCGAACGAACGTCGTTCAAGCGATCCACTACGGTGTCAGGCGCACACGCATCAAGACCACCCGGGGGACCCCATGCGCACCACCATCGTCACCGCCGCGGCCGCAGCGGCCGCGACCGCCGCGGTCATCGCCCTCTCCGCCTGTTCCTCCGGCGGCGGCGCGAACGGCACCCACGCCCCGAGCGCGGCGAGCACCAGCTCCTGTGAGGCCGTCCTCGTCCAGGAGTTCAAGGCCGCCTTCGACGCAGGGAAGACCGCTGCCCCGGCTCCGACCCCCACCGCCTGCGCGGGGATCGACGCCGTGACGCTGCAGAAGCTGGTCGGCGAGGCGACGAAGTCCGTCATCGGCCAGGAACTCCCGAGCGGCTTCCCGACCAACGCCTCCGCCTTTCCGACGATCATGCCCAGCGACATCTCGACGGCCATACCCAGCGTCATGCCGAGCTGGGTTCCGAGCGCCATGCCGACCGCTGCCGCGTCCGGCATGACGGACACGCTCTTTCCGTCGGCCGGCGCCACCGGCTGACCGGCCTGCCTACGCGGCCTCGCCGCGATCCGCCGCGGCGCGAGGATCAGACCCGGGGCTGCTGCTGGGTGATGCAGTGGATGCCGCCGCCGTTCGCGAAGATCTCGCGGGCGTCCACGAGCTCGACCTTGCGCTCGGGGAAGACCCGGGCGAAGACCTCGGCCGCCTGCTGGTCGCGCGGGTCGTCGAAGGCGCAGAGGACGACGGCGCCGTTGCAGAGGTAGTGGTTGATGTAGGAGTAGTCGACCGGCTCGCCGTCCTCCTCGAACAGCACGGTCGGGGCCTGGAGTTCGATGACCTCCAGGGCACGGCCCTGCGCGTCGGTGGAGGCGCGCAGCAGGGCGGCGATCTCCTTGGTGACCTCGTGGTCCGGGTGCGCCGGGTCCGGCTGGCTGTGGACCACGACCGTGCCGGGCTTGAGGAAGGCCGCGACGATGTCGATGTGGCCGCGGGTGCCGAAGCGCTGGTAGTCGCGGGTCAGGCCGCGCGGGACCCAGATCGCCTTGGTGGTGCCGAGGAAGGCGTGGATCTCCGCCTCGACCTGCTCGCGGGTCCAGTCGCTGTTGCGGCCCTCGCCCAGCTGGACGGTGTCGGTCAGCAGCACCGTGCCCTCGCCGTCGACGTGGATGCCGCCGCCCTCGTTGATCAGGCGCGACGCGAAGCGCGGCACGCCCGTCAGTTCGGCCACATGCTCGGCGATGTGCTGGTCGTCCTCCCAGCTGGCCCACTCCTGGGCGCCCCAGCCGTTGAAGATCCAGTCGGCGGCGGCCAGGCCGCCCTTGCCGTCGGTTAGGAAGGTCGGGCCGATGTCGCGCATCCACGCGTCGTCCAGCGGCCGCTCGACGATCTCGACCTCGGCGGCGACGTAGCCGCGCGCGGCCTCGGCCTCACCGGTGTTGACGACCAGCGTCACCGGCTCGTAGCGCACGATCGTGTTGGCGACGTTGGCCCAGGCCTGGCGGGCCAGGTGGAGCTCGTCGCCGGCGAAGGTCTCGTTGGAGGTGGGGAAGGCCATCCAGGTGCGGTCGTGCGGGGCCCACTCGGCGGGCATGGCGTAGCCGAGGGCAGCAGGGGACTGGGCGGCGGGCTGCTGGGACGGGTCGGACATGAACGTCATGAGGGTCGTGCTCCTAGAGGAAGTAGAGGCGGCTGAGGGAGACCGAGTCGGCGGGGTGGGAGTGCAGGGGGTCTCCGTCGAGGGTGACGAGGCCGGTGGTGGGGTTGACGTCGACGGAGCCGAGGCGGTGGTTGCGCAGCAGATCGGCGGGGCCGATGCCGCGGGTGTGGCGGACGGGGACGCGGCGGCGGCGGGTGGGGAGTTGGTCGCCGTTGTGGACGGCGGCGTTCGCGACGAAGGCGACGGAGATGTCGGCGGCGGTGGTGCCGAAGGAGCCGAACTGGGGGCCGAGGATGAGGGGTTCGCAGCGGTCGGTGGAGGCGTTGGGGTCGCCGGTGACGCCGTAGGCGGGGAAGCCGGACTTCAGGACGAGTTGTGGTTTGGCGCCGAAGTGGTCGGGTCGCCACAGGACGATGTCGGCGAGTTTGCCGGCCTCGATGGAGCCGATCTCGTGGGCGAGTCCGTGGGCGATGGCCGGGTTGATGGTGAGTTTGGCGATGTAGCGCAGGACGCGTTCGTTGTCGTCGCCGGAGGTGGTGGTGCCGAAGGAGCCTTCGCCGTCGAGGGGTCCGAGTTCGTGTTTCATCTTCCCGGCCATGGCGAGGGTGCGGCGGACGGTTTCGCCGGCGCGGCCCATGCCCTGGGCGTCGGAGGAGGTGATGCCGATGACGCCGAGGTCGTGCAGGACGTCTTCGGCGCCCATGGTGCCGGCGCGGATGCGGTCGCGGGCCATGGCGGCGTCGCCGGGGAGGTCGACCTTGAGGTCGTGGGCGGAGACGATCATGCCGAAGTGTTCGCCGAGTGCGTCGCGGCCGAAGGGGAGGGTGGGGTTGGTGGAGGAGCCGATGACGTTGGGGACGCCGGCCATTTTGAGGACGTTGGGGACGTGTCCGCCGCCGCAGCCTTCGATGTGGAAGGCGTGGATGGTGCGTCCGTCGAGGACGGCGAGGGTGTCTTGGACGGAGAGGCATTCGTTGAGGCCGTCGGTGTGGAGGGCGACCTGGACGTCGTGGTCTTCGGCGACGCGTAGGGCGGTGTCCAGGGCGCGGGTGTGGGCGCCCATGTCTTCGTGGACTTTGAAGCCGCTCGCGCCGCCTTCGGCGAGGGCTTCGATGAGGGGGGCGGGGTCGGAGGAGGAGCCGCGGGCGAGGAAGCCGATGTTGACGGGCCAGGCGTCGAAGGCGTTGAAGGCGTGGCGTAGTGCCCAGGGGGAGTTGACGCCGACGCCCCAGACGGGGCCGAATTCCTGGCCGATGATGGTGGTGACGCCGGAGGCCAGGGACGCTTCCATGATGCGGGGGGAGAGGAGGTGGACGTGGGTGTCGATGGCGCCGGCGGTGGCGATGAGGCCTTCGCCGGAGACGATGGTGGTGCCGGTGCCGACGACGACCTGGACGCCGTTGAGGGTGTCGGGGTTGCCGGCGCGGCCGATGGCGTGGATGCGGCCCTCGCGGATGCCGATGCTGGTTTTGCGGATGCCCTGGACGGCGTCGATGACCAGTACGTTGGAGATGACGACGTCGCAGGTGTCGCGGACGGCGGCGGCTTTGAGGTGGATGCCGTCGCGGGCGGTTTTGCCGAAGCCGGCCAGGAATTCTTCGCCGGGGTGCTGGGAGTCGGCTTCGACGCGGACGATCAGCCCGCTGTCGCCGAGGCGGATCCGGTCGCCGGCGCGGGGGCCGTGGACGGCGATGTAGTCGTGCGGGTCGATCGAGCCCGCCGGGACGACGGGACCCGGGCGGCCGTGGCAGCCCGCCGCGTCGAAGATGCTGCCGCTCATGCTCCGGCCTCCCCGGCCTCGGTGGAGTTGGCCTCGGACGTATCGGTCCGGGGTGCATCGAAGCTGGTCAGGTAGCCACAGGCGCGGGCCTTGGCCAGGGCCTGCTCGCGGGCGCCGGGGGCGTCGAGGGGGCCGTCGACCAGGCCGGCGAAGCCGATCGCGATCCGCTCGCCGCCGATCGGTAGCAGGCCGACCTCGACCACCGCGCCCGCGTCGAAGCGGACCGAGGAGCCGGCCGGGACCGCGAGCCGCATCCCGAAGGCCGCCGCGCGGTCGAACGCGAGCCGCGGGTTGGCCTCGAAGAAGTGGAAATGCGACGTCACCGTCACCGGCACCGGCGCCGTGTTCCGCACCGGCAGCACCACCGCCGGCTCGGCCGCCTCATACCCCTCGCCCGCGCCCGGCAACGCCGCGCCCGGAGCCTCCGCGCCGAGCGAACCCGCCCCCCGGAACGGGTCGTCGATCACGCACAGCCGCGTCCCGTCGTCGAACACCGCCTCCACCTGCAACGAGGTCACCACATCCACCACACCCGGCAACACCTCATCGGCCGAGAGCACGCTGCGCCCGGCCGCGATCGCGTCCGCCAACCGCGCACCGTCACGCGCTGCCTCGCACACGGTGTCCGCGATCAGCGCCGTCGCCTCCGGCACATTCAGCCGCACGCCACGCGCACGCCGGGCGCGCGCCAACTCTGCCGCCGTGAACAACAGCAGCCGGTCCCGCTCAGTCGGACTCAATCGCACGGTGCCTCGCCAGTGGTTCGGATGAGGGTCCAGAACGGGTTTAGAACGCCGTTCAAACTTCCCTCGCATTGAACCCCGCGCGGGCCCGCCTGTCCAGCCCCGACCGTCCTCGAACGCACGCGAGCACCTGCCCGGACCAGCCGGACGGGTGCTCGTCGGGACCTCCGCGGCTACAGCCCAAGCACCGCCGCGCGCCGGTCGAACCACGTCAGCGTGTCCGCGATGCCCTGCTCAAGGGAGAGCTCAGGCCGCCAGCCCAGCAGCCGCTCCGCCTTCTCCGTACGGCTGAACGCACCCGCGTTGTCACCCGGGCGAGCGGGAGCCTCCTCGATCGGCAGCGGGGCGCCGGTGACCACCTCGAACGCCGCGACCAGCTCGCGGACCGTCGTTCCCTGTCCGGTGCCGAGATTGATCACCTCGTACGAGCGGGGGCCGTCCAGAGGCAGCACCGCGTCGAAGCGCTGGAGCGCGGCGACGTGGGCCTGGGCGAGGTCCCAGACGTGGATGTAGTCGCGGATGCCGCTGCCGTCCCTGGTCGGCCAGTCGGTGCCGGTGATCCGGAACGGCGCGCCGCCGGCCCGTGCCTCGATCAGCTTGCCGAGCGCGTGCGAGGGCAGCGCCACCTGCAGGCCGCTGCGCAGCTGCGGGTCGGCGCCGATCGGGTTGAAGTAGCGCAGCGAGAGCACGCGCAGGCAGCTGGCCTCCGCCGTGTCCTTGAAGATCAGCTCGGTGACCATCTTGGTGCGCGCGTAGGGCGAGAGCGGGTCGAGCGAGGACTCCTCGTCGACCGAGAAGTCCTCGCCGGGGGCGTAGATGGACGCCGAGGAGCTGAAGAGCAGCCGCTCGCAGCCCTTCCGCTGCAGGTGCTCGACCAGGGCGACGGTCTTGGCCACGTTCTCGCGGTAGTAGTGCAGCGGCTGGGCCACCGAATCGGGCACAACGATCAGCGCGGCGCAGTGGATCGCCGCGCTGATATCCGGATGTTCCTCGAAGATTCGATCGATGAGCGCGCCGTCGGCGATGTCGCCCTCGTAGAACGGCCGCCCGTCGGCGAACTCCCGGCGGCCGGTGACCAGGCTGTCCAGTACGACCGGGACGATCCCCGCGTCGACGCAGGCGGATGCGACCGTGCTGCCGATGAACCCCGCCCCGCCGGTGATCAGAACCTTCACTGGATTTTCTTCCCCTCCGCCGCCCTGAGACCGCCGTTTCGACGTCTCGAAGGTCCCGACGTTCCTGGGGTCGTGATGGTTCCGTGACCAGCAGGCAATCTTTTGGTGACCCTCCGCGACGGAACGGAAGGGCGAGCCTCCATTGCCGCCAGGCACTTCATCCGACAGGATGAAGTCCGGATATACACCCCACAATGCCCGCCCCCCGCTCCCACCAGGGAGAACGAGCGGGCACGGCACGACTGCGCACCACACGCAGGGCAGGAGAACGATGGCGCCAAGGCCGCAGCCGCCGCGGCTCCCGCAACCCGCGCACCGCCCGCCGCAGCAGAGCCAGGCCCCTGACTGGCTGGAACCGGCGATGGCGGCCAACGGCATCGGCTCCTGGGACTGGGACATCCGATCCGACCGCCTGGTCTGCGACGAGCGTGCCCTGGTGATCGTCGGACTCGAACAGCTCGCCGCCGCGACCGGCGGCTCCATCGGTGCGGGCGCCGGGGCCGTCGAGGAGCAGCCGTCGATCACCGCCGAGCAGTTCCTGGCGCTGCTCCACCCGGAGGACGCCCCCGTCGTGCGGCGCCGGGTCGAACGCGCCGTCGCCGAACTCGGCCAGTGCGGTGCCTACTACCGCACCGTCTTCCCCAGCGGCGAGATGCACGCCGTCCGTTTTCGCGGCCGGGTGCTGGCCGACGAGCGCGGCAAGCCCGCACGCATGGTCGGCTTCGTCTGGGACGCCACCGTCGAGCTGCACAAGCGCCGTCGCGCCGACCAGGCCGCGACCGTGCGCGAGGAGCGGACGCTCTTCATCCGCGAGGCCGCGAAGGCCCTGTCCGAGGCCGTCACCACGGCCGACGTCGCCCGCGTCTTCACCGAGCTGCCGCTGCCCGGCATCCCCCCGGACGGGCTGGTGCTGGCCGTGCTGGAGAACGGCCGGATCCAGATCCTGGCCGCCTCCGGCTACGACGGCGAGTCCCGCCCGCCGCACGACCACGTCCCGCTCGACGCCGACCACCCGGCGGCGCTCGCGCTACGGACCCGCACGCCGGTCTTCCTCGCCAGCCAGGAGGAGTACCGGCAGCGCTTCCCGGTGGCCTGGCCGCCGGTCAACGGCCACCCCCGGCACGCCTGGGCCTTCCTGCCACTGGTCGCCAGCGGACGCCCGATCGGGGTCTGCCTGGTCAGCTTCGACGAGAACCGCGCGCTCGACTACGAGGAGCGCACGCTGCTGAGCACACTCGGCGGCATGGTCGGCCAGTCGCTGGCCCGGGCGCGTCTGCACGACGCCGAACACGAGCTGGCCGCGGGCCTGCAGCGGGTGCTGTTGCCGCGCCGGGTCCCGGCCGTGGCAGGCTTCGAGACCGCCGCCCGCTACCTGCCGGCCGGCACCGGACTCCAGATCGGCGGCGACTGGTACGACGTCGTACCGCTGCCGAGCGGCCACGTCGGCGTGGTCATCGGTGACGTCCAGGGCCACGACGTCCACGCGGCCGGCGTCATGGGCCAGCTCAGAATCGCGCTGCGCGCCTACGCGGCGGAGGGTCACCCACCGGCCGCGGTGATGACCCGGGCGTCCCGCTTCCTCGCGGACCTGGACACCGGCCACTTCGCGACCTGCCTGTACGCCGAGGTCAACGCCGACTACGGGGTGGTCTACGCCGTCCGGGCCGGCCATCTGGACCCGCTGGTGCGCCGCGCGGACGGCAGCGCGACCGTCCAGCACATCGACGGCGGCCTGCCGCTGGGCGTCGACCCGGATCAGGGCTACCCGGTCAGCCGGTTCAGCCTCGACCCCGGTGAGATCCTGCTGCTCTGCACGGACGGCCTGGTGGAGACCCGCCGGGTGGATCTCGACGAGGGCATGGAACGGCTCCGCCGGGTCTTCGCGGCCGGTCAGAGCGCGGATCTGGGCGCCCTCGCCGACCGCGTCGCGCGCGCGGGGGCGGACGGCCACGAACGCGACGACGACATCGCCCTGCTGCTGCTCCGCTGGGAAGGCCCGGCGGACACCCGCCCGCGGGAGCAACTGCGCCGCAGGATCGGCCAGGCCGACCTCGCGCGCATCGCCGAGGTCCGCGCCGAGCTGCGCGACGCGGTGCGCCGCTGGGGCGTGGGCGACCTGACGGACACGGTGGAGCTGCTGGCCTCCGAGCTGGTCACGAACGCGCTGGTCCACACCGACCGCGACGCGATGCTGACGGCCCGCCTGTTCCGCGACGCGGAGTCGGGGCAGGCGCGGCTCCGCATCGAGGTCGAGGACGAGTCCGACCAGTGGCCCAAGCGCAGGACGCCTGGCGAGCAGGCGTCCTCGGGCCGCGGCCTGATGCTGGTCGAAGCGCTGAGCGACGCGTGGGGCGTCGACCCGAACGGCAGCGGCAAGCGGATGTGGGCGGAATTGGTATCGGAAGGCCCGGGCCCCGAGGACCTCAGGCCCGCCTAGCTGCGGCTCTCGTGCTGGTCGGCACTGCGGGTCCCCTTGAAAGGTGGTGCTGTTGCTGCCCACGGCGCCGACGCAGTGTTCACGACTTCGAGCCGCCCAGCAGGATCCGGTGGACGGCCGCCGTTGTAACTGGGTCAGACCCGCGCAGCGCCGCGTCAATTCAGCTGCCTGGCAAAAGGAGTGGCAAGGTCAACTCCAGTCTGGCGCCTCGCTTGGAGGGGAGTGCGATCACCGTCCCGCCGTGTGTCTCCGCGATCTGTCGCACGATGGACAGTCCGAGTCCCGAGCCGGGCTTGGAGCGGGCCGCTGTCGCGCGGTAGAAGCGGTCGAAGACGAAGGGTTGGTCCGTGTCGGCGATGCCGGGGCCCTCGTCGGTGACGGTGCAGCGGATCAGTCGTTCCTCGGGGGCCGGGTCGACGGTGACGTGCACCGCGCCGGCGTCGGGGCTCCATTTGGCGGCGTTGTCGACCAGGTTGGACAGTGCCCGGGCCAGGGCCTCGGCGTCGGCCAGGACCAGGCATGACTCGGGGTCGTCGGGGAGCCGTGCGGCGAGGCGGAGGCCGGGGTTGCGGCGCGCGGCCCGGTCGACGACCTCCTGGGCGAGGAGGTCCAGCCGGACCTCCTCGGCGTGCGTCTCGGTCTGGCCGTAGCGGGCGAGGTCGACCAGGTCGTTGACCAGCCGCTTCAGTTCGCCGCTCTGTTCGAGCGCGGCGCGGACCAGCTCGGGAGCCTGCGGGTCGGCGAGCCCGTCGGGCTCGGCCAGGAGCTCCAGATTGGTGGTGAGCGAGGTCAGCGGTGTGCGCAGCTCGTGCGACGCGTCCGCGACGAGCTGGCGTTGGGCGCTGACGGAACCGTTGAGCGAGCCCATCATCGCGGAGAAGGACCGGGCCAGCCGACCGATCTCGTCCCGGCCGCCCGCGCCGGTGAGCGCATCGTCCATCCGGGCGGTCAGGTCCTGGGTGACGGTGACGTGTTCCACGGTCTCGGTCAGCCGGCTGACCGGGCGGAGCAGCCGTCCGGCCAGCAGTCGCGCCGCGAAGGCCGCCGTCAGCGCGCCGCCGGTCACCAAGGCGACCAGCAGGAGTTGGAGCCGCCGCAGCGGGGCCGTGGTGTCCGAGAGCGGCCGCGCCACGCGGACCAGGGTGCCGCCATGGCCGTCGAAGAGAGAGGTGTAGAGGCGGTAGCTGCTCCCCTGGTAGTCGACGGTGCTGAAGTAGGCCGGTGAGTTCCCGGCCGCGACCTCGACGTCCCGGTCGCTGACACCGGCCAGCTCGGCCTTGCCGGCCGCCACGGGAGCAGGCAGGAACTGCACCAGCGTGCCGCCGATGTCCAGCACGCTGGTGAAGGGCAGGCTGCCGCCGGAATCCGCGATCTTCTGCTTCAGGGCCTTGCTGAACTGCGGAGAGGTGCTCGCCGTGGAGACCAGCGAACTGTCCAGCTGGTCGTGCAGGTCACGGTCGGCGGTGGGGTAGAGGACGAGCGAGGCCAGCAGCAGCGCGGCCAGGACGACCAGTCCGCCGGCCAGCGCGACGCGATTGCGCAGACTCACCGGTTCACGGCTCCTCGCGCAGCACGTAGCCGAGCCCGCGCACGGTCTGGATCAGCCGGGGCTCGCCCTCGGCCTCCAGCTTCGAGCGGAGGTAGCTGATGTAGACCCAGAGCGCGTTCGAGCCCGGGCCGAAGTCGTAGCCCCAGACCGCCTCGAAGATCGCGCTGCGGCCCAGCACCCGGCGCGGATTGCGCAGGAAGAGCTCCAGCAGCGCGTACTCGGTGCGGGTCAGCGACACGAGGCGGCCGGCGCGTCGAACCTGGCACTGGGCCGCGTCCAGCTCAAGATCGGCGTAGCGCAGCACCTCGCGCGCCTGCGCGCTGCGCCGCAGCAGCGCCCGGAGCCGGGCGCGCAGCTCGTCCAGGGCGAACGGCTTGACCAGGTAGTCGTCGGCACCCGCGTCCAGCCCGGCGACCCGGTCGGTGACCAGATCGCGGGCGGTCAGCATCAGGATCGGGGTCTCGTCCCCGCGTTCGCGCAGGATCCGGCAGACCTCCAGACCGTTGGGCTCGGGCATCATCACGTCCAGCACGATCGCGGCGGGGCGCTGCTCGGCCACGCCGGCGAGGGCTGCCGCGCCGTCGGCCGCCTCGGCGACGTCGAAGCCGTCGCGGCGCAGCGCGTGGCCGAGTGAGCGGCGCACGGCCTCGTCGTCGTCCACCACCAGGATCTGCATCAGACCATTCTGCGTGACCGGACCCGGCCGGTCCGCTCGGGTCGTCCGGCCGGGTCCGGGCATGCTCAGCCCTTCCCGGACGGAGCGCCGGACGGCGCGTCCGACGGCGCGTCCGACGGGGACAGTGAGCCGGACGGCGACGGCATGGAGGCGCGCAGCGACTCCTTCATCTGCACCAGGTCCTGCGCGAGGCGGTCGGGTGTCAACCCCAGGGAGGCGGCGATGGCGCGGAACGCGGGGTCGGTCGACTCCGCCCGGCCAGAGGTGCGCCAGACCGCATCGAGCTGGTCCAGGACCGCGGCGGCCTTCGCGTCGCTGACGCCGAGGACCTTCGCCAGTGCCGCGACGATCTGCGGGTCCGGCGCGCCGGGCTTGACCCCGGGCAGCTTGCCCCCAGGGCCCTGCTTGCCGACCTGGTCGCCGCCGAAGACGTGCTCGACCAGCGCGCGGGCCTGGCCCTCACTGATGCCGAGGTCCTTGGCCACCAGGGCGTAGACGACGGCGTCCGGCTTGGTCAGACCGCGGGTGCCCATGGACTGCTTGGCGTCGGCGAGCGCCCGGTCGAGCTGGGCCGGGGTCACCCGCAGCTTGGCGGCCAACTGGTCGAAGTTGAGCTCCTGCTGCGCCGCCTTGGCCTTCTTGGCCGCGGCGTCACCGGGCACCGAGGCAGACGCGGACGCGGAGCTGGAGGCGGTGGGGGAGGGGCTCGGCGAGGTGGCTGCCTCCGCGGCGGCCACAGTGCCGCCGGTGAGCAGGGCGACCGCGGCGGTGGCGGCCGCGATGCGGGTTCTGCGACGCATCGTTCTCCTTGGGTTCCAGCACGAATCGGAAGCGGTGCGGGATGGGCCCCGCACCGACGACCAGCAGACCAACCTCGCCTTCGGACACCCATCGGCAGACCTTAGAGCCGCCTCAGAGCGGCATACGCGCTCGCGCGCTGCAGGAGCCTTGGTGGTCGCCACGTCGTGATCGCTGACGAAAGGTGTCTTGGAGATCGGGAATGCTCTGGCAGGCGGGGTGCTTGCCCATCGCGCGGCAGCCCAGGTCGGCGGCGCGGAAGTATGGCACCGTGACGCCGCCGACGCTCGTGCCGTCGCCGTCGCCGTCGCCGTCGCCGTCGCCGTCGCCGTCGCCGGCGTCGAGCAGTGAGCGGTCGCCGAGCGGTGCCGCCAGCCGGACCGACCAGACCGTCAGTTGGGCGCCGCCGCCGAGTCCCGGCTCGGCGGGTCGGTGCGGAAGTCGACCACGACGGCGGAGGACGTCTCGTGGGTGCGCAGTTCTCCCGTGCCGAGACACTCGCCGCTCTGCGCCATCCGCTCAGGGTAGTTGCTCGCGCACGCAGTTGATCAAGAAGAGCCTCGCACCCCCTGAGGTCAGCCGTAGAGCTTTTCGAGGTCCTTCAGTTTCTGTTCAAGCGAGTCCCACGCGCTCGCGCGGGGGAGTTTCACCGTGTCGTCCTCCGCCGTGAGGTCGTAGACGCGGTCCGCTTCGGGCCCTATCGCAGGCTCCCCGGGGCTCGCGTCCCTGGCGGTGGCCGTCGGGCGGGGGAGTTGGGGGACGCGGCGGGTGCCGCTCAGTGCGCGGAGGGGTTGGGGGTGGGTGTCCCGCTCGCGCAGGCGCGCGCGTTTGTCCTCGCGGACCTCGTCCACCGCCTCGTCCAGGCTGCGGACGTTCTCCAGCAGCATCAGCGACCACGCCGCATACGTCTCCCGCGGAGCGCGCAGCCAGCGCACGACACGGATCTGCGGCAGCGGCCGCGGCACGAGACCCTGCTCGCGCAGCGCCGCCTTGCGGGTCTGCTTGAGCGCGCGGTCGAAGAGGACCGCCGCCGAGAGCGACATGCCCGCGAAGAACTGCGGGGCGCCGTGGTGGTCGATGCCACGCGGGGCGTGGACCCAGTTGAACCAGGCCGAGGCCGCCGCGAAGGCCCAGACCAGGCTGCGCGAGCCCAGCGCCGCGTCGCCGTGGCTGGCCTCGCGCACGGCGAGGACAGAACAGAACATCGCGGCGCCGTCCAGCCCGAAGGGCACCAGGAACTCCCAGCCGCCGGAGAGCCCGAGGTTCTGCACGCCGAAGCCGACGAGGCCGTGGAAGGACAGCGCGCCTGCCACCGCCGCGCAGCAGAAGAGCAGCAGATAGGAGGCGGAGCCGTAGACGGTCTCCTTGCGCCGTCGGCGCTCCTCGCTGCGCTCCCAGCTGTCGCCGGCCCGCACGCGGCCCAGCCGTGCGCGCAGCACGACCAGCAGGACCGCCGTCACCAGCACCAGCGCCGTGAGGGCCAGGACCCACCCCAGTGTGCTGTCGCTCATTCTCATCGTCGCCCGTCTCCTCCCGCTCTCACCCCGGCAGGCGCCCGAGGCGGAACCATCCTCGCGGAGCAGGAGAGACGATCGTGTGGTTTTGGGACGGATACACCAGGACGGGTGATGATTGGCAACTGCCGTATCAGCTCATGCTATTGAGTGAAAATCAGCCGAGTCGTCAATCGAGGTCGAGCCAGAACGGCGTGCCCTGGAACGCCCGCACCAGCCGTCGCGCCTCCGCGCGCAACTGCGCGGCCTCCGCCGCCGGGGAGACCTCCGCCAGCGCGACCAGCGCCGGGGCGATGCCGATGGCGAAGCCGGTCTGCTCGCGCAGCCGCAGGGACTCGGCGTAGCCGTGCCGCGCGCCGGCCAGGTTGCCGTCCTCCTGGGCGATGGACGCCAGGTGCCGCCACGTGTAGGAGAGCAGGTGCGCGTCCTGCTGCTGCTCCGCGCCCGCGTGGGCGCGGCGGTAGGCGGCGCGCGCGGCGGTCGCGTCGGCCATCAGCGCGTGGGCGATCAGCCCGCGGCGGAAGTCGAGCAGCGGCCGCGCCGGATCGTCCGGCGGCAGCAGCGCGGACGCGCGGCCGAGTGCCGCCTGGGCCTCGTCCAGGCGGTCGTGAACCTTCATCACCGTTGCGCCGTAGGCGAGATAGCCGCGGGCGCAGGACGCGGCCGCACGCTGCCGGTTGCCCGCGGCCAGGGCCTCCGCCACGCGCAGCGCGGACTCCGCCTCGTCCCAGCCGCGCCCGGTGAAGAACGCCGCCTCGATCAGGAGCTCGGCGCGCTCCAGGGCGGCGTCCGGTCCGGCGCCGAGGAGCGCGGCGGCCGGTTGCCAGCAGCCGCGCGAACGCAGCAGCCAGACCTGTTCGTCCATCCCCGGGCCCCATCCGGAGCCCGTCCTTCCCCCTGCCGCCGGCTGCTCCGCTGTCCGCTCGGACAAGGACACGCCACCGCCCCTCACTGCAACCGTCGTCGGCCGCCATTGGTCGCCCTCGGTGACGGTCATTCAACACGCGGGCGGCGGGGCGCGCCAGATCATGGACGCGAGGAGTTGCGCACCAGCTCCCTGGCGGCGGTGTTCACCGCCTGCGGCATGCCCGTCAGATCGAGCTCGAAGAGCGCCACCAGCAACTGATCGGCCCGGTTGCGGGCTTCGAGCGAATAACCCGCGAGAGTGAACATCGCCGGAAGCAGTTCGTCACCGTGGAGGGTGTTCAGCCACAGGCACTCCACCGCCCGCAGGTCGGCCAGCTCGGTCCAGGTGTCGACCTGCGCGACGATCGTCGGCCCCAGCAGGCAGACGCCCTCGCGGTCCTGCGAGTCGGAGACCTCCAACTCGCCGTACCCGAGCCACTCCAGATAGCGCGCGGCGGCCAGCACCGCGTCCTCCGATGTCCGCACGGGGTGCGGCAGGAAGGGCTTGCGCGCGAGCGCGCGCGGAGGCTGACCCGGCTGCCCGGACTGCACCGGCGAGACGCCGGGCTGCGCGGGCCGCACCGGCTGGACCGGTGCCACCGGCGGCAGCTGCCCGCCGACCGGCTGCGGCCGTCGCGCCGTGTCCACCGGCAGCCGCACCGTCGCGCCGCAGCCACAGGTGAACTCGGGCTGCGGCCACTGCTCGGAGCGCCCACAGGAGGGGCAGCGCATGCTGAGCCAGGAGTCCTCCCAGGACCGGAACCGCACCTGCACCGGGACCCCGCCCTGCAGCAGCGGGATCTTCAGCGCCGCTCCGCACGGGCACGGGAACACCGGCGGCTCATACGCGTGCTCCCGGCGGCAGGAGGGGCAGCGGACGGGCTTGGGTGAACCTGGCATGAGGGACCGTCCACTTCTTTCGGGGGCTCCGGTGTGGTGGGGCGCCGGTGTTCGCGAACGTCGGCAACCGGCTCGCGGGGTGCCGTCTCCTGAGACTACGCACGCGGCGCGCTCCGGGTTCCATGGTCCCTGATCCTTCCGACAAGCGGAATGCGAATCAACGCCAGTTTTGGACCACGCCGCCCGGCCGCGTGTCAGGGGGCGATCAGCCGCCGATGGCGGACATCGGCCGCTCAGGGCGGCGGAAGTCCGCGCTGTTGATCGCATGGCCGGGGCCCTTGCCGGCGATGCAGGAGCGCCAAGCGGCCTCGATCTCGTCGTCGTCCGCGCCGCCGCGCAGCAGCGCGCGCAGGTCTGACTCCTGGGTGGCGAAGAGGCAGTTGCGCAGCTGCCCGTCGGCGGTGAGCCGGACCCGGTCGCAGCCGCCGCAGAAGGGCCGCGTCACGCTGGCGATGACGCCGACGACGGCGTCCGTGCCCCCGATCCGCCACTGCTCCGCCGGCGCGTTGGCGTCCCGCCCGGCGTCGGCGCGCGGCACCGGCTCCAGGGTGAAGACGCGGCCGAGCGCGGCGAGGATCTCGTCGGCGGTCACCATCCGCTCGCGGTCCCAGGCGCCCTGGGCATCGAGCGGCATCGACTCGATGAAACGCAGCAGGTATCCGTGCTCGACCGCCCAGGCGGCGAGGTCGACCAGCTCGTCGTCGTTGACGCCGCGCACCGGCACGGCGTTGACCTTGACCGGCGCGAGCCCGGCGCGCTTGGCGGCGGCGAGACCGTCCAGCACGTCCGCGAGCCGGTCCCTGCGGGTCAGCTCGCGGAAGCGTTCCGGCCGCAGCGTGTCCAGGCTGACGTTGACCCGGTGCAGGCCCGCCGCGCGCAGGGCGTCGGCCTGACGGGCCAGGCCGATGCCGTTGGTGGTCAGCGACAGCTCGGGCGCGTCCGGCAGCCCACCGAAGCCGGCGATCAGCTCCGGCAGCCCGCGCCGCAGCAGCGGCTCGCCGCCGGTCAGCCGAAGCGAACGGATACCGAGGCGGGTGGTCGCGATCCGGGCGAGGCGCAGCAGTTCCTCGTCGGTGAGCAGGTCGGGCTTGGGCAGCCAGTCCAGTCCCTCGGCCGGCATGCAGTAGGTGCAGCGCAGGTTGCAGCGGTCGGTCAGGGAGACCCGCAGATCGGTGTGGACGCGGCCGAAGCGGTCCAGCAGCGGGGCGGGGTGGGCAGTGCGCGGCATCGGGCCAGTAGAACTGGCCCAGGGGGCGCGGGTCCAGCGGGTGAAGGCCCGGTGAACGCAGGGCGGTCCGGTGGGCGCCTTGTGTGTTCCTACAGGGCGGTGGTCTCGGGTTCTTCGTCATGCTAGGGCCATGGAACCCCTGGGACTCCTTCTGGCGGCGGGTGGCGGCCGTCGCCTGGGCAACCGTCCGAAGGCGCTGCTGCCGTATCGCGGTCGGCCGATGATCGAGCACGCGCTGGGCGTCCTGCGGGCGGGCGGCTGCGCGCGGGTGCGGGTCGTGCTGGGCGCTGCGGCGGCGGAGGTTCTGCGCACGGCGGAGCTGGGGGACGCGGAGGTCCTGGTCAACGAGGACTGGGCGTCGGGGATGGGCTCGTCGCTCCGGCTGGGCCTGACCGACGTGGACGCGGACGGGGTGCTTGTCGGGCTCGTCGACACACCCGGCGTGACGCCGGAGGCGGTCGCCAGAGTCCTCAAGTCCGGCGCGGACCTGGCTGCGGCGAGCTACGCGGGGGAGCGGGGGCACCCGGTGTGGATCGGCGCGCGGTACCTCGCCGAGGCACGGGCGGGCGCGGTCGGCGACGCGGGCGCGCGAGCCCTCTTGCGCACCCACGCGGGGGAGTTGCGCCTGGTGGAGTGCGGCGACGTGGCAACCCCGAACGACGTCGACACCCCCGAACAGTTCGCTGCGCTCAGCCAGTTGCACCATCAGGGGCGCGGGGAACTGCGCGACAAGCCACCCGGCTAGGTGGAACACCGAACGCGCAGGGCCATCCGCACAGGGTGGTTACTCGCGCGGTTCCTCGCGCCCCTAGCGGAGTGCAACTTCCCTCAGCCGCTGGAAGCCAGCGCCGTACCAAGTCGCGTAGCGATCTCCTGCATCTCCGGGATCAGCGCCCGCGCGCCCACGCGCGACTCCAGCGCTCGCACCCGCGCCTCGGGCCCGGAGATGGAGAGCGCCGTCGGCGTCGGCGCGCCGGGGACGACGACGGCGATGCAGCGGACGCCGATCTCCTGCTCCTGGTCGTCCACCGCGTAACCGCTCGCCCGTGCCTCCTCGAACTGCGTGAGCAGCGCGTCCGACGAGGTCACCGTGTGGACCGTGTGCGCCGGCAGCGGGCCGTTGCCGAGCACCGAGAGCGCCTCCGCCCGCGGCAGCTGGGCGAGCAGCACCTTGCCCACGGCCGTGCAGTGCGGTTGCACCCGGCGTCCGACCTCGGTGAACATCCGCATCGAGTGGCGTGACGGCACCTGCCCGACGTAGACGACCTCGCCGGCCTCCAGGACGGCGAGGTTCGCCGTCTCGCCCGTCGTCTCCATCAGCTCGCCCAGGAACGGCCGCGCCCAGCTGCCCAGCAGGCGACCCGCCGTCTCGCCGAGACGGATCAGGCGGGGGCCCAAGGTGTAGCGTCGAGCCGTGTCCTGACGGACATAACCCTGCTGGACCAGCGTGCGGACCAGGCGGTGGATGGTCGGCATGGGCAGGCCGGACGCGGTGGCCAGATCGCTCAGCGTGCTGACCCCGCCCGCCTCGGCGAGGACCTCGAGCAACTGGAAGGCGCGCTCGACCGACTGGACACCGCCGGTGCGGTCGGTGCCCGCGGACGCAGTGTCCAGCGGGATGGATGAGGTCACCACAACAGCCTTCCTGGCAGGGGGCGGCAAGCAAACTCAACAAAGTGTTGAATTTCTGTATCGCGGAAACTAGCCTCCACCTTACAGAAGCGAAGCGCACCACACAGGGCGCTTTCGATCATCCACATCTTCTGAGTCTGACGAGGAGCCCGGGTACATGGGTGCAGTACAGGAAACCGTGAGCGAACCTCCCCTTACCGGGGTCGAGGTCGTCGGTCCGGAGGTGGAACGCGGCGACGAGGTGCTCACCCCCGCCGCCCTGGCCTTCGTGGCCGACCTGCATCGCCGTTTCAACCCGCGCCGCCGCGAGCTGCTCGCGCTGCGCAAGGAGCGTCGCGCCCGGATCGCACAGACCGGGACGCTGGACTTCCTCCCCGAGACCGCCGAGGTCCGCGCCGCCGACTGGCAGGTCGCCCCCGCGCCCCGCGCGCTGAACGACCGCCGCGTCGAGATCACCGGCCCGACCGATCGCAAGATGGCGATCAACGCGCTCAACTCCGGTGCCAAGATCTGGCTCGCGGACTTCGAGGACGCGACCTCGCCCACCTGGCACAACGCGGTCGACGGCCAGCTGAACCTCACCGACGCGCTCGAGCGCAGGATCGACTTCACCAGCCCCGAGGGCAAGGCGTACGCCCTCAAGCCCGACGCCGAACTGGCCACCATCGTGGTCCGCCCGCGCGGCTGGCACCTGGAGGAGGCGCACCTCCTCGTCGACCGCGAGCCGGTCGCCGGCGCGTTGTTCGACTTCGGCCTGTACTTCTTCCGCAACGCCGCCCGCCTGCTGGCCCGCGGCGAGCAGGACCCCAACTCCGGCCCGTACTTCTACCTGCCGAAGACCGAGAGCCACCTCGAGGCGCGCCTCTGGAACGAGGTCTTCGTCCACGCGCAGGAGGCCCTCGGCATCCCGCGCGGCACCATCCGGGCGACCGTGCTGATCGAGACGATCCCCGCCGCGTTCGAGATGGAGGAGATCCTCTACGAGCTGCGCGAGCACGCCGCCGGCCTCAACGCGGGCCGCTGGGACTACCTCTTCTCCATCGTCAAGAACTTCCGCGACGCCGGCGACCACTTCATCCTGCCGGACCGCAACAGCGTGGGCATGACCTCGCCGTTCATGCGCGCGTACACCCAGCTTCTGGTGCAGACGTGCCACCGGCGCGGTGCCCACGCGATCGGCGGCATGGCCGCCTTCATCCCCTCCCGCCGCGACGCCGCGGTCAACGCCGCCGCGCTGGAGAAGGTGCAGACCGACAAGGACCGCGAGGCCGCCAACGGCTTCGACGGCTCCTGGGTCGCCCACCCCGACCTGGTCCCGGTCTGCCGGGCGGCGTTCGACGCGGTTCTGGGGGACGCGCCGAACCAGAAGCAGGTCGTCCCGGTCGGCGAGGTCACCGCGGCGCAGCTGCTCGACATCGCGGCGGCCGGTGGCAGCTGCACCCGCGTGGGCCTGCACAACGCGGTCCAGGTGGGCGTCCGCTACATCGAGGCGTGGCTGCGCGGGCTCGGCGCCGTCGCCATCTTCAACATGATGGAGGACGCCGCCACGGCCGAGATCTCGCGCTCGCAGGTCTGGCAGTGGATCAACAACGGCGTGGTGCTGGCCGACTCGGGCGAGAAGGTCACCGCCGAGCTGGTCCGCGAGCTGGTCTCCACCGAGCTGGCGGAGCTCCGGGCCGAGCTGGGCGAGGCGGCGTTCGACGCCGGCCGCTGGAGTGACGCGGCGCGCCTCTTCGAGCAGGTCGCGCTGGCGGACGACTTCGCCGACTTCCTCACGCTTCCGGGTTACGCGCTGCTGTAGTGCTGTTGTAACCCGGTCCGAAGCAGCGGCGTCTCGCGAAACCTGGGGAGGTCCTTCGCGAGGCGCCGCTTAGTCGCTTGCCGCTGCCAACGGCGCGTACAGGCGGGAGCGGCCGTCGTACAGGCCGGAGACGGCGTAGTAGATGTTGGTGATCACGATCAGCACCAGTGAGGTCGCCAGATACAGCGCACTGCCGAGAGCCGGGACGGCGTCGACGGGCAGCGTGTAGGCCATGAGCACGCGCACCGCCGAGTCGGCCAGCAGCGCGACGCCCCACAGCACGCTGCCGACACGCCAGATGCGACGGAACCTGGGCAGCCGCTCCCACAGCGCGTCCCAGTCGCCGGGGATGCTGGTCCATCCGGTCCGGTGCTCCAGCATCGGGCGGGTGTAGTGGAAGGCCAGCGGGCGGGCCGTCCACACCGAGCCGATGAACCATGCCCCGGTCACCCCGGTCAGCCAGGCCTCTCGACTGAGCAGAAACCGCGGACTGCCGCCGATCAGCGAGACGCCCGTACTCAGCACCATGATGACGAGCAGGTACAACGCCAGCCCGTCGACCTTGCGCGAGCGCACGAGTCGCAGCACGCCCACCGTCGCGGGCAGCACGGACGCGATGATCAGCGTGAGGTAGATGCTCAGGCCGAAGGCGCGCAGCCCGTAGAAGAGGGCCGTCGGCACGACGAACTCGGCCAGTACGCGCAGCAACCGCAGCACGCGGGTCCGGCGTGGCGTCGTCTCGGGGGCGCTCATCCTTCGCTCCGGGTCGCCCGGTCGAAGAGCTCGGCCAACTCCTCGGCGTAGGCCTCGAGATCGAGCTCCGGCGCGGTGCGCAGCAGGAACGGCAGCCCGTCGATCGAGCGTTGGATCGTCGCCGCCATCACGAAGGTGTCGAACCGACGGAACTCACCACTCCGCTGCCCGGCCCGCAGGACCTCCTGCACGTGGCCCAGCACGTCACGCTCCGACCCTGCGTCGTAGCTGCGCCCGCCGTCCTCGCTGCGGTAGTCGAGGAAGACGGACATCAGCGCCTGCATCTGCATCGGGTGGGCGGCGATGAAGGCCACGACCGAGCGGATGTAGGTGGACAGCGCGCTGCGCGCATCCGTGCAGCCGGCCATCCGCTCGCCCATGAACGCGGCCATCTCCGCGTACACATCGGCGATCAAGGCCTGGATCAGCTCGTCCTTGCCCGCGAAGTGGTACGAGATCAGCCGCGTACTGCTCAGCCCCGCCCGCTCGGCGATCCGCGCGAACGACGCCTGTCCGTAGCCGAGCTCGGCGATCGTCTCGATCGTCGCGCTCAGAATCTGCGCCCGCCGCGCATTGGCGGTGACGGAGCGCCTTTCGCCTTTTACTGGCATGAGTAAAAAGTACGTCGCCCGAGTAACAAGCGCAAGCGATCGCGCGCCGCCCGAGGGCGGCGCGCGCCTACCTGCAGTTGGGTCGCTTGCCGTGGTTCGCCTTGCGCCTACGCCACGCACGCTTACGGGTGCGTTTGGACACGGTTCACCTCCGGGGGTCGAGCACCAGCTTCCCAGTCGTGGCCCGCGAGCGCAGTGCCTCGTGCACAACTCGCGCGTCTGCCAAGGGATATGTGCCGCCGAGCTGGGGCACGAGGTCCCCGCTCGCGACCAGGTTCAGCAGCTCGGCCATGGGCTGGGCGTGCAGCTCGGGGCGGCCCAGGGCGTGCATCAGCCAGAAGCCGACGACCGCGCGCGAGTGGCCCATCAGCGCGCCGGCGGTCAGCGGCTTCGGCTCCGCGCGGGAGGCGAGGCCGTAAGTGACCAGGCGACCGAAGGGGGCGAGCGCCGCGAGGGAGGCGTCGAAGACCGGGCCGCCGGTCATCTCCAGGACGATGTCGACCTTCTTGCCGCCGTTCGCCTCGACCAGGCGGTCCTTGAGGCCCTCCGGGTCCGCGTCCACGGCCTCGTCCGCGCCGAGGGAGAGCGCCAGCTCGCGCTTCTCCTTCGTCGACGCCGTCGCGATCACCCGGCCCGCGCCGAAGCGGCGCGCCAACTGCACGGCCAATGACCCCGTCCCGCCCGCTGCCGCGTGGACGACGACCGACTCGCCCGGCGCAAGGCGCGCCGAGGTCCGCAGCAGGTTCCAGGCCGTGAGGCCCTGGATGACCAGCGCCAGGGCCGCCGCGTCGGAGACCTCGTCCGGTACCTCGGTCGCCATCGGCGCCCAGGCGCAGGCGCGCTCGGCGTAGCCGCCGGTCGCCGTCAGTGCGACGACCCGTCGCCCGTCCGAGGCCCGGCCGACGACCTCACCGCCCGGGATCATCGGCAGGGAGCTGCTCGAGAGGTAGGAGTCCTCGACCGCGTGGGTGTCGGCGTAGTTCACGCCCGCGCCGTCCACCTCGATCAGCAGCTGGCCCGGTTGCGCCACCGGCTCGGGCACCTCTGCCAGCTGCAGGACCTCAGGTCCGCCGAACTCCGTGATCTGGATCGCCCTCATCCGCGCTGCTCCCTGCCTACGACTACAACCTACCGACGGGTATCTTGTGCACAACATACCCGTCGGTATGCCCGCTGGCTACGGCACGGCCACGGTCGTCACCAGCTGCTGCTGGCGGTTGGCGGGGTTGCTGCCGTCGTCGTAGGTGGTGACAGAGGTCGTGTAGTCGACCTGCCCGGCGGCCGTGTTGCCGAAGTAGTCGCCGAGGAACGTCGGGTTGCCGGTCGCCGACTCGCTCGGCGAGTTGAGCTGGGGGTCGAAGGCGTGGGCGGACAGCCGGATGTTGCCGCCGATCGGGGTGAGGGACGGGTTGTAGAACTGGATCGCGGTGTCCACGCAGTAGTTGGCCGCGCCGTACGGGGGCAGGACGCCGCCGTAGGCGGGGTTCGACCGGTCCAGTGCCAGCCCGGCAGCGGCGGCCTCGGCGGTGCCGGCGGTAGCGCAGCTCAGACGGCGGTCGTAGAAGGCGACGCTGACCGTGCCACTCGGCGCCGCGGTGAGGTTGGGCTGGAACTCGTCGACGGGCGTGGCGTTGTCGTTGACCTGGATCGGGGAGGACCAGCTCGCGCCGCCGTCGTAGGAGGCGGTGAGCAGCACGTTGCCGAAGCCCGTGCTGTAGTCCTCGTAGGCGACGTAGAGCGGGTAGTGGCCGTTCACCGCGACCGGTCCGGTGGTGAAGGTGTTCTCGATGCCGTCGCGGAAGGTCGTGTTGGCGTAGGTGCCGGGCGGCGGGGTGATGCCGTTCACGGCGATGCCGGTGGTCGACCAGCTCGCGCCGCCGTTTGTCGAGCCGTCGACGAAGACGGTGGCGTTGGCGTACCGGTGGGCCGGGTCGAAGTTGGTGACCGTGGTGTACACCGAGCCGTCCGGTGTCACGTGCGGCAGCAGGTAGGTGGCGCCGGTCGGGGTGCTCGGCGGCTCCGGCAGGGCCTCAGGCGCCGACCAGCCGGTGTGGGTGCCGTCCGGGCGGGCGTCGGCGTAGGAGACGTAGGGCACCGGGGTGATGTTGTGGAAGTCCACCCACATCGCGTAGATGCGGTTGTAGTGCGGGCTCGCCGGGTTGTCGTCGATGGTGATCCACTGCTTGTCCGGGCCGTTGCCGATGCTGTCGTAGGTGGCGACGTAGTCGGGGTGGCCGCTGCGCGTGCTGATCCACTGGGCGGCCGTGGTCGAGCCGTGCGGGCGTACCGCCACGCTGATCACCTCGGCCGGCACGGCCGGGTTGGCCTCCTGCGAGGTGCCGATGGAGTAGTCGTGGCTGCCGTCGGCCTTGTAGGTGAACTGGTACGGCAGGATCAGCTCGTAGTAGTTGCCGTATCCGTCGAAGGCGCCGACCGGGTCGGTGTTGTCCGTCCAGCCCTCGTAGCCGGGGATGTGGCCGCTGACCGGCCAGCTCTTCCCGCCGTCGAAGGACTCGTAGAAGCCGAGCAGGTGGTTGTAGCCCTCGGGACTGGCCACCCACTTCGACGAACCGATCAGATGCTTCGGGTTGGTCGGGTCGACCCGGATGTCCGACTCGGAGTGGTCCTTGACCAGCATCGACGAGACGGCCGGGAATCCGGGGTTGCTGCCCAGCTGGGTGGCGTACGGTCCGGCCGCGCCGGTGTCCTCGCCGGTCGTCGCGCCCGGGCAGGCGGACTCGCCGCTGTAGCCGTCGTTCGGCCCGTAGTTCGCGGCGTAGGGGACCTCCGGCCGGTAGCAGCTGACCGCGCCGGCGGCGGAGGTGGCCAGGATGTCGGTGACGTGGTGCGCGCTCCCCGACGACGAGAACGCGCTGTCGCTCTGCAGGCCCTGCGGGACGATGCCGATGCCGGGATCAGGCGGGTTCGCGGCGGCCGAGGCGCTCGGTGGCGCGGTCAGGGCGAAGGCGAGCAGGGCGGGGACGGCGAGCAGGGCGAAGCGGCGTGACCTCACGGAACCTCCGGTTGGCGAATCCGAATCGACACGAGCAGCCAGGCTTCTGGCACCGGCAGGTTAGGCGCGTCCAGGCGGCCCCGCGGCGCCGGGCGTCAGAAACGACACAGGAATGGCATGAACGCGGACATGGACGCGGGCATGCCGAAGCCCCGGACCCTCGCCGTGGGTCCGGGGCTCGGCTTCCCGGCACGCGGGCGCGCCGGGAAGTCCGGGCAGCACACCGTCCCAGCGCGTGCCCGGAGTCTTTACCAACTTGGTTGGTCTATGTGGTCGGCTCAGCCTCGTGAGGCGAGCTCCTTGGCCGCGTCGGCGCAGGCCTTGGCGATGCGGTCCTCGTTCACCGTGGTGAGGGTGCCGTTCTCGACCACCGCGCGGCCGTTGACCAGCAGCAGCGACAGCGGCGGCAGCGCGCCCATGGTGAGGGCCGCGACCGGGTCGGCGATCGACGAGTGCATGATGCCGTCGATCTTCCACAGCGCCAGGTCGGCCAGCTTGCCGACCTCCACCGAGCCGATCTCGGCCTGACGGCCCAGCACCCGCGCGCCGCCCATGGTGCCGAGGCGCAGCGCCTGGCGGCCGGTCAGGGCGTCCGGGCGGCCGTGCAGGCGGTTGATGAGCAGTGCGTTGCGCAGCTCGGTGCCGAGCTCGCCGGACTCGTTGGAGGCGGTGCCGTCCACGCCGAGGCCGACCGGGACGCCGGCGGCGAGCATGTCGGGCACACGGGCGATGCCGGCCGCGAGGCGGGCGTTGGAGGAGGGGCAGTGGGCGACGCCGGTTCCGGTCTCCGCGAACTTCCTGATGTCGGAGTCGTTCATGTGGACGCAGTGCGCCATCCACACGTCCTCGCCGAGCCAGCCGACCGACTCGAAGTAGTCGGTCGGGCCCATGCCGAACAGCTCCTTGCAGAACTGCTCCTCCTCGGCCGTCTCCGAGCCGTGGGTGTGCAGCCGGACGCCTTTGCGGCGGGCCAGCTCGGCGGCCTCACGCATCAGGTCCGTGGTCACCGAGAACGGCGAACAGGGCGCGATCGCGACGTGCAGCATGGAGCCGAAGGAGGCGTCGTGCCACGTGTCCACGGCCGCCTCGGAGGCGATCAGGATGTCCTCGGTCTTCTCCACCGCGTGGTCCGGCGGCAGGCCGCCGTCGCTCTGGCCCCGGGACATCGAGCCGCGCAGCGCGGTGAAGCGCAGTCCGAGCTCGGAGACGGCCTCGATGGAGGCGCCCAGGATGTCGCCGCCGCCCTTCGGGAAGACGTAGTGATGGTCCGACGCCGTCGTACACCCGGACTTGAGCAGCGCGGCGGCGCTGCCCTGGGAGGCGGCGTGGACGAGCTGGTCGTCGATCCGCGCCCAGGTCGGGTAGAGCGCGACCAGCCAGTCGAACAGGATGCTGTTCTGGGCCAGGCCACGGGTGATCCACTGGTAGAAGTGGTGGTGCGTGTTGACCAGGCCGGGGGTGATCAGGTGGCCCTCGGCGTTGATCCGGCGTACGACGTTGTCGAGCCACGCGGGGGCGGGGCCCTCGCCGACGGACTCGATGACGTTGCCGGCGATCACGACGTGGCCGCGCTTGTACTCGGTGTCCAGCGCGTCCACGGTGGCGATCGCGGCGTTCTCGATGACGATTCTTTCGACCACGCGGTCGCTGGGGTCGGTCATCTCGTTCTCCTCGAAGGCGGTTCGGGAGGCGCAGCGGTGGCCGTCTTGCTGATGTTGCTGCCGCTGCGCTCTCGCCCTTGTCAGGGGTACCGCCGTCGGGTGCTGCTGCCCAGGGCGGGACGGCGGGAGAATCCCTGGGGTACTGCCTCGAGGTTATGCGTCAGGCCACCGGAATGACGGGGGTGACACCCTCGCGGTGCACGGTTCCCTCGATCAGGCCGTACATCCTGTCCGCAGCGTAGTAGACCTCGTTGTTGTTCTCCATACCGAACGGCTCCAGATCCACCAGGAAGTGGTGCTTGTTCGGCATCTCCAGGCGGACCTCGTCCACCTCGGCGCGGTTGTTGAGCACGCGGGTGCCCATCGCGTAGAGGGTCTGCTGCAGGGAGTACGAGTAGGTCTCGGCGAAGGCCTCGAGCAGGTTCTTGCGGACCTGCTGGTAAGAGCGGTCCCAGTTGGGCTCGGGCTCGTTGTCGACGCCGGTGAAGCCGAACTTCCAGCGCGCGGTGACCTGGGTGGCGAGGATCCGGTCGTACGCCTCCTTGAGGGTGGTGTACTCGTCCTTGATGTAGCCCCAGAACTCCGAGTTGGTGGAGTTCATCACGGTCAGGTCCTTCAGGCCCGAGATGATCTGGAAGCCGGTGCCGTCGTAGACGATCTCGGACGTGCGCACCTCGGTGCCGCGGCGCACAAAGGAGTGGCCGATCTGCTCGCTGCCGATGAAGCGGGCGTTGTTGTCGGGGATCGCGATGCGGTCCCAGACGTACTCCTCGACGCGGATCCGGGCGCGGTGGATCGGCGCGTTGTCGTCCACGAAGTGGCGGGCGAGGAGTATGCCGAAGTTCTCGGGCGACTGGATGCCGAACTTCTTGGCGTACGCGAACACGGTGTTCTTCGTCGTGTCCGTGGGCAGGCAGTTCGCGTTCGAGCCGGTGAGGTGGACGTCGTCCAGGTCGCCGGAGAGGGCGACGGAGACGTTCAGGTCCCGGATCTCGTGGCGGTTGCCGTTGCGGGTGATCCGTACGACGCGGTTCTCCGCCTTGCCGTACTGGTTCTGGCCGAGCACGTGGGCCATGGTCTTAGCTCCCTCGGTAGACGGAGTACCCGAACGGGTTGAGCAGCAGGGGTACGTGGTAGTGGGCTTGGGCCGGGTCGACGTCGAAGACGATGGAGACCTCGGGGAAGAACGCTCCGCCGGTGGTGAAGCGGAGCCGCAGCACGGTGCCGGAGGCGAGGTCCGGGACCGGCAGGTCCTTGCAGCGGCCGTCGGCGTCGGTGGTGGAGGCCCCGAGGGCCTTCCACTCGCCGGCGACCTGCTGGGCCAGCTCGACCGGGAGGCCCTGGGCGGGCTTCCCGAGGCTGGTGTCCAGCACGTGGGTGGAGATGGAGGTCATGTCGTCCTCGCGGTGTGGAGCGGTGCCGGCCCCTGTGGACCGGCGACGTGCGGGACCGTCAGCCCTCGTTCAGCAGACGGTCGATGCGGATGTCGTTGATCTTGCCGAGCTCGCCCCGCACGATCTCCCGCTCGGTGGCGGCGTCGTTGGGGTAGCGCTCGCCGATCGCGGCGAACATGGTCTCCGCGGTGCGGCCGGTGGCGCAGATCAGGAAGACGTGGCCGAACTTCTCCTCGTAGGAGGCGTTCGCGGCGGCGAGCGCGTCCAGCAGCTCCTGCTGGGCGCCCGCGACACCGGCCTGCTCGCGCTCGGACGTGGCGTCGCCCGGCTTGGGCGTGCCGATCCGGGCGTGGCCGGCCATGGCGTCGAGGAGATCGGAGGCGCCCAGGGCGGCCATCGCGTTGGTGTTGGCGCTGTGGAAGGCGGCCTCGTCGCGGAAGGGGCGGGCGAGCCTGACCAGCTTCGCCCAGGTGGAGCTGGAGCAGATCTCCAGGAGGAGCGCGTCCAGCTCCCCGTCCTTGGCCGCGTTGACGCGGTCGAGCGAGGTGGTTGCCGGGGTGGCGGGTTGGGTCACTCGTGACCTCCAAAAGTGGTTGCCACGAGAAACGTAGGAGCCGCCACCCCTGATCGTCAACAGTTTGTTGAAGAAAACCTGTTCGCGTCGTTGATCGGCACTGCGTTGATCGGCACTGCGTTGCTCGGGGCTGTACCCGAAGGCCCGGTCAGGACGGTTGGTCCTGCTTTCCGGCCGCCTGCTGGCGGTTGAGGTAGTTGTACACGGTGAACCGGCTGACGCCGAGCGCCGCCGCCACTGTCTCGACCCCGTGCCGGACGGTGAACGCGCCGCGTTCCTCCAGTAGGGCGACGACGCGCTGCTTGCCGGCCCGGTCCAGCTCGGTGAGCTCGCCGCCGCCGAACTGACGCTTCACGTCGGCCAGCAGCCGGTCGAGCGCGCTCTCCAGGCCGGGCAGCCGCACGGCCACGGCCGGCGCGCCCTCCCATTCGAGCACGACGTCGTCCGGCCGGGTCTGCCCCAGGCCGACCGCGCTCGCGCCGACGGCGTCGAGCAGCGGCTTGATGGCTATCGCCAACGGGTGCTGTTCCTCGCTCATCCCGCCCCCTCCCGATCGGCGATCGGCTCGCCGTCCTCACCCACCACGCTCACCTGGAGGGAGATCCGGGTGGCCCCGTGGGCCAAGGTCTCCCGCACCAGGCGGTCGATCGCTGCGAGCGTCTGCTCGGCCGTGCCCTCGGCGCTGGTGCCGAACGGCCCGACGTCGACGCTGAGCCCAGCCTCGTCGACCACACGCCTGGCTGTCTTCGCATGTTCAGGGAAGCCGTCCAGTTCGAACGGCTCGGTCGTGAACTCCACCTTCAATCGCACGCCCGAAGCGTAACCGTGAAACGCGACTTGGGAACCCTCCCCTTGACAAACTGTTGAAGCGTCGTGGCATAGTTTCATCAAGCAGAAAACATCTTCCGCATAGTGGAATCAGCGGAACTCGTGGAACTGGTGATGGCATGACCGCCGCTGAGCAGAGCTGGCTGAACCAGCGCTGGACCGTCAACCTCTCGATCCTCTTCACCGAGCTGCCGCTGGTGGAGCGCCCCGCTGCCGCGAAGGCGGCGGGCTTCGACGCCGCCGAGCTGTGGTGGACCCTGGACGGTCCCACCCCGCCGCAGGCCGAGCTCGACGCGCTGCGCCAGGCGTTCGTGGACGCGGGCGTCCAGCTGACCGGCCTCAACTTCGACGCCGGCAACATGGCAGGCGGCGACAAGGGCCTTCTCTCGCGTCCCGCTGACTCGCAGCGGTTCCGCGACAACATCGCGGTGGCGGTCGGCCTGGCCGACTCCCTCGGCTGCAGGGCGCTGAACGCGCTGTACGGCAATCGGGTGGACGACGTACCGGTGGCCGAGCAGGACGAACTCGCTCTTGAGAACTTGGCGCTGGCCGCGCAGGCCGCCAACGGGATCGGCGCGGTGCTTCTGGTCGAGGCACTGAACGCGCCGGAGGCGCCGCAGTACGGGCTGCTCAGCTCGAAGGACGCGGTGGCGGTGGTGGACGCGGTGAACGCGGCCACTGGCCTCGGGAACACGAAGTTCCTCTGCGACCTCTACCACCTGGCCCGCAATGGCGAGGACCTGCCCGCGGTGATCGCCGAGTACGCGGACCGGATCGGTCACGTGCAGATCGCGGACGCGCCGGCCAGGAACTTCCCCGGCAGCGGCGAGCTGGACTTCCCTGCGCTTCTGGCGCAGCTGGATGCCGTTGGCTACGAAGGCTACATCGGTCTGGAGTACAAGGCCGTGGCCGGGGTTGCCAGCGTCGACAGCTTCGAGTGGCTGCCGCGCGAGCTCCGTAGCAGCGCCCTTTAATTCACCACCCGGGGCGGGGGTGACTGCTCGCTGGGCGCCAGCCGTGCTGCCTGGTTGCTCGCGCAGTTCCTCGCGCCCCTGAGGGTGCAACCCCACCTTTGCCCAAAACGTTCCCTCGGAGGAGAACTCCATGAGCACCACTTCGCGCCGGATTGCCTTCATCGGCCTCGGCATCATGGGCAGCCCGATGGCCGCCAACCTCGTCAAGGCCGGCCACACCGTCACCGGTTACAACCTGGTGCAGGCGCCGATCGACCGGCTCATCGCCGACGGCGGCAAGGGTGCCGGCTCGATCGCGGAGGCCGTCAAGGACGCCGAGATCGTCATCACGATGGTCCCCGCCGACCCGCAGGTCGAGGCCGTGTACTTCGGTGAGGACGGTGTTCTGGAGAACGCCGCCGCCGGCGCCCTGCTCGTCGACATGAGCAGCGTGACCCCGCAGATCTCGCAGCGTGTCGCCGCCGCCGCCGAGGAGAAGGGTCTGCGTTCGCTGGACGCCCCCGTCTCCGGTGGCGAGGCCGGCGCGATCGAGGGCGTGCTCTCGATCATGGTCGGTGGCAAGCGCGCCGACTTCGACGAGGCCGAGCCGATCCTCAAGGCGCTCGGCACCACCGTCGCGCTGGTCGGCCCGTCCGGCTCCGGCCAGACCGTCAAGGTCGCCAACCAGCTCATCGTCGCCGTGAACATCCAGGCGTGCGCCGAGGCCGTCGTCTTCCTCGAGAAGTCCGGCGTGGACCTGGAGGTCGCGCTCGACGTGCTCAACGGCGGCCTGGCCGGCTCGACGGTGCTGACCCGGAAGAAGAACAACTTCCTCAAGCGCGACTTCGCGCCGGGCTTCCGCCTCGACCTGCACCACAAGGACATGGGCAACCTGCTCTCCGCGGCCCGCGCCGTCGAGGTCCCGCTGCCCACCGCGGCGCTCGTCGCCGACTTCATCACCGCCATGCGCAACGCCGGCGACGGCGGGCTGGACCACTCCGCCCTGCTGCGCAACCTGGAGCGCCTGTCCGGAAAGGTCAACTGACATGGCACGCATGACCGCCGCCGAAGCCGCCGTCGAGATCCTCAAGCTCGAGGGTGTCACGAACATGTTCGGACTCCCCGGTGCGGCGATCAACCCGTTCTACGCGGCCATGCGCAGCCGTGGCGGCCTGCACCACACGCTGGCCCGCCACGTCGAGGGCGCGTCCCACATGGCCGAGGGTTACACCCGGGCCAAGGCCGGCAACATCGGTGTCTGCATCGGGACCTCGGGCCCCGCCGGGACCGACATGATCACCGGTCTCTACTCGGCCCAGGCCGACTCGATCCCGATCCTCTGCATCACCGGCCAGGCCCCCGTGGCCAAGCTGCACAAGGAGGACTTCCAGGCGGTCGACATCGCGTCCATCGCGAAGCCGCTGACGAAGATGGCCGTCACCGTGCTGGAGCCGGCCCAGGTGCCCGGCGTGTTCCAGCAGGCCTTCCACCTGATGCGTTCCGGTCGTCCCGGCCCGGTTCTGATCGACCTGCCGATCGACGTCCAGATGGCCGAGATCGAGTTCGACATCGACACCTACGAGCCCCTGCCGGTCTACAAGCCGGCCGCGACCCGTCGTCAGGTCGAGAAGGCGCTGGACCTGCTCCAGGCGAGCGAGCGTCCGCTGATCGTCGCCGGTGGCGGCATCATCAACGCCGACGCCGCCGACCTGCTGGTCGAGTTCGCCGAGCTGACCGGCGTCCCGGTGGTCCCGACCCTGATGGGCTGGGGCACCATCCCGGACGACCACCCGCTCACCGCGGGCATGGTCGGCCTGCAGACCTCGCACCGCTACGGCAACGCGACGATGCTGGAGTCCGACTTCGTCATCGGCATCGGCAACCGGTGGGCCAACCGCCACACCGGCAACGACACCTCGATCTACACGGCCGGCAAGAAGATCGTCCACGTGGACATCGAGCCGACCCAGATCGGTCGCGTCTTCGCTCCCGACTTCGGCATCGTGTCGGACGCCAAGGCCGCGCTGGAGCTGTTCGTCGAGGTCGCCCGCGAGCGCAAGGCCGCGCAGCTGCTCAAGGACTACAGTGCCTGGGCCGCGAGCTGCCAGGAGCGCAAGGCGACGATGCTGCGCAAGACGCACTTCGACAACGTGCCGGTCAAGCCGCAGCGCGTGTACGAGGAGATGAACAAGGCGTTCGGGCGCGACGTCCGCTACGTCACCACCATCGGCCTCTCACAGATCCAGGCCGCGCAGCTGCTGCACGTCTACAAGGACCGGCACTGGATCAACGCCGGCCAGGCGGGCCCGCTGGGCTGGACCGTCCCCGCTGCGCTCGGTGTCGCCACCGCGGTGCCGGACGAGACCGTGGTCGCGCTCTCGGGCGACTACGACTTCCAGTTCATGATCGAAGAGCTGGCCGTCGGCGCGCAGTTCAACATCCCCTACGTCCACGTCGTGGTGAACAACGCGTACCTGGGCCTGATCCGTCAGGCGCAGCGCGGCTTCGACATGGACTACTGCGTCCAGCTGTCCTTCGACAACGTCAACGCCCCCGAGCTCAACGGCTACGGCGTGGACCACGTCAAGGTCGCCGAGGGCCTGGGCTGCAAGGCGATCCGCGTCTTCGAGCCCGGCGAGATCGGCAACGCGCTGGAGCAGGCGAAGAAGCTCGCGGCCGAGTTCAAGGTCCCGGTGATCGTCGAGATCATCCTGGAGCGGATCACCAACGTCTCCATGGGCGTCCAGATCGACGGGGTCAACGAGTTCGAAGAGCTCGCCACGGCTCCCGGCGACGCGCCGACTGCGGTGCTCGGCGGCTAGGCGCTCCGCGCGGGGGAGCTGTTCCGGCGGAGTGAACATGGCGGGTGCCTGCCCGCGAGTCGGCCGCAGGCGCCCGCTGCTCCTCCCTGGCCCCCCGCAACCGCGCCCGCAGGGCGCATAGTCTCCTCCCGGCGGCGCCCCCATAAATGTGGGGACATCCGGTCGTGCCCTCGCCGTCGGGAGGCATTCTTCAATGAGTACGAAGTCGAAGGTGAGGCTGTCGATGCTGCAGAACCAGGGCCATGTGGTGATCGCGCCCGACAAGTTCAAGGGCAGCCTCACCGCGTCCGAGGCGGCCGAGCGGATCGCCGCCGGCGTGCGCCGCGCGCTGCCAGGTGTCGAGGTGCGGACGCTTCCCGTCGCCGACGGCGGGGAGGGGACGGTGCTCGCGGCCGTCGCGGCGGGCTTCGACGCCGTGCCGACCCGCGTGGACGGGCCCACCGGCGAGCAGGTCGAGGCGGTGTTCGCGGTCAGGGGGGAGACCGCGGTGATCGAGGCGGCCCAGGCCAGCGGCCTGCAACTGCTGCCGGGCGGCGTCAAGGCGCCGCTGACGGCGGGCAGCTACGGCACCGGCCAGCTGATCCGCCGGGCGCTCGACCTGGGCTGCACGAGGATCGTGCTCGGCCTCGGCGGCGTCGCCTGCACGGACGGCGGCGCGGGCCTGGCCCAGGCGCTGGGCGTGCGGCTGCTGGACGTCGACGGCGAGGAGTTGCCGCCCGGGGGAGCGGCGCTGGCCCGCCTCGACGCGGTGGACCCAGGTCCGCTCGCGGACACCCTGTCCGGCGTCGAGTTCGTCGTCGCGAGCGACGTCGACAACCCCCTGCTGGGGGAGCGCGGCGCGCCCGCGGTCTACGGACCGCAGAAGGGCGCGACGCCGGACGACGTCGCCGAGCTCGACGCGGCACTGGCCCACTGGGCCGACCATGTCGCCAAGCTGACCGGCACCGACCTCCGCGACGCGCCCGGCGCGGGCGCGGCGGGCGGCCTCGGCTTCGGCGCGCTGGCCCTCTTGGGGGCCTCTCTACGGCCCGGGATCGCGCTTCTGCTCGATCTGCTGGGCTTCGACCAGGCGGTGCGGGGAGCCCGCCTGGTCGTGACCGGCGAAGGCTGCCTGGACGTGCAGACCCTGCACGGCAAGGCGCCCGCCGGGGTCGCCGAGGCGGCGACCGGGGCGGGAGTCCCGGTGGCAGCCGTGGCCGGCCTGCTGGAGCTGTCCGAGACGCAGTGGCGTGCCGCAGGGTTCGTCGCCGCGCTCTCGCTCTCCGAGCTGGCCGGCCCCGGCGGAGACAGTCTCACCCGCGCCGGGGAACTGGCGGAGCTGGCTGGGGAGCGGCTCATCGCTTCGCTCTTCGGCGCGGGCTGAGACTGCCGTTGGGCAGACGGGGAAGTTGCACTATCCAGGGGCGCGGGGAACTGCGCGACAAGCCACCGGCATGCGGATGGTCCTCACCGAACAGGGCCATCCGCACAGGGTGGTTTCTCGCGCAGTTCCCCGCGCCCCCGGATCGTAGATTGACCTGAGAGTGCATCCCTGAAGGCCTTCAACAACTCGTTGAAACAAACCGTTGACGTTTTGTTGAAGGCGCGCCTAGGCTCTCGTTAACCCAATCAGGAGGCCCAAGTTGACCAAGGTTTTCCGTTCCCGAAACGCCGTCCTTCCGGACGGTGAGCGCGCCGCCGACGTGGTCGTGAGCGAGGGGCGGATCACGGAGGTCCTGGGCTACGGCGAGGCGACCGAGGGCCAGATCGTCGATCTCGGTGAGCTCGCGCTCCTGCCGGGTCTCGTCGACAGCCACGTGCACGTCAACGAGCCCGGCCGCACGGAGTGGGAGGGTTTCGTCACCGCGACCCGCGCCGCCGCCGCCGGCGGGGTGACCACGATCATCGACATGCCGCTGAACTCGATCCCGCCGACGACCACGGTCGCGAACCTCGAGGCCAAGCGGAAGGTCGCCGAAGGCCAGCTCTACATCGACACCGGCCTGTGGGGCGGTGCCGTCCCCGACAACACCGCCGACCTGGCCGGCGTCCACGCCGCCGGCGTGTTCGGGTTCAAGAGCTTCCTCGCCCCCTCCGGGGTCGATGAGTTCCCGCACCTGAACGCCGAACAGCTCGAGCTCGCGCTCGCCGAGCAGGCGCGGATCGGGGCGCTCGCGATCATCCACGCCGAGGACCCGCGGATCCTCGACGCCGCCCCGCACACGCCGGGCCCGGCCTACGCGGACTTCCTCGCCTCCCGCCCCGACGACGCCGAGGCCGTCGCCGTGACCGGGCTGCTGCAGGCAGCCAAGCGCACCGGCGCCCGCGTCCACATCCTGCACGTCTCCTCCGCGGCCGTCCTGCCGCTTCTGCGCGCCGCCCGCGCGGACGGCGTCCAGGTCACGGCGGAGACCTGCCCGCACTACCTCACTCTCGCCGCCGAGCAGATCCCGGCCGGCGACACCGCCTTCAAGTGCTGTCCGCCGATCCGCAGCGAGTCCAACCGTGACCTGCTCTGGGAGGCGCTCGCCGCAGGCGAGTTCGCCGGGATCGTCTCGGACCACTCGCCCTCCACGCCCGAACTCAAGCACCTGCCGCGCCTCGGCGGCGACGGCGACTTCGCCGCCGCCTGGGGCGGCATCGCCTCGCTCCAGCTGGGCCTGCCGGCGATCTGGACCGAGGCGCGTCGCCGCGGTCACAGCCTCGCCGACGTCGTCCGCTGGATGTCCGCAGGCCCCGCCGCGCTCGTCGGCCTCACCACGAAGGGCGCCATCGCGCCCGGCATGGACGCCGACCTGGTGGCCTTCGACCCGGACGCCGACTTCACCGTCGACCCGGCCGGGCTGCACCACCGCAACCCCGTGACCCCTTACGCAGGCCGCTCGCTGACCGGCGTCGTGCGCACCACCTGGCTCCGTGGCGAGCCGGTGGACGTGACCAACGCGAACGCTGTCCCGAACGGCCGCCTGCTGACCCGAGGAGAAGCATGACCGACGCACAGAAGCCCGCCGCCTTCACCGAGTTGGTCAACCTCGCGGCCCGGTCGCTGGGCGCAGGCGTGATCGACACCAACGACGAGCTGTTCGCGGAGAAGGAGAACCTCCTCGTCGCAAAGCCCGCCGAGTTCCGCCCGCACACCTTCGGCCACAAGGGCCAGATCATGGACGGCTGGGAGACCCGCCGCCGCCGTGGCGTGGACGCGTTCGAGCCGCACCCGACCGACGACGACCACGACTGGGCCGTCGTCCGACTGGGCGTCCCCGGCGTGATCCGCGGCGTGATCGTCGACACCGCGCACTTCACCGGCAACTACCCGGAGTCCGGCTCCGTCGAGGCCGCGTCCATCCCGGGCACGCCCTCCCCGGCAGAGGTCGCCGTCGCCGAGTGGACCGAGATCGTGCCGCGCACCGCGCTCAAGGGCGACACCGCGCACGAGTTCGAGGTCGCCGCCGAGCAGCGCTTCACGCACGTCCGCCTCAACATCTGGCCCGACGGCGGCGTCGCCCGCCTGCGCGTCCACGGCGAGGTCGTCACCGACCCGCGCGACCTGGCCGGGCTGACCTTCGACCTGGCCGCCCAGGAGTTCGGCGGCGTCGCCACCGGCGCGTCGGACCGCTACTTCTCCTCCCCGCACAACCTCAACTCGCTCGGCCGCGCGGCCGTCATGGGCGAGGGCTGGGAGACCCGCCGCCGTCGCGACAAGGGCAACGACTGGGTCGAGCTCGACCTGGTCGGCGAGGGCGAGGTGCTGGGCGTCGAGATCGACACCACCCACTTTGTCGCCAACTGCCCCGGCTGGGCCGCCGTCTCCGGCCGCGACGCCGCGACCGGCGAGTGGATCGAGCTGCTGCCGCGCACGCGGCTCCAGCCCGACACCCGCCACCGCGTCCGCGTCGAGCCGCGCGCGGCCGTGACCGCCGCCCGCCTGGACGTCTTCCCCGACGGCGGCATCGCCAGGCTCCGCCTGACCGGCCGCCTCACCGAGGCCGGCCGCGCCGCGCACGCGCTGCGCTGGCTGAACCTGCTGCCGGCCGCCGAGGCCGAGCAAGCGCTCGCCGAGTCCGGTCTGACCGCCCCCGAGGCGCAGGCCCTCACCGCCGCGCGCCCGCTGGCCGACGCCGGAGCCGTGCGCTCCGCCGAGGCCGCGCTGACGCCGGCCGACACCCCCGACGGCGCGGAGACCTCCCGCCGCCGGGCCGCGATCTGGCGGCTGCTGGGAGTTTGACGACGGCCCTTCCAGCAGCCGCCGAACCATCTCTCCACCATCTCTCCACCATTGACGACGGCCCGCCCCCAGCCTCCGGCCGGGAGGTGCCCCCGTTAGCCTCCGGCCGGGAGGTGCCCCCCCTTAGCCGCCGAACCACCCCCTACTTCTCCATCACTTCACCCGCGAAGACAGACGTCTGAGCCGATCCGGAGTACCTCCATGTCGAAAATCCTGACCACCGAGTCCGGCGCCCCGGTCGCCGACAACCAGAACTCCGCCCAGGCCGGCATCGGCGGGCCCGTGCTGATCCAGGACCAGCAGCTGATCGAGAAGCTGGCCCGCTTCAACCGCGAGCGCCTCCCGGAGCGCATCGTGCACGCCCGCGGCTCCGGCGCGCACGGCTACTTCGAGGTCACCGACGACGTCACCCCGTTCACCCGGGCGGCCTTCCTCGGCACGGTCGGCAAGCGCACCGACGTCTTCCTGCGGTTCTCCACCGTCGCGGGCAACCTCGGCGCGGCCGACGCGGTGCGTGACCCGCGCGGCTTCGCGCTGAAGTTCTACACCGAAGAGGGCAACTACGACCTCGTCGGCAACAACACCCCGGTGTTCTTCATCAAGGACCCGATCAAGTTCCCCGACTTCATCCACTCGCAGAAGCGTGACCCCTACACGGGCATGGGCGAGGCGGACAACGTCTGGGACTACTGGTCCTACTCGCCCGAGTCGCTGCACCAGATCACCTGGCTCTTCGGCGACCGCGGCATCCCGGCCTCCTACCGTCACATGAACGGCTACGGCTCGCACACCTACCAGTGGGTCGCCGAGGACGGCGCCGCCTACTGGGTGAAGTACCACTTCAAGACGAACCAGGGCATCCGCTGCCTGGACGCCGAGCAGGCCGCCGCCGTCGCGGGCCAGGACCCGGACAGCCACCAGCGTGACCTGCACCAGGCCATCGAGCGCGGGATCTTCCCGACCTGGACCGTCTACGTCCAGCTGATGCCGGTCGCCGAGGCGTCGGAGTACCGCTTCAACCCGTTCGACCTGACCAAGGTCTGGCCGCACAGCGACTACCCGCTGCAGCGCGTCGGCCGCCTGGTGCTCAACCGCAACCCTACGAGCGTCTTCGCCGAGGTCGAGCAGGCCGCGTTCTCGCCGAACAACTTCGTGCCCGGCATCGGCCCGTCCCCGGACAAGATGCTCCAGGGCCGCCTCTTCGCCTACGCCGACGCGCACCGCTACCGCCTGGGCGTGAACCACACCCAGCTGGCGATCAACGCGCCGAAGGCCACCGTGGCGAACAACTACGGCCGCGACGGCCTCGGCGCCGTCAACCCGGCCGGCCGGGCCAAGAACTACGAGCCCAACTCGTACGACGGCCCGCGTCAGACGGACGCCGCGCTGGCCGCGCCGACCGCGGTCTCCGGCTGGACCGGCAACCACGTCGCGCCCGCCCACGCCAAGGACGACGACTTCTTCCAGGCCGGCGAGCTCTACCGACTGATGTCGGACGGCGAGAAGGACCGCCTCATCGCCAACCTGGCCGGCTCCATCGGCTCGGTCACCCGCGACGACGTCGTCGAGCGCGTCCTGCCGTTCTTCCACGCGGCGGACAGCGACTACGGCCGTCGGCTCGAGGCCGCGGTCAAGGCCGTCCGTAACGCCGACGAGAGCTGAGCCGTACTGCTTCTCCGTCACCCTCCGCCCACGCCGTCACCGTTCCGGTGGCGGCGTGGCCGCGTTGGTAGAAGAGTGTGCGCGGAGGGGGGATTGTCGCTTCCGGAGGAGAAGCATGTCCACGACTAGCGCACCCTATGCACCTGGCACACCCTGTTGGGTCGACCTGATGGCCAAGGACCAGCAGGCCGCACTCGACTTCTACAAGGACGTATTCGGTTGGGCGGGCGAGCCCGGCCCCGCCGAGTTCGGCGGTTACGCGGTGATGGAGCTGGGCGGCCGCCCCGTCTGCGGCATCGGCCCCGCCATGGCCATGGAGGGCCAGCCCGCACCGCCACACGTGTGGACGACGTATCTGGCCAGCGACGACGCCGACGCGACCGCTGCGAAGATCACCGCCGCCCACGGCACGCTCATGTTCCCCCCGATGGACGTCGGCACGCTCGGCCGGATGCTGGTCGCGGCCGACCCGACCGGCGCGGTCTTCGGGGTCTGGGGGCACAAGGACTTCTTCGGCGCCGTGGCCGTCAACGAGCCCGGGTCGCTGTGCTGGAACGAGTGCAACACCCGTGACGTGCCGGCCGCCGCTGCGTTCTACGAGGCCGCGATGGACATCAAGGCCGTGCCGATGGAGCAGATGGCCGGCTACTTCGGCCTCGAAGTCGGCGGCAAGACGGTCGGCGGCCTGCAGGACATGGGAAGCAACTTCCCGCCCGAGGTCCCCCCGCACTGGATGACCTGGTTCTGCGTCGACGACACCGACTCCACCGTGGACGCCGCCGTCAAGCGCGGGGCAACCGTCGTCGTCCCGCCGATGGATATTCCGCCGGGCCGGATGGCGGCGGTCCAGGACCCGTGGGGAGCGGTGTTCTGCATGCTCAAGCTGGCCGTGCAGCCGGAGTAGCTCCGCCGCGGGGTTCTGGCTGAACAGTCTTCGAACACCGCACAACCCATGCTCACCAGGCCCGCTGACGGCTAGTCTGGTGAGCATGGCTGCGCAGAACCCCACTCACCGGAGCTCGGTGGAACGTGCCCTGCGGCTGCTCGAGGCCGTCGACCGCAGGGGTTTCGGCGCGAGCGCCGACGAGCTGGCCGAGGAAGTACAGCTCTCCGTCGAGCACGCGCGGCGCCTGCTGCGCTCGCTGGTCCGCGAGGGCTACCTGGAGCGCCTCGACGACGGCGCGTATGTCCTCGGCGGCGCGCTGGCGATGCTCGGTCAGGGCAACCGCGAGCAGCTGGTGCAGTCGCGACTGGTCGCCAAGCTGGCCTCGCTGCGCGACGAGCTGGGCGCTGCGGTCTACTTCAGCCGCTACACCGACGGCGAGGTGGCGGTCCAGGCCGTGGTGGACGGCCCGATGACGCCGAGCGTCCACGAATGGGTCGACTTCCGCGCCACCGGCCACGCGAGCGCGATCGGAAAGTGCCTGCTCGCCCAGCTCGACCACGACGGCCGCCGCGACCATCTCTCCCGCCACCCGGCGGCGCGCTTCACCTCGCGCACGAGCATCGACACCGGCATGCTCCTCCAGCGCCTCGACCGCCACCCGACCACCGTCCCGATGCTGGATCTCCAGGAGTACGCCATCGGCACGGTCTGCGCGGCCGTCCCGGTCACCGCGGGCAGCGCGGTCGGCTGCCTGGCGCTCTCCCTCCCGGTCGAGGAGGCCTACCGCCTCAAGGACGCGGCCGAGACCCTCGCCGCGAAGGCGGCGCCGGTGCTGCTGGCCCTCACGGTCTGAGCCGCTGCCCCTCTCGACCATTCCTGACCACGTCTGGAACGAGGCCGTGACCCTCGCGGACGACAGACGTCGAGGTCTGGTCTTCATGACGGCCCGCGCCGCACGCCGATTCGACATCGCCGCCGCTCTGTGGACCGAGGCCGCGGAGAGCGGTGACACGGACGCGATGATCAACGTTGGGGCGATGTACGCACAGTTGGAGAACGCCAGCGGTTTGGGGCCCGGGCCGATGAAACTTGAGGGTGTGGTGGCTTCCCTCGAGTCCTTCGATGCCGTCCAGGCATGGGTGCCTCTGGACTCCGAGGCGTGAGAGGGGTGCGGCGCCCGGGAGTTCGGGGCGCCGCACCACGGGTCAGTCGCAGAAGCCGATCTGGTCTGACGTCACATAGCCGTGCGCCGCGTGGATCGTGTGGTCGTAGCAGGCGCCGGTGTCGGTGGTGCCGAGCCAGTGTTCGGAGGCGGTGCCGTCGGCGGCCGTCACGACGCCGTTGGTCCGGGCGAGGACGGCGGTGGAGTGGACGGAGTCGTTGGTGAAGTCCGTCTGCCGCCAGGGGGAGTCGCCGTGGCGGACGCTGTCCGTCAGGACACGGACCTGGTGGACGGTGGCCGCCAGGGAGTAGTTGTTGCCGTCCGTGTAGAGGGGAACGTCCGAGTCGACGGTGATCGGGTAGGACCACTCGTGCTTGGTCGCCGTCGTGGGGCCGTGCTCACGGCCGGTGGTGACCGTCGTTGCTCCCGATTCCTGCTGGGACATGACCTGGCGCTGCCCGGCCGCGGAGACCGCGTCCGTGTTGAGGTAGCGGGCGTGCTGTTCGACCGTGGTGCGGATGCGGCCGGCGGAGGTGTCCAGGTAGCCGGAGGTCGTCCAGTCGCGCTGCGCGCTGACGCTGACGTCGGTGGTGTCGCCCGCGCCCGCCGTCTCCGTCGTGGTGACGGCCGGGGAGAGCGAGAGGGTGTCCTTCGTCAGTGCGCCACTGGTCTGGGTGGCATGGTGATCCGTCGTCAGGAAGAGGGTGCTGTCGACGATCCAGCCGTCCGCCGCGCCGTAGGGGGTCACCGTGAGGGTATGCGGCTTGCCGTCGACGAGCAGGCCCGCGAAGGGCGTCAGGTCGATCCCGTAGGCCTGCGTGACGAACTGGTCCACCGCCGGGATCGGCCGCCACAGGGTCGGCACGATGCCGCCCGAATAGACGACCGGATACGGCTGCGCCAGCCCTGCCGGACGTCCGTCCACCGAGACCTGCACCTCGCGGTAGGGGCCGCCGCCGCAGAGGTAGTTGGGATACTTCGCGGCCAGGTCGTCCGGCACCGAGGTGAACCACTGCTCGTCGCAGCCGCCGCCGCGGGCGTAGAGCTCCATCTGCACGCCGGTGAGGTTGCGCGGGAGGGTGACCGTCTTCGAGGAGGACTGGCCGGGGTTGAGGTAGGTCCAACCCGCGTCCGTGGTCGACGCGGAGAGCGGGAGGACCGCGTCGGCGGTGTGCGCCGCCGGGTAGTGGCGGTCGGCCTGGTAGTAGGTGAGCGTCAGCTTCATGTGGTAGACGCCGGTGTAGGTGCTGTTGACGACGTTGCCGAGCGAGACCGCGATCGGTTGCGGCGTGCGCAGCAGCGGGATGAAGGCGCTGACGTCCTTCTCCAGGCTCCAGCTGATCCCCGCCTGCGTCGGCTCCGGCGTGCTGGTGCGCAGCACCTCGGCTCCGCCGATCCACACGCCGGCCAGCCGGTCGTACTGCCGGCCCTGCACGCTGCCCGACCAGTTGAGCACGACCTTGTTCCACGGCCCCGGGCAGTCGGCCGGTGGCGTCACCGTGCCGTTCCAGGCGGGGGAGGAGATGGTGTTGCCGAAGTCGTTCTGCATGGCGGTCACCGTGCAGTGCGGTGTCGCCGGTTGACTCACCGGCGGCAGTGCGGTGACCGGGTTCTGGTAGCTGGTCTCGATCTGCCCTCCGTCGGCATGGGCTGTTCCCGTGCCGAGCAGGGCAGCACACAGCAGGGCCGCTGTTCCGAGCACGCCCGCGATGCGCATACGCTCGCCTCCCGTCGATCTTGACTGGGTGGTACGGGTGGGACCTTGCACCGTTGTCGGTGCCCGCACAAGAGGGCGTGACAGATGGCCTGGTGGGACGGTGTCTCGATGCGGGCGACCAGCAGAGGGCGGCGGGCCCGGACATTCACGCCTGGATTCGCGCCGTCAGGGCGGGAGGCGGCAGCGGACCGGCTCCGGACAGCTGCCAGGCAGGCTGAGGGCCTGAGCGCTCACGCAATTCGGCGCGGCTCCTCCGCCGTCGCGCTGTGCACGTCGTGGTGGATCGGTCCGTCGTGGGCGCTGAGGGGCAGGCAGCCGCCGCCGCGGCGGTGGGCGACGATCTCGGCGGCGACCGCCACGGCGGTCTCCTCCGGGGTGCGCGCGCCGAGGTCGAGGCCGATGGGGGAGCGGAGCCGACGCAACTCGACCTCGGTGAGGCCGATTTCGCGCAGCCGGTCCAGCCGCTCCAGATGGGTGAGCTTGGAGCCCATCGCGCCGACGAAGCCCAGCGGCATCCGCAGCGCGCGCTCCAGCAGCGGCACGTCGAACTTGGCGTCGTGCGTCAGCACGCACAGCGCGGTACGCGAGTCGAGCCGCCCTGCCTCGGCCTCGGCGTCGAGGTAGCGGTGCGGCCAGTCGACGACGACCCGGTCGGCCTCGGGGAAACGGCGCTCGGTCGCGAAGACCGGGCGGGCGTCGCAGACGGTGACGTCGTAGCCGAGGAACTTGCCGATCCTGGCCACGGCGCCGGCGAAGTCGATCGCCCCGAAGACGATCATGCGCGGGGCCGGCACCGAGGACTCGACGAAGAAGACCGCGGCGTTCGACGAGTTGGGGTCGCAAGCATGGCCGTCGAGCGCCAGCGTCAGCTGCCCGGTGCGGCCGGCGTCCAGCATCGCGCGGGCCTGCAGCACCACCGAATCTTCGAGGCCCGCCGCGGTGTTCAGCGTTCCATGGTGGGCGTCGGCGGTGACGGCGAGCGTCGCGCCGAGCAGTTGGGCCGGGCCGCTGATGCAGCGGACCAGCGCCACCGGCGTCCCGGACCGGACGTAGGCGAGGCCCGCGTCCATCCCGTCACAGGCGCCGGGGGTGACCGGCTGCACGAAGACGTCGATGATCCCGCCACAGGTCAGGCCGACCGCGAAGGCGTCCTCGTCGCTGTAGCCGAAGCGCTGCAGCACCGGCTCGCCGGATTCGAGCGCTTCCTGGCACAGCTCGTAGACCGCGCCCTCCACGCAGCCGCCGGAGACGGAGCCCACGGCCTCGCCGTCCGCGTCCACGGCCAACGCGGCGCCCGGGTCACGCGGAGCGCTCCCGGACACCGAGACGACGGTGGCCACGGCAAAGGAACGGCCCGCACTGTGCCAGCTGCTCAGTTGCTCGGCGATGTCCTGCACCGGGGCGCTCCTTACGAATCGCACATAGCGGTGGGGCCGGGGCGACCGTCGCGAAGGACGGCCGCCCCGGCCGGACGGCTCAGTGGATGCCGAGCCATTCCTTGATCGGGTGCAGGGCGAAGTAGACGAGGAAGACCGCGGTCAGTCCCCACATCAGCACGCCCGGCTCACGCCAGCGGCCACGTCCGGCCTTGATGGCACAGTAGGCGATGACGCCCGCGCCGACACCGGCGGTGATCGAGTAGGTGAAAGGCATCAGGGCGATGGTGAGGAAGGCCGGGATGGCCACCTCGCGGTCCGCCCACTCGATGTGGCGGGCCTGGGCCAGCATCATCGAGCCGATGACGACCAGTGCCGCCGCCGCGACCTGGCCGGGCACCATGCCGGCCAGCGGGGTGAAGAAGAGCATCGCGACAAAGACCAGGCCGGTGACGACCGAGGAGAACCCGGTGCGGGCGCCCTCGCCGACGCCGGTGGCCGACTCGATGAAGACGGTCTGGCCGGACGCGCCGGTCAGGCCGCCGATCGCGCCGCCGGCGCCGTCCACGAACAGCGCCTTGGACAGACCGGGCATCCGGCCCTGCTCGTCGGCCAGGCCGGCCTCGGTGCCGATGCCGATGATGGTCGCCATCGCATCGAAGAAGCCCGCCAGCACCAGCGCGAAGACCGCGAAGCCGGCGCTCAGCGCGCCCATTCCGCGGCTGCCGAAGGCGCCGAAGAGGTCCACGTGGCCGAAGAGACCGAAGTCCGGTGAGGCGACCGGGTTACCGGGCCACTTGGGCGCGGACAGGCCCCAGACGTCGGCCGGAATGGTCAGGACCGCGTTGAGGATCATCGACAGCACGGTGCCGACGATGATGCCGATCAGGATCGCCCCGGGGACCTTGCGGGTCTGCAGGATGAAGATCGTCAGCAGCGTGATCGAGAAGACCAGGACCGGCCAGCCCTGAAGGTTGTTGTTGATGCCGAGCTGGAGCGGGGTGTCGGTGTGCGCGGCGTCCGGGTAGCGCGAGACGAAGCCCGCATTGACCAGGCCGATGAGTGCGATGAAGAGGCCGATACCGATGGTGATGGCGTGCTTGAGGGCCATCGGTATGCCGTTCATGATCTTCTCACGAAGACCGGTCACGACGAGCAGCACGATGGCCACCCCATAGATCACGCAGAGGCCCATCGCCTGTGGCCAGGTGATATGCGGGACCATCACCGCGGCGAGCGTGTTGGACACGCTCAGTCCGGCGGCCGCGGCGAGCGGCGCGTTGCCGACGACGCCGAGGAGGATGGTCGTCACGGCCGCGGCGAGCGCGGTGGCGGTGGTGACCTGGGCATGGCTGAGATGGTTCCCGTTGACGTCCGCGACCGACAGGATGATCGGGTTCAGCAACAGGATGTAGGCCATGGCCATGAAGGTGGTCAGACCACCGCGGACCTCGCCGGCGAGGGTGGACCCTCTGGCGGAGATCTTGAAGAAGCCGTCGAGGGCGTTCTTCGGCTTCAGCTCCGGCGGCAGGGTGGGGCCGCCGGGAGGGGTGACACTGGGTTCCGTGGAGATCTGGGTCACGGTTCCACTCCCAAGTTTCGAAGGGGGTTGGGGTGGAGCGGCCGGCCTTGGTGACCCTCTAGGCGGGGAAACTGGGGACGGTGCGGCGCGCTTCTTTGCGGGTGCTGCTGCCGTTGTGCGCGCGCCTCGGCGAAGGCGGCGTACTGGCTGGTGCGGGGTACATCGTGAACTTTCTTTACTTGTCGTGCTGTTGGTGCGTTGGTGCGTTTGGTGCAGCCCCGGGGTGGGGCGCGGGAAGACCTGACATGGTGTGCCTCACCCCGGGGCGGTCTGTGAGCCCTCGTCAGCTCTCGGCGGTCCCGGTCAGGTGCTCGGGCCGTACCGGAACCCGGTTCAGCGCGAGCCCCGTGGCCTGGCGGATCGCTGCCACGACCGCCGGGGTGGACGAGAGAGTGGGGGCCTCGCCGACGCCGCGCAGCCCGTACGGGGCGTGCTCGTCGGCGAGTTCCAGGATCTCCACCGGCTGCGGCGGAGTGTCCAGGATGGTGGGGATCAGGTAGTCGGTGAAGGAAGGGTTCCTGACCTTGCCGTCCTTGACGACGATCTCCTCCATGACGGCCAGGCCGAGGCCCTGCGTCGAACCGCCCTGGATCTGGCCGATCACCGAGAGCGGGTTCAGCGCCTTGCCGACGTCCTGCGCCGCTGCCAGCTCGACCACCTTGACCAGGCCCAGCTCCACGTCCACGTCCACCACGGCGCGGTGGGCGCAGAAGGTGTACTGGACGTGGCCGAAGCCCTGCCCGGTCTCCTTGTCGAAGGGGACGGTCGGGCGGTGGTGGTGCTCGCGGGTCAAGTCGATGACGGTGTCGCCGAGCAGGTCCACGAGGGAGACCAGCACGCCGGCCGAGGCGGAGACCACCTTGCCGCCGACGAGCGAGAGATCGGTGTTGGTCCAGCCGTAGCGCTTGCGGCCCAGCGCCAGCAGCTCGTTGCGGACCGCCTCGGCGGCCAGCTTCACCGCGCCGCCGGTCATGTAGGTCTGGCGCGAGGCGGAGGTCGAACCAGCCGAGCCCACCTCGGTGTTGGCCGGGTGGATGGTGACCCGCTCGACGCCCAGCTCGGTGCGGGCGATCTGGCCGTGGACGGTGACGCCGCCCTGGCCGACCTCGGCCATGGCCGTGTGCACCATCGCGACCGCCTCGCCGCCGATGACCTCCAGGCGGACCCGGGCGGTCGAGTAGTCGTCGAAGCCCTCGGAGAAGCCGACGTTCTTGATGCCGACCGCGTAGCCGACGCCGCGCACGATGCCCTCGCCGTGCGAGGTGTTGGACAGCGCGCCCGGGATCTCGCGAATGTCCAGGTGCGTGGTGTCCAGCGGCTGCGGAAGGGGCAACGCCTTGACGCGGCGCAGCAGGTCCGCCACCGGGGCCGGGGAGTCGATCTCCTGGCCGGTCGGCATGATCGAGCCCTGCGAGACCGCGTTGAGCTGACGCAACTCCACCGGGTCCATGCCCAGCTCGGCGGCCAGCTTGTCCATCTGCGCCTCGTAGGCGAAGCAGGCCTGGACCGCGCCGAAGCCGCGCATCGCGCCGCAGGACGGGTTGTTGGAGTAGAGCGCTATCGCGAACATGTTGACGTTCGGCACCTCGTAGGGGCCGATTCCGAGCGAGGCCGCGTTGCCGACGACGGCGGGTGAGGCGGAGGCGTAGGCGCCGCCGTCCAGCACGATCCTGGCCTCGCAGTAGACCAGCTTGCCGTCGCGGGTCGCGCCGTGCTCGTAGGTCATCTTGGCCGGGTGGCGGTGCACGTGCCCGAAGAAGGACTCCTCGCGGGAGTACACGATCTTGACAGGCTTGCCGGTGCGCTGCGCCAGCAGGCAGGCGTGCAGCTGCATCGACAGGTCCTCGCGGCCGCCGAACGCGCCGCCGACACCCGCGAGGGTGAGCCGCACCTTGTTCTCGGGCAGGCCGAGCACCGGGGCGATCTGCTCACGGTCCACGTGCAGCCACTGGGTCGCGATGTAGAGGTCGATGCCGCCGTCCTCGGCGGGCACGGCCAGACCGGACTCCGGGCCGAGGAAGGCCTGGTCCTGCATGCCGACCACGTAGTCGCCCTTGACGACGACGTCGGCCATCGCGCGCACCTCGTCGGTGACGCCGAGGCCGGAGATCACCTTCTGCGAGTGGACGACGTTGCCGGAGGCGTGGCCCTTGTATTCAGAGGGCTCGTGCACGTACCCGTAGGTCTCCGGGTCGAGGCACTGCTCCTCGGTGGTGATCGTCGGGAGCACCTCGTACTCGACCTTGATCTTGGCGAGGGCGCGGCGGGCGGTCTCCGGGTGGTCCGCGGCCACGATGGCGACAGCCTCGCCGTGGTAGCGGATCTTGTCCATGGCGAGCGCCGGCTGGTCCTGGATCTCCAGGCCGTAGAACTTGGCGCCGGGGATGTCCTCGTGGGTCATCACCGCGTAGACGCCGGGGTGCTTGATCGCCTGGGAGGTGTCCACGGAGAGGATGCGCGCGTGGGCGTGCGGCGAGCGCAGCGCCATGCCCCAGAGCATGTCCTCGTGCCACATGTCCGAGGAGTAGGCGAACTCGCCGCGGACCTTGAGGATGCCGTCCGGGCGCAGCGGCGAGCCGCCGATGCCGTCCGGGTGGGCGGTGGTGATGCCCTGGAGGTTCTTCTCGACGCGGGGGGCGCGGGTGGTCACTGGGTCACCTCCGACCTCGAACACTTGCGGGCGGAGGCGAGGCGGACCGCGTCCATGATCGTCTCGTAGCCCGTGCAGCGGCACAGGTTGCCCGAGAGGGCCTCGCGGATGTCGTTGTCGCTCGGCTGCACGTTGCGCTCCAGCAGGTCGTGCGTCTGCACGAGCAGCCCCGGAGTGCAGAAGCCGCACTGGACGGCGCCGGCGTCGACGAAGGCCTGCTGGACGTCGTCCAGGCCGGTCTCCGGGTCGGCCAGACCCTCGACGGTGCGGACCTCACGGCCCTGCACCTGGCCGGCCGCGACCAGACAGGAACAGACCGGGGCGCCGTCGAGGTAGACCGTGCAGCTGCCGCACTCGCCCTGCTCGCAGGCGTTCTTGGAACCCGGCAGGCCCAGACGCTCGCGGAGCATGAACAGGAGGCTCTCGCCCTCCCAGACGTCGTCCGCCTCGACCTCGCGGCCGTTGGCGTTGAAGGTCACCCTCATGCTGCGCTCCTCAGGGACTGCGCGTACTCGTTCCAGGCCCAGGTCAGCGTGCGGCGTGCCATGACCGCCAGCGCGTGGCGGCGGTAGGCGGCGGACCCGCGGACGTCGTCGATCGGGGAGGAGGCGGCGGAGACCAGCTCACCGAAGCGCTGGATGGCGGCGGGGCCGATCAGGCCACCGGACTGCCACAGCCCGCGCTCGGCCAGCTCGCCGGCCAGGAACTCTTCGGCTTCCGCGGCGCGGCGCGGTGTCGGCGCGGCGGAGCCGATGCCGGTGCCGACCGTGCCGTTCTTGGGGTGCAGTGCGAAGCCGAAGGCGCAGACCGCGATGACCATCGCGTTGCGGGTGCCGATCTTCGAGAACTGCTGCGGGCCGTCGGCCACCGGGATCCGCACGGCGCGGATCAGCTCGTCGGGCTCCAGGCTGTTGCGCTTGACCCCGACGTAGAACTCGTCGATGGGGATCAGGCGGGTGCCGCGCACCGACGCTGCCTCGACGAAGACGTCACGGCCGGCGGCGAGCAGCGCGGGGTGGGCGTCACCGGCCGGCGACGCGCCGCCGAGGTTGCCGCCGACGCTGCCGCGGTTGCGGATCTGCGGGGAGCCCACCGTGTTGCCGGCGATGGCGAGACCCGGGAGCTGGACGCTCAGCTCGTTGCCGATCCGGGTGTAGGGCACGGCGGCGCCCAGGCGGATCACCTCGCCCTCCTGGCCCTCGTACGTGCCGGACTCCCACTCGGTCAGCTCGCTGATCCGGTTCAGGTCCAAGAGGGCGGCAGGGCGGTGGCGGTCGAAGTTGAGCTCGACCATCACATCGGTGCCACCGGAGATCGGCAGTGCGGACGGGTTCTCAGCCATCGCCGCGAGTGCCTCGTCCCAGTTGGCGGGCCGCAGGAACTCCATGCGGGTGACTCCTTCAGTCGTCGTTCTTCGTGGGAGAGGTGTGAGCAGTACACAAGTCCCACGCCTTGTGCCGTCAGTCACTGATGACATGAAGGTGCGGACGCGACGCCACCCATAGGGCTGTACTTTTCTCCAACGGATGGCGAACGGGTCGGGACCTCTGGTTGACTTTTCCGGGGTGTTCTCCACCCGCGCTGTGCTCCTCCGCGTTCCGCGAAATGGGTAGGCAGGGCTGACACCCCTGGGCGTAGTGTCTTGCGCTGTGACTCAGCTCTCGCCGAACCCCTTCCTGCAGCCCAGCACGCTTCCTTACGAGCTGCCGCCCTTCGCGGCGATCGAGGAGGCCCACTACCTGCCCGCTTTCGAGGCGGGCATGGCCGAGCAGCTCGCCGAGGTCGCCGCGATCACGGCCGACCCGGCTCCTGCCGACTTCGAGAACACGCTCGTCGCGCTGGAGTGCAGTGGTGCGCTGCTGCGTCGTGTGTCTCTGGTGTTCTTCAACAAGACCTCCTCCGACTCCAGCGCGGCGCTGCGCGAGCTGGATGCCGAGATCAGCCCGCGCCTCGCCGCGCACACCGACGCGATCCAGCTCGACCCGGCCCTCTTCGCCAGGATCGACGCCGTCCACGCACGCGCGGGTGAGCTCGGCCTCGACGCGGAGGCCGTGCGCCTGGTCGACCACCACCGCGCCCGCTTCGTGCGCGGCGGCGCGCAGCTGGACGAGCCCGGCAAGGCGCGGCTGCGGGAGCTCAACTCCGAGCTCGCCGTCCTCGGTACCAGTTTCGAGCAGAACCTCTTCGCCGACACCCGGGCGGCGGCCCTCGTGCTGGACTCGGCGGAGCAGCTGGCCGGGCTGCCCGAGGACGAGATCGCCGCGGCGGCGGAGAACGCCAAGGCGCTCGGGCACGACGGCAAGTACGTGCTCAGTCTGAAGAACTTCTCCAACCAGACCGAGCTGGCCGCCCTCACCGACCCCGGGCTGCGCGCCCGGCTGCTGGAGGCCTCGCTGGCCCGGGGCATCGACACGAACGGCCCGCTCGCGGTGAAGATGGCCACGCTGCGGGCGGAGCGGGCCGCGCTGCTGGGCTTCGACTCGCACGCGGCCTGGGAGGTCGCCGACCAGACCGCGAAGACCACCGAGGCCGTCGAGTCCATGCTGGGCCGCCTGGTCGCCCCGGCGGTCGCGAATGCGGAGCGCGAGGGCGCGGCGCTGGCCGAGTCGGCGGGTGCGGCGGCGATCGCCGCGTCGGACTGGCAGTTCTACTCGGAGCGGGTCCGCAAGGAGCGCTTCGACATCGACGGCTCGGCGATGCGCCCGTACCTGGAGCTGGAGTCGGTGCTGAAGCGGGGCGTGTTCCACGCCGCCGAGCTGGTTTACGGGATCACCTTCACCGAGCGGGCGGACCTGGTGGCCTACCACCCGGACGCGCGCGTCTTCGAGGTCAACGAGGGCGACGGCAGCCCGATCGGGCTCTTCGTCGGGGACTTCTTCGCCCGCGAGTCCAAGCGCGGAGGCGCGTGGATGAACGAGCTGGTCCAGCAGTCGCGGTTGCTCGGGCACCGCCCGGTGGTGGTCAACAACCTGAACGTCGCGAAGCCGCCGGCGGGCGAGCCGGCCCTGATGACCTGGGACGAGGTGAACACGCTCTTCCACGAGTTCGGTCACGCGCTGCACGGCCTCTTCTCGGACGTACGGTACCCCTCGCTCGCGGGCACGGAGGTGCCGCGCGACTTCGTCGAGTACCCCTCCCAGGTCAACGAGATGTGGGCGGACTGGCCGGAGGTGCTGGCCAACTACGCCCGCCACGTCGAGACGGGCGAGCCGATGCCGCTCGAACTGGTCGCGCGGATGCGCGAGGCGCAGAACTTCGGCGAGGGCTTCCGCACGGTCGAGTATCTGGCCGCCGCGCTGCTGGACTGGGCCTGGCACACCACGCCGCACGGCGAGGGCGCGGGCGACGCGGAGGCGTTCGAGGCGGCGGCGCTGGCCCGGTTCGGGCTGGCGGTCGACGCGATCCCGCCGCGCTACCGGACGGGCTACTTCGCGCACGTCTTCGCCGGCGGCTATGCGGCGGGGTACTACGGCTACATCTGGTCCGAGGTGCTGGACGCGGACACTGTGGAGTGGTTCAAGGAGGGCAAGTCGATCCGCGAGAGCGGTGAGATCTTCCGCCGCGAGCTGTTGAGCCGGGGCGGCAGCGTGGACCCCATGGGCGCGTTCGCCGCGTTCCGCGGCCGTGCCCCGGAGATTCAGCCCCTTCTGGCCCGCCGCGGACTTCAGGGCTAGGCAGATGAGCTAGTTGCACTACCTACGGGCGCGGGGAACTGCGTGAGCAACCACCCTGTGCGGATGGCCCTGCTCGTTCGGTGGCCCCGCGCCCTGGGTGGTTTGTCGCGCAGTTCCCCGCGCCCCTGGGGTAGTGCAACTGGCTGTCTCGGCGGAGACGTCGATTCGACGCGCGTCACGCTCCGTCGGGTACCGTGCAGCGGAAAACATCCCGTTTGCCGACTTTCCGGAGGTACCCGACGTGCGGATCGGCGCGCTGCTCGCTCCCACCGCACCGCCCCTGCGGCTCCTCGCCGGACGTGGCGAGCTGGACCGCGTGGTCACCGGCGTGATGACGACGGACCTGCGCGATCCGAGCCGGTACCTCCACGGGGGTGAGCTCGTGCTCACCGGCATGCTCTGGCGGTACGAGCCGGAGGACTCCGAGCGGTTCGTCCGCTTCCTCGCCGCCGGCGGCGCCGCAGGGCTCGCCGCCGGGGAGGCCGAGGTCGGGCCGGTGCCGCAGGATCTCGTCGACGCCTGCGAACGGCACCGCCTGCCGCTCTTCGCCGTCGGTGAGGACGTCGCGTTCGGGTCCGTCACCGAGTACGTCGTCCGACAGGTCTCCGCAGACCGCGCCGCCGACCTCTCCGCGCTCGTCGACCGCCACCGCATGCTCGTCTCCGCCGCGGGCGGCGCCGGGCTGGACGCCGTGCTGGAACTGCTCGGCGGGGACGTCGACCTCGACTGCTGGGTGCTCACGCCCACCGGCCGCGTCGTCGCCGGGCCCGCCGCCCGGCTCGACCCTGGCGAGCGCGAGGCGCTCGCCCGCGCGCACCTCGACGCCCAGCGCAGACGCAGCACGCCGTCCAGCCGGGCGCGCGTCGGGGACCGCCAGTTTTCGCTGCTGCCGGTCGCGGGCGGCGCCGCGCTCGCGCAGTGGATCCTCGCCATCGAGGGCGACGTCACCGACTGGACCGCCAAGCGGCAGCAGCTCGCCGAGAACCTCGCCCGCCTGGTCTCCGCGGAGCGCCTGCGCCGCGACGAGAGTCGGACACTGCGGGCCCGCCTCGCCGACGAGATGATCGCGCTGCTCCAGCGCGACGCCGCGCCCGACGAGCTGCTGCGCGCGCTCGAAGCCGCACACGCGATGACGCTCACCGACGGCACGCTGACCGACCATCCGCTCCCGACCAGCTGGGTCGTCGTCTCGGTCGAGAGCCACGGACTGGCCGAGGGCAACGCCCGCGAGGCCGTGGTGGAGGCGGTGACCGGCCTGGACGACCGCGCGCTGGTCGGCGGCGGCGGGCTCGGCGCGGTCGTGCTGCTGCCGGAACCCGTCGAGGGCCGTACCGCCGCCGACGTGCTCGTCGATCTCTTCGCGCCGCTCGACGCGGGCCTCGGTCCCGAGGGCCGGCTGACGATCGGCGTCAGCGCGCCCGCCGTCGGTGTCGGCGGACTGCGCGGCGCGCTGGAGGAGGCCCGGCACGCACGCAGGATCGCCGCGGCGCGCGTGGGCCGCATCTGCGTCGCCGGGCCGGAGGAGCTGGCGTCGCACGTGCTGCTGCTGGCGGCCGTGCCGGACGAGGTCCGCCGCGCGTTCCGCTCGCGGCTGCTGGACCGCGTCATCGGCTACGACCTCGAGCACCAGGCGGATCTGGTCCGCACGCTGGAGGCGTTCCTGCGCTACGACGGCTCCTGGACCCGCTGCGCCGCGGCGCTCCACGTGCACGTCAACACCTTGCGCTACCGGATCGGCCGGATCGAGGAGCTGACCGGCCGTGACCTGTCCAAGCTCGAGGACCGGGTGGACTTCTTCCTCGCGCTGGAACTGAGCTGAACCCTGAGCTGAATCTCGACCTGACGGGCCGCCACCCACCTGGGTGAACGGGTGCGGCACCGCGCCCGGCGCGCCCGCAGACTGGGACCATGCCACTCCGTACGCTGCTCGCGGTGCTGCTCCTGTTCGGCGCCGCCGCCTGCAGCGCGACCGGCGGTCTGCGCGCCGAGCAGCGCGCCGCCGCCGACGCGTCGGGGGCGGGCGGGACAGCGGTCACCACGCCGCGCTGGACCTTCGCGATGGTCACCCACGCGGGGATGCGCGAGACGGCGCGTGAGGAGCCGGCCCGGATGGGTATCGAGCCGGCCGGCGTGGACCAGCCCATCGGCACGCTCTCGGGTGGCCAGCGGCAGTGTGTCGCCATCGCGCGGGCGGTGCACTTCGGCGCGCGGGTGCTGGTCCTGGACGAGCCGACGGCGGCGCTCGGCGTCAAGCAGTCCGGGGTGGTGCTCACGTACGTCGTCGCCGCGCGTGACGCAGGGCTGGGCGTCGTGCTGATCACGCACAACCCGCACCACGCGTATCTCGTCGGGAATCGCTTTCTGCTGCTCAAGCGGGGCAGGATGGCGGGCGGCGAGGAGCTGGCCGAGCTCCGTCACGAGCTGGACCGCCCGGCGACGCGTGGCAACAACGACGGGACCGGCACGACAGGAATGGACGTCAGTTGAGCAACGAGTACGCCGAGTACGTCCGCAGGACGGCGCTGCGCCTGCCGACCGTCGGTATCGACATCGGCGGCACGAAGATCGCGGCGGGCGTGGTGGACGGCGAGGGCCGCATCCTGGAGCAGATCCGCACGGAGACGCCGGACCGCAGCAAGAGCCCGAAGGTCGTCGAGGACGTCATCACCGAGCTGGTGCTCGCGCTCGCCGACCGCCACGACGTGCACGCGGTGGGCATCGGCGCGGCCGGTTTCGTGGACGCCCAGCGCGCCCGCGTGCTCTTCGCGCCGCACCTGAGCTGGCGCAACGAGCCGCTGCAGGAGGCTCTGAGCGACCGGCTGCGGCTGCCGGTCGTCGTCGAGAACGACGCCAACGCGGCGGCCTGGGCGGAATGGCGCTTCGGCGCGGGCGCGGGGGAGGAGCACCTGGTGATGGTGAACCTCGGCACCGGCATCGGCGGCGCGATCGTGCGGGGTGGGCGACTGGAGCGGGGCCGGTACGGGATGGCGGGGGAGTTCGGCCACATGACGGTCGTTCCGGGCGGACACCGCTGCCCGTGCGGCAACCGGGGCTGCTGGGAGCAGTACTCGTCGGGGAACGCGCTGGTGCGAGAGGCACGGGAGCTCGCGGCGGCCGAATCGCCGGTCGCCCAGCCGCTGTTGGACCGCGTGGACGGTGATGTCTCCGCGATCACGGGCCCGTTGGTGACGGAGGCCGCCCAGGACGGCGACCCCTGCGCGATCGAACTCCTCCAGGAGATCGGCCAGTGGCTCGGCCACGGCCTGGCCAACCTCGCCGCCGCGCTGGACCCTGGCCGCTTCGTCATCGGCGGCGGGGTATCCGCGGCAGGCGAACTCCTGCTCGGCCCCGCCCGCGAGGCCTACCGCCGCAACCTCACTGGCCGCGGCTTCCGCCCGGAGGCCGTCGTCGTCGGCGCCCGCCTCGGCAACACCGCCGGCCTCATCGGCGCCGCGGACCTGGCCCGCGGCCGCGCCCGACGCTTCCGCACGGTAAAGCGCAGCCGCGTCGAACGCGTCCAGCGCACCGAACGGACGGGGGTCGGCCGCCGCCGCGTCCAATGGTGGACCCCGATCGAACGCTGAACTGCGGCTCTGAGCTGTCGCCCGGCTGTGCGGGGGCTTTGGAAGCGGCGGTATGACCGCAAGAAGACGCCGACTGATCGGACCGATGACCTGCGAGAAGGAGCTGTCATACTCGCCCGGAACGTCCACCAAAGGGAGCCCGCACCGTATGAGCATGAACACGATGGAGTGGGCTCTGGTCTGGCTCTACGTCGCGCTGATGGGGATCGCCGGCTGGCTCGCCTGTCGGCCGAGCCGATCTGATCGTGTTCGATCCCGGCGAGTCGCCGCCTTCATGGGCCTGTTCTGCCTCGCGTTCCTCCTCGACAACATGCCGCGTTTGCTGCACCGGTCGCCCGCCGTCGTGCTGACGCTCGCCACGGTCGCGTTCGTGCCGATAACTGTGCTCCTCGTCATGGCCTTCCGGCTGTGGATCCACCACAACAGGACCCGCCGCGCCCCCGGCCGGCACTGAGGAGTCGGGCCCTGGTAGCCAACCCGTCTACCAGGGCGGATGAGTTTTTTCCGTGCCGAAATGCTGACGAAACGTCAGGGCAACGCCACAGGCTCACCTTCCGGTTGGATGCGCGCGGACTGCCGCGTGCAGTCGATCCCGATGGGAGGCACCTCGACGTGATTCCCTATCCCAGTTGGCTCAGTCCGGGCGACAACACGTGGCAGTTGGTGGCCGCCACGCTCGTCGGTCTGATGAGCATCCCCGGTATTGCGATCCTTTACGCGGGGCTGGTGCAGCGCAAGTGGGCTGTGAACACCATGCTCATGGCGTTCAGCGCGTTCTCCATCGTGCTGGTGGCCTGGGTGCTCTACGAGTTCAAGATGAGTTTCGGTGAGCCACTCCATCTCGGCCCCGGCATTCTGCACTCCGCCGTCGGAAAGCCGGGACCGATCACCGGCGCCGGATCGGAGATCGGAAAGGCGAACATCCCACTCGTCAGCGGGACCGGTGCCATGCCGGACTTCAAGTTCCCGCAGTCGACGCTCGCCTATTTCCAGTTCGCCTTCGCCGCGATCACGCCGCTGCTCTTCCTCGGCAGTGTGATCGGGCGGATCAACTTCAAGGCATGGCTGCTCTTCGTGCCGCTCTGGTCCGGCATCGTCTATTCGGTCAACGCCTTTCTGCTCTGGGGCGGCGGCTGGTGGGCGCAGGCCGGAGCGTTGGACTACTCCGGCGGTTACGTCATCCACCTCGCCGCCGGCACCTCCGGGTTCGTCGCTGCGGCCGTGATCGGGCCGAGGCTGGCGAGGGACCGGGCTAAGGCGGTGCCGAACAATCTGCCGATGGTGGCGTGCGGCGCGGGGATCCTCTGGCTCGGGTGGAACGGGTTCAACGGCGGGGACATGTACTTCGGCGGGCAGAACGCCGCCGCCGCTGTGCTGAACACCAACCTGGCCACCGCCGTCGCGCTGCTCACCTGGCTGCTGCTGGACATGTCCTTCGGCCCGCAGCGCAAGCCCACCTTCCTGGGCTCGGTGAACGGCATGATCGTCGGTCTGGTCGCGATCACCCCGGCGGCCGGCTTCGTCACCGGCGTCGGTGCGATCCTGATCGGTCTCATCGCCTCGGCGATCGTCTGGCTCTCCTGGAACAAGCTCAGCAAGCTGAAGTTCATGCGCAAGGTCGACGACGCCCTCGGCGTCGTGCACACGCACGGCGTGGCGGGACTGGTGGGCGGGCTGCTCGTCGGGCTCTTCGCCGATCCGGCGATGGCCGTCTACTACAACAAGGACGGCAGCGTCTCGTCCGTCGCCGGTCTCTTCAACGGCCATGCCAAGCAGTTGCTGCTGCAGTTGGGCGCGGCCGGGACCATCATCGTCTGGGACGCGCTGATGACCTTCGTGATCCTCAAGGCGATCGGGCTCTTCGTCAAACTCCGGGCACCCGACGAGGTGCTGGAGATCGGCGACCTCGCGGTGCACGACGAGGAGGCGTACCCCAGCGAGGAGGGCCTGGCGGCGATCGGAGCGGTGTCGGTGGCGGCGTCGGCCGCCGCGCCCGCCAAGGAACAGGTGGCCGAGCCGGCAGCCGAGCCCTGAGGCGGAGCAGAGCCGTGAAACTGATCAGCGCCGTGCTCCCGGTGGCCGGCTTCGAGCAGGTCCACGAGGCGCTGCGCACTCTGGGGATCCCGGGCGTCACCGTCACCTCGGTGTTCGCCCGGGGTCTCCGGCGGGCCGGGTACGAGGTCTACCGGGGCGCGCGCCGCAGGGTGGAGCTGCACCCGGCCGTGCGGCTCGACGTGGTGACCGCGGACCGGGACGCGGCGGACGTGGTGCAGGTGATTGCTGTTGCGGGCGTCGTCGGCAGGGTTTGGGTCACGCCGGTCGAGCAGGTCGTCCGGATTCGGACGCGGGAGCGGGGTGAGGCCGCCCTGTGAGGGGCTCCGCGCTAGGCTCGCAAGATCGACTGAGTGAACGAGCGAGCGCGCAGTAGAGAAGGAATGCCATGCGACTGACCAAGTTCGACCATGCCTGCGTCCGTCTGGAGCGGGACGGGCAGATCCTCGTCCTGGACCCCGGCAGCTACAGCGACCCGACCGCGATGGACGGAGCGGACGCCGTACTGATCACCCACGAGCACCAGGACCACTTCGACGAGGCCGCACTCCGCGGCGCCGCCGAGGCCAACCCGGGGCTGCGGATCTGGACCAACGGCGCGGTCGCCGCCCAGCTCGACGGGCTCGGCGCGGGCCGGGTGCAGGTCGTCGGCGAGGGTGACGCGTTCACCGCCGCCGGTTTTGAGGTGCAGGCGCACGGCGAATGGCACGCCGTGGTCCACCCGGACTGGCCGGCGGTCCCCAATGTCGGCTTCCTGGTCGACGGGATCTTCCACCCCGGCGACGCGCTGACGGTCCCCGACCAGCCGGTCGAGACGCTGCTGCTGCCCGTCCACGCGCCGTGGTCCAAGCTGGCCGAGGTGGTCGACTACACCAACGCCGTGAGCGCGAAGCGGGCGTACGCGCTGCACGACGCCGGGCTCAGCGAGATCGGCCTCGGCAGCGTCGGCTTCGCGCTGGGCGAGATCGCGCCGAACACCGCCTACACCCGTCTCGCGCCCGGCGCGGCCGTCAACCTCTGAGTACGTCGAAAGCATGTCGAAAGGGTCCGTACCCACCCACCCGGGGAGTACGGACCCTCTCTTGCTCAGGACTCTGCTCAGCCGGCCGTCAGCAGCGGGCGCAGTACGCCGCTCTGGAGCCGGACCACCAGGGGTGGCGCGTAGCGGCGGGCCAGCAGCATCACCGGCAGCGCCACGGCCACGCCGACCAGCAGGCCGACGACCACGTCGTGCGGGTAGTGGGCGCCGACCCAGACGCGGGCGAAGGCCATCAGCAGGGCCAGCGCCGCGGCGATGATCCCCATCGTCCGGTTGACCACCCACAGCGCGGCCGCCGCAGCCGCGGCGATCGTGGCGTGGTTGCTCGGGAAGGACCAGTCGCCCACGCCGGGGCAGGGGTCCACGGTCACCGTGCCCGCGATCGACTGGCAGGGCCTGGCCTCGGTGAAGATGGTCTTGAAGAGGTCGTTGACCACATAGGCCACGACCACCGCCACCGGGACCGCCAGGGCGGTCGCCATCGCGGTGGCACTGCGCGCCTGACGGGCCTGCCACCAGCCCCAGACCATCATCAGGGCGACCAGGCCGAGGCCCAGGGTGGCGTAGAACGAGATCAGGCTGTCGAGCCAGTGCGGGGCGCTCTGTGCCTGGCGGGTGAACCAGGTGTAGAGGCCGCCGTCGATCGACTTGCCGTTCATGGCCAGTTGGCTGAGGGCCGACTGGCTCTGCGCGAGGTTGTTCAAGGTGTCTTACTCCGCGGAGGCGCTGTGCTTACGCGAGCGCAGCAGTTCGAGGGCGATCGGGATGACCGAGATGACCACGATGAGAGCGATGATCGGCAGCAGGTACTTGTCGATGCTCGGGATGCTGGAGCCGAGCGCGTAGCCGGCCAGCGTCACGCCGATGGACCAGATCAGTCCGCCGACGACCTGCCACAGCGTGAAGACCTTGACCGGCACGTTCAGCGCGCCCGCCATCGGGTTCAGCACGGTGCGCACGACCGGGATGAAGCGGGCCAGCACGATCGCCTTGGCGTAGCCGTACTTCGCCAGGATCTCCTCCGCGCGGGCCGCGCCCTGCTGGAGGTGCTTGTTCTTGCTCTTGGCGAGGAGGGTCTTTCCGCCCTTCTGGCCGATCACGTAGCCGACCTGTGCGCCGGCCAGGGCGCCGACCACGGCGCAGGCGAGGACGGCGGCCAGATTCAGGTGGACGCCGTTCTTGCTGGTGGTGCAGAGCAGTCCGGCGGTGAAGAGCAGCGAGTCACCGGGTAGGAAGAACCCGACGAGCAGGCCGGTCTCGGCGAAGAGGATGGCCGCGATGCCCAGCGCACCGAAGGCGGCGAGCAGTGAGTTCGCATCGAGGAGGTTCACCGCGAGCTGGTTCACGGCCGAGGGGTCCGGGGCCATGGCTTGATCCTCCTGCGATAGTGGACTCTGGTTCGTTATCGTCTACATACGTGTAGTCGTTCCGTGCCACTGTAGTGGATGGAACCTGTGATTCCGAAGGCAACGACGCGTGCGATCGGTAAGAGCGTGTGGTCGGTGAGAGAGGCGGCGACGGCATGGATGCGGCGGGGCATCGGCGCCACCCGGGCGAGCTGGAGTCCGGGGTGCTGACCGTGCTGTGGGGGGCGGCGGAGCCGCTGACTCCGGTGGAGATCCAGCGTGCGCTCGGTGGGGGCCTGGCGCGGACGACGGTGAACACGATTCTGTCCCGTCTGCACGAGAAGGGCATGGTCGAGCGCACGCGCAGCGGCCGGGCCTTCGCTTACGCCCCCGCGCGCGAGGCGCGCGACGCGCCGGGCCTGGCGGCCCGCCGGATGCGTTCGGAGCTGGAGAAGGAGCAGGACCGCGAGGCCGTGCTGGCCCGCTTCGTCTCCGGCCTCAGCGGCGAGGACGAGGAACACCTGCGTCGCCTGCTCGGTTCGTAGGGCGTGTGCCGTGCCGTGCCGCGGCTGACGCGTCGGCGATGATGGGCGCATGGCATTCAGCACCCGCACCATCCAGCTGACCACCGGTCACCGCGAGGCGGCCGTCGATCTGACGGACCGTTGTGAGAGCTTCCTCGCCGAGGTCGCGCCCGGCGCCGACGGGCTGCTCAACGTGTTCGTGCCGCATGCCACCGCCGGCGTCGCTGTGATCGAGACGGGGGCGGGGAGCGACGACGACCTGCTGGCCGCGCTGCGCACGCTGCTGCCCGCGGACGACCGGTGGCGGCACCGCCACGGCTCGCCCGGTCACGGCAGGGACCACGTCCTGCCGGGGTTGGTGGCTCCGCACGCGACGCTGCCGGTCGTCGGCGGGCGTCCGGCGCTCGGGACCTGGCAGTCGATCGTGCTGATCGACACGAACGTGGACAACCCCACCAGGACCGTCCGCTTCTCCTACCTCGGCTGACACACCCTCACCACGCCTGGGCCCGCCGATCTGACGAATCTTCAGTCTTTCGTGTCAATCGGTGGCATGGACACTTCCCTGTCGGGTTACTCGCTGGTACACAAGTGTGGACGCGCGTCGAACTGTGCCCCACCTCACAGTCGTGCACCACCACGTAGCAGTGGAGGTTCCATGCGCATGCCCGGATCTGCGCTCAAACGACTCATCGCCACCGCCTTCGCCACCGCGGCGCTGGCCGCCGGCGCCCTCGCCGTCGCCCCCGGCGCGCAGGCGTCCTCCGGCGGGTACGTCGCCCTGGGCGACTCCTACTCCTCCGGCGTCGGCAGCGGCAGCTACATCTCTTCCAGCGGGTCCTGCTACCGCAGCACGCTCGCCTACCCCTACCTGTGGCAGCAGGCGCACGCGCCGTCCAGCTTCGGCTTCGTCGCCTGCAGCGGGGCGACCACGACGGACGTGCTCAACAACCAGATCTCGGCGCTGAGCAGCGGCACCACCGAGGTCAGCATCACCATCGGCGGCAACGACGCGGGCTTCTCGCCGACCATGCAGACCTGCGTGCTGCAGGGCACCAGCGCCTGCCTGAGCGCCGTCGCGACGGCGGAGAACTACATCAACACCCAGCTGGCGTCCCGGCTCGACGCGGTGTACTCGGCGATCCGGTCGCACGCACCCAACGCCCACGTCGTGGTGCTGGACTACCCGCACCTCTACGAGGTGCCCGGCAGCTGCTGGTTCGGCATAAGCGACACCAGCCGCACGGCGATCAACGGCGCGGCCGACGACCTGGCGACGGTGACCGCCAAGGAGGTCGCCAAGTACGGGTACAGCTTCGGCGACGTGCGCGACGCCTTCTCCGGCCACGAGATCTGCTCGGGCGACTCCTGGCTCCACAGCACCACCTGGCCGATATACGAGTCGTACCACCCCACCTCCTCCGGCCAGTCCGGCGGCTACCTCCCGGTGTTCAGCGCGAACGCGTAAGGCAGCGACCGTCAGTGATCCGATAATGGGTGCATGACGTCAGATCAGCACGAGCCGCTCGTCCACCACGTCGAGCTGTGGATGGACGACCTGGCCCTCGCCGAGCGTGAGTGGGGGCCGGTGCTGACCGCCCTCGGCTGCGAGCCGTTCCAGCACTGGGAGAACGGCCGCAGCTGGCGGCGGGGCGGCAGCTATGTGGTGATCGAGCAGTCGCCGGCACTCCGGCCCGGAGGGCACGACCGGCTCCGGGCCGGCATCAACCACCTCGCGCTGCGCGGGCCGAAGCCGGCGGTGCTCAGCGCCGCGCTCGCCGCGGGCTGGCGGCAGCGGGTCGACACCGGCACGGCCGTCCACCTCCTCGACGGCCAGGGCTTCGAGCTCGAGGTCGTCTACGACGAAGAGGTCTCCGGTCAGACGGACGAGTCCGCGGTGGCGTAGAGCGCCTCGATGTCCGCTGCGCAGTAGCGGGCGATCGCGCGGCGGCGGAGCTTGAGCGAGGGGGTCAGCAGGCCCTCCTGTTCGGTGAAGTCCGTGGCCAGGATCCTGAAGGCGCGGATCGACTCGGCGCGGGAGACGGCGGTGTTGGCGCCGAGGACCGCGCGTTGCAGTTCGGTGTGGATCTCCGGGTCGCGCGCGGCCTCCTCCGCCGTGAGCGGGGCGCGGCCGTGGAGGCGGAGCCAGTGCTCGACGGCCTCCGCGTCCAGGGTGATCAGCGCGCCGATGAACGGACGGTCGTCCCCGACGAGCAGGCAGTGCGCCACCAGCGGATGGATCCGGACCCGGTCCTCCAGGAGGACGGGTGCCACGCTCTTGCCGCCGCTGGTGACGATGATCTCCTTCTTGCGGCCGGTGATCCGCAGGTAGCCCTGCGCGTCCAGATGGCCGAGGTCGCCGGTGGCGAGCCAGCCGCCGCGCAGCGAACTCGCCGTCGCCTCATGGTCGTTGTGGTAGCCGTGGAAGACCTGGCCGCCGGAGAGCCAGACCTCGCCGTCCTCGGCGATCAGCACGCTGGTGCCCGGGATCGGCTGGCCGACCGTGCCGAAGCGGGGGCGGTCCGGCGGGTTGGCGGTAGCGGCGGCGGTGGTCTCGGTGAGCCCGTAGCCCTCGATCACGGTGACGCCAGCGCCCTGGAAGAAGAGCGCCTGTTCGCGGCTCATCGCAGAACCGCCCGACATCGCGTAGCGCACGCGGCCGCCGAGCACCGCGCGCACCTTGCCGTAGACCAGGGTCTCGTACAGCTGGTGCTGCATCCGCAGCGCCGCCGACGGGCCGGGACCCTCGTCGAAGGCGTGCCGCTCCAGCGCGGTCGCGTAGCGGACGGCGGCCGCGTGGGCCTTCTCGAACACCGCTGCGCGGCCGGACTCCTGGGCCCGCTGCCGGGCGCGTTGCACCAGCTTTTCGAAGATGTAGGGGACGGCGAGCAGAAAGGTCGGCTGGAAGGAGGCGAGCGCGGGCAGCAGTTCGCCGGGCGACAGGCTCGGTTCGTGGCCGAGCCTGACGCCGGCGCGCAGCGAGGCGACCTGGATCATCCGGCCGAAGACGTGCGCGAGCGGCAGGAAGAGCAGGGTGGAGGGCTGCTCGCCGGCCTTGTTGCTGAACACGGATGCGTAGCGGGCGAGCAGGTTGTCCGACTCGGCCATGAAGTTGCCGTGCGTGAGCACGCAGCCCTTGGGGCGGCCGGTGGTGCCGGAGGTGTAGATGAGGGTGGCCACCGTGTCCGCGCCGACGGCCTGGCGGTGGCGCAGGATCACCTCGTCGTCCACGGACCGGCCCGCGTAGGTGAGTTGCTTGAGCGCGCCCGCGTCGAGCTGCCAGATCATGCGCAGATGCGGCAGCCCGTCGCAGACGGATCCGACGGTCATCGCATGATCCTCGTGCTCGACGACGCAGGCCACGGCCTGCGAGTCGGCGAGGATCCAGCGCAGCTGGTCGGCGGAGGAGGTCGGGTAGACGGGGACGGGCTGCGCGCCGATGGACCAGAGGGCGTAGTCCAGCACGGTCCACTCGTAGCGGGTGCGCGACATCAGCGCGACCCGGTCGCCGAAGCGGACACCCTGGTGCAGCAGGCCCTTGGCGAGGGCCAGCACCTCGTCCCTGAACCGCGCGGCCGATACGTCGACCCACTCGGACGTGCCCGCGCCGCCGAGCCCGCCGCCGGTCCGCCGGGCCAGGACCGGATGGTCCGGCGTGGATTCCGCGGTGCGGTAGACGGACTCGGCCAGCCCCTCGGTACGCGGAGACCTGGCCAAGGCCGGAACACTGAATTCGCGCACGTGGCTCCCTCTTCCGCCCCCCGGGCCGGAGGAGACCACGGCCGCTGCGGTGGGGCACGTGGACATCGCAAGTTACCTGACGGAAACTTGCGCGGCCATAGCGCCCGGCCGCCTTCACAGGAGTTCCACGCGTCAGACGCACCCGCCGTACACCAACCGCTGGTGGTGACAGGTGATTTGGCTGATGTGCCTGGTTTGTCCGAGCTCCCTGGGCAAAGGAGGGGGTGATGGTGCGGGCGACAGTCGAACTGGCGCTCTTGCAAGTAGTAGAGTCGCCGCGATTCTGCCGGGCCCTGAGAGGAATCCATGCGCTTCCGCCGCAGATCCATCCGCGCGAAGATCACCGCGCTGCTCCTGGTGCCGCTCACCGCGCTGACCGGCCTGTGGGCCTACACGTCCGCGCTGTCGGTCAGCCAGGTCTGGGGCCTGGTCCAGGTCAGTGCCGAGTACCGCTGGTTCGGGACGCCGGCCGACACTCTGTCACGGGCCCTGCAGGACGAGCGCCGGGTGGCCGTGGCCTTCGCCGCCTCGAGGATGAAGCCCGGCACCGTGCCGAGCGCCGCGGACCTCGCACCGCTGCGCGCGGTCGAGGCGAAGACGGACGCGGCAGCGGCGGTGTTCGAGGCGCGTGCGAAGGATCCGGGGCACCGCGGCGATCTGAATGCGGCCGAGACGGCGACGCTGCAGGACGTCCAGGGGCAGCTGACCAGGCTCGACGGCGAGCGTGCCGTCGTCGAGCAGCGCTACACCGACTGGTACAGCGTCTACATCTGGTACACGAGTCTCCAGGACCCGTTCTTCACCTTCCGGCTGCAGCTCAGCGACATCTCCGGCGGCGATCTGGCCCGCAACGCGCAGAACCTGATCGAACTGGTCCGGGCCCGCGAGTACATCTCACGCGAGGACGCGCTCCAGGAGGGCGCGCACTACCAGGGGAAGCTGAGCCAGGCCGAGTTCCAGGAACTGCTCGCGACCGGTGCGACCGAGCAGCTGCTGTTCCGGGTCCACTATTCCGAGCTGCCCGCGCCGATCGCCGCCCTCTACCACCCGTTCACCGAGGGCTCCTACTACTTCGAGCTGAACACGCTCGAGGGCCTCACCTCCGGGCTCGGCGAGGCCGATCTGGCCGGCCGGATGGACTACCCGCAGTGGCGTGAGACCGCGGACCAGGTGCTGGCCCAGCTCAGCTCGATCAACCAGCAGGCCGCCACCATGGCCGGTCAGCAGGCCCAGGACTACGCGATCGGCGTGATCCGGAACGACGCCTTCGCCGGCATCGGCGGTCTGCTGGCGGTCCTGGCCACCGTCTTCATCTCACTCAGGATCGGTCGGCGCCTGGTCAGGGAGCTGGTCGGCCTGCGGGACGGCGCCTTCGAACTCGCCGGGGTACGGCTGCCGACCGTGATGCAGAGGCTGCGCGACGGCGAGAAGGTCGACGTCGCGGTGGAGGCCCCGCCGCTCATCTGGCCCGGCGGCGGCACTGGATCCGGTGACGCAACCACGCACGACGAGCTCTCCCAGCTCGGCCGGGCGTTCAACGCCGTGCAGCGGGCCGCCATCGAGGCCGCGGTCGAGCAGGCGGAGCTGCGTCGCGGCATCGCGGCGGTCTTCGTCAACCTCGCCCGCCGCAGCCAGGCGCTGCTGCACCGGCAGCTCTCGCTGCTCGACGAGATGGAGCGCCGCGCGGAGGAGCCCGGCGAGCTGGAGGACCTCTTCAAGCTCGACCACCTCACCACCCGCATGCGCCGCCACGCAGAGGGCCTGATCATCCTCTCGGGCGCGGCGCCCGGCCGTTCCTGGCGGCGGCCGGTGCGGATCCTGGACGTGGTCCGCGCGGGCGTCGGCGAGATCGAGGACTACGCGCGGGTCCGGGTGCACCGGATGCCGCCGGTCGCCGTGGTCGGCGCGGCCGTGTCCGACCTGGTCCATCTGCTCGCCGAACTCGTCGAGAACGCCACGGTCTTCTCGCCCCCGCACACGCAGGTCAGGATCCAGGGCGAGGAGGTCGCGAACGGCTTCGTGCTGGAGATCGACGACCGCGGCCTGGGCATGGGCGACGAGGCGCTCTTCGCCGCCAACGACCGGCTCGCGACCGGGGGCGACTTCGACCTCGGCGACACCGACCGGCTCGGCCTCTTCGTGGTCAGCCGACTGGCGTCGCGCCACCAGATCCGGGTCTCGCTGCGCCGCTCGCCCTACGGCGGCACCACGGCCGTGGTGCTGCTGCCGCGCGAGCTGCTCACGCCCGCCCCGCCGCGACCCGGCGACGCGGACGCGTCCGGCGAGCATGTCGCGCCCGCGCAGCTGACCCGGATCCCGCGCGACCCGGGCCTCCAGCAGCGCCGCCGTACGGACGTCGTCCGGGTCGGCCCCCCGACCGGCCGGCACCGCGCCGAGCAGGCCGCGGCCGAGGCGGCGGCCTACGCCGCGCAGCAGGGCGGCCCGCGCCCGCACACGCCGGACGAGGGCCTCAGCAGCGGCGGCCTCCCGCTCCGCCGCCCGCAGCGGGCACTGCCGGCCGCGCCCGCGTCGTCGCCCGTGTCCCAGCCGCCGTCTCCGCGTCAGGAGGTGCTGGACGACGACGTCCTGGCCGAGGAACTGCTGTCCGACGCGCTGTTCTCGGACGAGCGGCTGCCCGGGGGGATCACCTCCGAGGTGGCGGTTCCGGCGTTGCCGAGGCGGGTGCGGCAGGCGAACCTGGCGCCGCAGCTGCGGCGGACGGCGGAAGGCACGTCGGCGTCGGCGGGGCCGGACTCCGGCGGCGGGGAGCGCGCAGAGCGCACGCCCGAGCAGGCGCGGGCCACCTTCGCCTCGTTCCAGCGCGGCCTCTCGCGCGGACGCGAGGAACAGCGCGACCAGAACCACCGGCACGACCGGAACGATCAGCACGATCAGCACGCGGCGACAAATGATCCGACTTCGGAGGGAACCACCCGATGACAGCCACGACGAAGCCTTCCGGAGACCTGAACTGGCTCCTGGACGACATGGTCCGTCGCGTGCCGGCCATCCGCCACGCCGTCGTGCTCTCCGGGGACGGGCTGGCCACCGGCGCGTCGGGGGAGCTGGCGCGCGAGGACACCGAGCACCTGGCCGCCGTCGCCTCGGGTTTCCACAGCCTGGCGAAGGGCGCCAGCCGCCACTTCGAGGTGGGCGAGGTCCGGCAGACCATGGTCGAGCTCGACCAGGCCTTCCTCTTCGTCACGGCCGCGGGTGACGGCAGCTGCCTGGCGGTCCTCAGCGAGGCGGACTCCGACGTGGGCCTGATCGCCTACGAGATGGCGTTGCTCGTCCGGCGGGTCGGTGAGCACCTCGGCACCGAGCCGCGGGCGTCGGCGTCGGCGGGGTGAGCCCGATGAGGGGGGACGGGGGCAGCGGCGGCTTCGACGGCACGGACAGCTCGGACGACGCTGCGGATGACTACGCGGACTTCGGCGCGGACGACTACGCCGACGACCCCGAACTGGCGCAGCTGGTGCGCCCTTACACGCTGACCCGTGGGCGCACCCGGCACACCGGGCCCGAGCCCTTCGACGTGGTCACCCAGATCAGCGCCGTGCCGCAGGACCCGACCATGGTGGACGAGGACGTCCAGGACCCCGAGCACGAGGCCATCCTGGAGCTGGTGCGGCACCGTCCGCTGTCCGTGGCGGAGGTGGCGGCGGACCTGGATCTGCCGCTGGGGGTCGTCCGGATTCTGCTGGGCGACCTGCTGGGGGCGGAACTGATCCACGTCACCCGCCCGGTGCCGGCGGCGCAGCTGCCGGACGTGGCGGTGCTCCGAGAGGTCATCCTGGGTCTGCGCGCGCTCTGACGCGCACGCCGACCCCTGCCGGGCACGCCGACCCCTGACGGGCATTCGAGCGCCGGTCCGGTGTTCGGCGTTCCGCAGCCCGGTCGGGTCAATCGAGGCCCGGGATCCGTACCAGCCGTGTCCGGTGGGCAGCTTCGGCCCATGGAGCCACGGATCTGTCCGCCGCCGCCCGTTCCCGTCGTACCGCCGCCGCGTCCGGGGCTGCCGCACTCGCCGCCGCAGCCGCCGCACTTCCCGGCGCCCCCGCGCTGCGCCCACGTCCACCCGCGACCGCCGCTGCCGCCCGCGCCGCCGCCGCACCATGTCATGCGGCAGGTGGTTGTCGTGCCGCCCACGCCCACCCCGGTCGCCCACACCCATGCCGCCACCGCCGTGCCCCGGCCGCTGCCGGAGGTCGCCGTCCCGGCGGGCTCGGCCGCGCCCGAGGCGGCGTTCGTCTACGTCGCGATCACGATTCCCGCTCTGGTCGCCGCCGGGGCGGGCGCTTTCAACCACGTGCTGGGAAGGGGACGTTGATGGGCCTGGGGTTTCTCGCCGCCGCCGTGGTCGGCGCACTGCTCGCGGTGCTCGTGCTCGCCTCGTTCGGGCGTACGGTCCGCTCGCGCGAGGGCACCTTCTCGGGAGGCGCGCTGGGTTTCCTCGGCTCCGCCTCGCTCTCCTCCTTCGTGCTGATCGCCGCGTTCCTGATCGCCGGCTCGTGGGCCAACCTCAACACCGCGCGCGGCCACACACTCGACGAGTCGCGGGCGCTCAACGCCGCCTACACGGACGCCGACGCGCACACCCGGCCACTGCTGCGCGGCTACGTCACCTCGGTCATCGACTCCGAGTGGGCCACCATGACCAAGGGCCAGGCCAGCCCCGTCTCCTGGCAGCGGCTGGACACCGTCAGGGCGCAGGTCCTGGCGGAACCCGCATCGGCGGCGCGGGAGCAGGAGCTGAGCGACATCAACGGCGTGTACACCGCGCGGCAGATCCGGCTCGCCGACAGCTCGGCGACGATGCCGTGGCCGCTGTATCCGGCGCTGATCTGCACCGGCCTGCTGGTGCTGCTCTACGCCCCGATCGCCGGGCTCACCTTCCACAAACGCGAGTCGGTGGCGCTCGGGCTGGTCGGGGCGGTGGTCGGCTTCGGCATCTGGATGGTGCTGCACATGACGCACCCCTACACGGGGCCGGTGCACGTGACTCCGGCCGCCTACACCCAGAGCCTGGTCCGCTTCCAGCAGCTGGCGGCGGCGCACGGCGGCACGGTCGTGACGGCGGCCGGGTGACACAGCCGGCCGGTGACACGGCCGGCCGGTGACGCTGCTGAGACGGCCCTTATGGAGCCGTGCCCGCGCGCCCTATGATGCGGCGCGTGAAACCTGCCGCGCCGCATGGCAACGCCGCGCCCGTCGCCATCAAGATCCTCGTCGCGGGCGGCTTCGGCGCGGGCAAGACCACCCTCGTCGGAACGGTGAGTGAGATCCGGCCGCTCCGCACCGAGGAGCGGCTGAGCGAGGCGGGCCGCCCGGTCGACGACACCGGCGGAGTCGAGGCCAAGCGCACGACCACGGTGGCGATGGACTTCGGCCGCATCGACATCCGTCCGGGCCTCGCCGTCTACCTCTTCGGCACGCCGGGGCAGGACCGCTTCTGGTTCGTCTGGGACGAGCTGGCCCAGGGCGCGCTCGGGGCCGTCGTGCTGGCGGACACCCGGCGGCTGGAGGACTGCTTCCCTTCGGTCGACTACTTCGAGCGGCGCGGCATCCCCTTCCTGGTCGCCGTCAACTGCTTCGAGGGCGCCCGCCGCTACCCGGCGGACCAGGTGCGCAGCGCGCTGGACCTCGGCGCGCACGTCCCTGTCGTGCTCTGTGACGCGCGGCAGCGGGACTCCGTCAAGGAGGTGCTGGTCGAGGTCGTCGAACTGGCCCTCACCGAACGGCAGTCGGTCTACAGCTGAGCCGGCTGAGCCGGTCGGTCCTAATGGATCGTCAGGCGTTCGTTGGTGAGTGTCATCGGGCCGTCGGACAGCACGCGGAGGTAGGTCGGGCCCGAGCCGTTCGGTGCGAACGGCGCGCCCACGCGGACCAGCACGTACGCGGCCGTTCCGTGCGCGGGGACGACGCGCGGGCCCGAGGCGATCCGCCAGCTGAAGTCCAGCCAGGCGTTGTTGCTCGTCGCGAAGGCGGGTGTCAGCGCATGGTCGGTGGTGTTGCGCAGAACAGCGGTGATCCGGTCCACGCCGTCGGCGGGCTTCGCGGTTCCGCCGACGGCGACGGACGTGCCGCTGACCGGGTGCCGGGCGCTCGCCCGGGCGGCGACCTGGAGCGGCGGCGGGGTGGCGATCGCGACCAGCAGCAGCACCAGCGCGGGCAGGGCCAGCAGCGCCGGAGCAGCCAGCCGGACCGGCCGGCTCCGCAGCAGGACGGGACGCCACTGCCAGGCCTGGGCGAGTAGGGCGCGGTCGTTGCAGCACAGGGCGGTCAGCCAGAGCGGCGCGAGCAGCACGAAGTAGGTCTCGGTCGAGCGCGTCGAGAGGAAGAAAGCAGGCCAGGGCAGCAGCGCGATCGCCGGCGCGAGGCGGCCCGGGTAGAGGGCGAAGGCCGCCAGCGTGGCGAGGAACAGGGCTCCCGCGGCCGCCGAGTAGAGGCCGAGGGCACCGCTGCCGTGGGTGAGGTAGTAGCTGATGTCGACCGGACCGAGGCCCTGGGGCGAGGCGTGCTGGGTCAGCACGCGCAGCACGCCGGGCAGCCAGGCGCCGCCGTCGCGCACCAGCAGCGGCAGGTCGACCAGCAGGAAGACGCCCAGGACCAGGGCCGCGTAGCGGGCGGTCACGGTGAGGGCGGGACGCCAGGCGCCGAGCTCGCCGCGGCGCAACAGCACCACGCCGAGCAGCAGGAAGGCGGTCAGGAACCAAGCCAGCTGATGGGCGGAGTCGGCGACGCCGAGGCAGCAGGCCGAGATCAGGCCGGAGCGCCCGAGTCGCCCACCCGCCCCGATCCGGCTCCAGCCGGCGAGGACGACGACGAGGAAGGGCAGGGTCAGGTAGACCGGGTAGCCGTCGCGGGCGTAGTCGAACATCCAGCCCATGCCGAAGAAGAGCAGCGTCGCCGCGGGCCGCAGCGGCGTCGGCAGCCGACGGAACATCAGCACCGCCGCCACGACCAGCGCGAGCAGGCTCCAGAGCCCGGCCACCGGTACCCAGGCCGGCAGCGGGACCAGCCCGTGGGGGGTGAACGGCGCGGTCAGCAGCACGCTGAGCGGCGGATAGCCGAGCACGTCGGCGATCCGGCCGTCCATCAAGGGGGTCATGTTGACGTGGAAGACGTGGCCGGTGTTCGTGAAGTGCGCGCCGTAGACGTGGCCGCCGGCGGCGTAGGCGCGCGCGGCCATGGTGACCAGCGGACCCTCGTCGTCGTGGTACGTCAGCGCGCCCCGGCTGGTGCCGGACGCGAGCAGCAGCCCGAGCCGGAAGACGGCCGCCCCGAGCACGGCGAGATCCAGGCGTCGCAGCGTCACCGGACCGCGGGCGACGGTGATCAGCACGGCGAGCACCAGCAGCGCGCCGTAGAGCACGCCGAAGCCTGCCGCGAGGTAGACGCGGGCGACCGCCTCGTTCCGCAGGGCGGTGGGCAGTCCCTGGAACAGGCCGAGCAGGGCGAGGAGCGAGAGCACCCGGTGGGAGAGGGTCGGACTGATCGTCAGCGGACTGGCGGGCACGGCCTTTGCGGGCGCGGCGTGACTGGGCGCAACGTGGCTGGTCATGGCCTGCTCGACCGTAGTCGAGGAGTGCGCACGGGGGCGGTGACGACAGACCGGCGACGCGAAAGAGTGAAGTTCAGCCCCGTGGAATTCGCTCATTCGGACGAACGCAGTCCGCGCGGACGCATGCTGCGGACCGCTCAGAGAGGACTGGACCATTGCAACAGTTTCGTCCTGCCCGGCCCCGAACCTCGTGCGCAGGCCCCACAATGGTTCTTCACCGGACCGACACAGAAGCGTGCCGGGAGCGACAGGGGCGGCGATACGGCGATGGAGGGGGCAGCGACCGCTGGGGTGGCCGTGGCGCCGCCGCGGTTCGGCCTGCGCCGGGTGACGTGGCGGCGGCTGCTCGGACTCTCCATCACCCTCGCCAGCTTCGCCGCCGTCGCACTCGTCGGACAGGCATTCGGCTGGCTGACCGCGCCGAACGCCCCGGCGCTCGCGGCGCGCGCCGCCGACGGCAAGGCGCAGCTGCTGGCCATGGCGCTGCGTCAGCTGCCCGCCGACGGCAGGCCGGGGGAGGCACGCTTCGCGGAGGCGGCGGACGTCGTCGACAGCATGCTGCTGCGGGCCGACTATCCGGGCGCGGGCGAGGCGGTGCTGACGGTCCGGCTGGTCGGGCAGGTGACGACGGGCGCGTTCGACGGCCGCAGTACGGTCAGCGCCGTCCGCTGCTACACGCTCGACTGGCGGCCGCCGCAACTCGGCGACCCGGTCGCGGTTCCGTGCCCGGCCCTGCCCGCCGTCCCCGCGGACGCGCTGACTGCCGGGGAGCTGGTCGCCGGGCTCACCGCCGAAGGCGCCGGCCTGCCGGGCGCGGACGACCGTTCCGGCCCGACCCCCGACCCGTACCTCGCCCTCGGTGTGCCGGGCGCCTGCGCTCTCGCCGTTCGGAGCCCTGACGGGAGTCGGGTCGCCTGGCCCGCACCGCTGCTGTCACCGTGCACGGTCGACGCGGCTCGGCAGGCGGCGGCCTTCACGGGGTGATTCGGGCCCGGCGTCCGAGCCGACGCTTCCCGGTGATCCAGAATGGCGGGGTGACCACCCGAGCGCTCGACCGCGCACTGCAGGCCGCCCTGCGCACCGCGCTGCGCGGCGACGTGGACTTCGGCGCCGCCCAGCGCGCCGTCTACTCCTACGACGCGTCGAACTACCGTCAGGTGCCGCTCGGGGTCGTCAAACCCGCCTCGCTGGACGACGTCCGGGCCGCCGTCGCGATCGCGCGCGAGTACGGCGTGCCGGTACTGGCGCGGGGCGCGGGGACGAGCATCGGCGGACAGGCCGTCAGCCCGGGCGCGCTGGTGCTGGACTTCCGCGCCGGGCTCGGCGGACTGGCGGCGGACGCGATGGACCCGGACGCGCGGACCGCGCGGGTGCGCCCGGGGACGGTGCTGGACGAGTTGCAGGCCGCCGCCGCGCCGCACGGGCTGGTCTTCGGCCCCGATCCGTCCACGCACAGCCGCTGCACGCTCGGCGGGATGATCGGCAACGACTCCTGCGGGCCGCACTCCGTCGCCTTCGGGCGCACATCCGACGCCGTGCGCTCCCTGGATCTGCTGCTCGCCGACGGCACCGAGCTCACCGTCGCGGGCCGACCGAGCGCCGAAGGCCGACGGAGCGCCGAGGAGCGCGCGGCGCTGCTACGGGCGCCGGGGCGCGAGGGCGAGCTCTACCGAGGGCTGCACGCCCTCGTCGAGGAGAACCTGGCCACGCTGCGCCAGGCGTTCCCACAACTGCCGCGCCGAGGCTCCGGCTACGCGCTGGACGCGCTGCTCCCGGAGCGCGGCTTCGACCTCGCCCGCGTGCTCACCGGCTCCGAGGGGACTTGCGCCGTGGTGCTCGGCGCGACCGTCGCGCTAACGCCGCTGCCGCGCCGGCGGGAGCTGGTCGTCGCGGGCTACGCCGACGAGACCGCCGCTGCGGACGCCGTCCTCGAGCTGCTGCCGCTGCGCCCGCTGACGGCGGAGGGGATGGGAGCGGACCTGATCCGCGACCCCGCCGCGCGGGAGCGGCTGCCCGGGGGAGCGGGCTGGCTGCTCCTGGAGGCCGAGGCGGGCGACCACGCCCAGGCGCTCGCCCGCGCTGCGCGCGGCCAGGGGGCCCGCGTCGTGGTGCTCACCGACCTGGCCGAGCAACGCGCGATGTGGCGGGTCCGCGAGTCCGCCGCCGGGACCGCGACCCGCGCGCCAGGAGGTACGGAGGCGTGGCCCGGCTGGGAGGATTCCGCAGTGCCGCCGGAGCGGCTGGGCGGCTACCTGCGCGAATTGCGTGCGCTGATGTCCCAGCACGGCCTGCACGGCACGCCCTACGGCCACTTCGGCGAGGGCTGCGTTCACCTGCGCCTGGACTTCCCGCTGGACGAGCAGACGACGCAGGCGAGACCGGGACGGTTCCGGGCCTTCCTCACCGACGCTGCCGACCTGGTCGTCCGCCACGGCGGCTCGCTCTCCGGTGAGCACGGCGACGGCCAGGCCCGCGCCGAGCTGCTGCCCAGGATGTACCCGCCGGAGGTGATCGACCTCTTCGCGCGCTTCAAGGCGCTGTTCGACCCGACGAGCCTGCTCAACCCCGGCAACCTCGTCGACCCCCGTCCCCTCGACGCCGACCTGCGGCAGCCCGCTCTCCGTCGCGAGCTGCCGCTGGCCGACGGCGCGCGACGCTGCGTCGGCGTCGGCGCCTGCGTCGCGGACGATCCGGCCGGGGTGATGTGTCCGAGCTACGCGGCCACCCGCGACGAGCGACACTCCACGCGAGGCCGCGCCCGGCTCCTCGCCGAGCTGCTGCGCGGTCTCACGACCAAGGACGGACCGGTCACCACAGGCTGGCGCTCGCGCGAGGTCCTGGGCGCGTTGGATCTCTGTCTCTCCTGCAAGGGCTGCGCCAGCGACTGCCCGGTCCAGGTCGACATGGCGACGTACAAATCCGAGTTCCTGCACCGCCATTACCGCCGACGCGCGCGTCCGCGCACGCACTACGCGCTGGGCGGACTGCCCCGGCTGCTGCGTCTGCTGCACGCCGTTCCCGGCCTCGGCCGCGCGGTCGGTGCGGGGCTGCGGGTCCGGCCGGTCGCCGCCTTCGCCCGTGCGCTGGCCGGGACGGCGCCAGAGCGCTCGCTGCCGCACATCCCGTCGCGCGCCTTCACGAGCGCGTACCGCCCTCCGGCGACGGGACGACCGGTGCTGCTCTGGCCGGACACCTTCGGGAACCACCTCGATCCGGCCGTCCTCCGCGCGGCCGCCGCCGTACTGGAACGCTTCGGCTTCCGCCCGCTGTTGCCGCCGGGACCGGTCTGCTGCGGCCTGACGCAGGTGACGACGGGACGCCTCGACGCCGCGCGCCGCACCATGGCCGGGACCCTGCGGGTGCTCGGCGGGGAGGGGGTCAGGGACCTGCCCGTGGTGGTGCTGGAGCCGAGCTGCGCCGCCGCGCTGCGCGAGGAGCTGCCCCGCTACCTGCCCCACGAGCCCGCCGCGCGCGAACTGGCCTCCCGCGTCCGCACCCTCGCCGAACTGCTGGAGGAGGAGGCCGAGCGACGACCCGATCTCGCCTTCCCACCCGTCCCTCCCGAGCTGCGCGGCGCGCTCGCGCAGACGCACTGCCACCAGCACGCCGTGCTCGGCACCGGCGCGGACGAGCGCCTGGCCGCCCGGCTCGGGCTCGACGTCCGCAGGCTGCCCGCCTCCTGCTGCGGGCTCGCGGGCAGTTTCGGCTTCGAGCGCGGTCACCACGAGGTCTCCGTGGCCGCCGCCGAGCGCGTCCTGCTCCCGGTGCTGCGCGCCGAACCGGAGGCCGTGGTGCTGGCCGACGGCTACAGCTGCCGCACCCAGATCGCCCAACTCGCCGACGGCCGCCGGGCGCTGCACCTGGCCGAGCTGCTGGACCTCGCTTTGCAGCAAGCCCTGCCGGAGAATTGCAAGAATGCGTAAGCAGCTTGCGCGATGTGCACTAACCTTGCCTGCATGACACGACGACTCGCCGAGGTCGCGCAGAAGGTCGGGGTCAGCGAGGCGACGGTCAGCCGGGTGCTCAACGGCAAGCCGGGCGTCTCCGAGGCCACTCGCACCGCTGTCCTGACCGCACTCGACGTACTCGGCTACGAGCGACCCACCCAGCTGCGCGGCGAACGCTCGCGTCTGGTCGGCCTGGTCCTGCCCGAGTTGCAGAACCCGATCTTCCCCGCCTTCGCCGAGGTGGTCGGCGGCGCGCTGGCCCAGCAGGGCTTCACGCCCGTGCTGTGCACGCAGACCGCCGGCGGCGTCTCCGAGGCCGACTACGTCGAACTGCTGCTCACGCAGCAGGTGTCCGGCGTGGTCTTCTTCGGCGGCATGTACGCGCAGGCCGAGTCCCCGCACGGGCACTACGAACGCCTCGCGCAACGCGGGCTGCCCACCGTGCTGATGAACGCGGCCATAGAGGATCTGGACTTCCCCCAGGTCAGCTGCGACGACGCGGTGGCGGTCGAGCAGGCGGTAGGGCATCTGGTCTCGCTCGGCCACCGCCGGATCGGCCTGGTGCTCGGCCCGCCGGACCACGTCCCCTCGCAGCGCAAGCTCGCGGCGGCGAAGATCGCGGCGGCCAGGGCCGGGGTGGAGCTGCCCGACGACGCGGTCGAGCACGCGCTCTTCTCGCTGGAGGGCGGCCAGGCCGCGACGGCCAGGCTGCTCAAGCGCGGCGTCACCGGCGTGATCTGCGCCAGCGACCCGCTCGCGCTCGGCGCGGTCCGCGCCGCGCGTCGGCGCGGCCTTGACGTGCCGCGCGACGTCTCGGTGGTCGGCTACGACGACTCCTCGTTCATGACCTGCACCGATCCGCCGCTGACGACGATCCGTCAGCCCATCGAGGCGATGGGCCGCGCCGCCGTCGAGCTGCTGGTCGGCGAGATCGCCGGGGCCAGGGTGACCCACGACGAGCTGCTCTTCGAGCCCGAGCTCGTCGTCCGCGGCTCGACCGGCCCCGCCCCGGCCTCCGCCTAGGGCTATGGGCGAGGGGCGGCGTCGGCACCTTTGGCACCTTCTTGCAGTAAGACCCGCAAGGCTCCCATCAGCCACGCATCCGAACCTGGATGCGTGGCTGATGTCGTTTCCCGGCAACGCGCCGGACACGCGCAGGTAACGATCGCTGGACCTTGCAGAAAGTTGCTGCAAGGTCTTTCCGACGGGCTTACATCGCTGTTACGTTCCTCCCCAAGCCCGGCGGCCGCGCGGTCACCGGCATCCACCCTTGAAGGAGTGCAACAATGCGTCGTGGCATTGCGGCAGCCGTACTGGCGACGGCGATAGCGGTTTCTGCAAGCGCTTGCGGTTCCAGTGGGAGCACTGCGACCGGCTCGACCGCCAACGCGGGACCCGTCACCATCACCTGGTGGGACACCTCGGACGCCACCAACGAGGCCCCGACCTACAAGGCCCTGGTCGCGCAGTTCGAGCAGGCCAACCCGAGCGTCAAGGTCAACTACGTCAGCGTCCCGTTCGCCGACGCCCAGACCAAGTTCACCACCGCCGCGGCCGCCGGCAAGGGCGCTCCCGACGTCATGCGTTCCGATGTCGGCTGGCTCCCCGGCTTCGCCCAGCAGGGCTACCTGGTCCCGCTGGACGGGACGCCCGCCGCCGCCGAGCAGAGCTCCTTCGAGTCGCAGCTCATCCAGCAGGCCACCTACCAGGGCAAGCTGTACGGCGTTCCCGAGGTCACCGACACCCTCGCGCTGATGTACAACAAGTCCCTCTTCGCCAAGGCCGGCATCACCTCCGCGCCGACGACCTGGGACCAGCTCAAGGCCGACTCCGCGCTCGTGAAGCAGAAGGCCGGCGTCGACGGCTTCGCCTTCAACCCGTCCTCCTACTACGCGATGCCCTTCCTCTACGGCGAGGGCACCGACATGGTGGACGTGGCCGGCAAGAAGCTGGAGTTCAACTCCGCCGCCGCGATCAAGGGCATCACCACCCTCAAGGACCTGGTCACCTCACCCGGCGTCGCCAAGCTGGACACCACCGCCAACGGCTACGCCAACATCATGGACGCTTTCGGAAGCGGCAAGGTCGCCTCGATCATCCAGGGCCCGTGGGAGACCACCAACGTCTTCAAGGGCGCCTCCTTCGCGGACAAGTCCAACCTCGGTCTCGCCGCCGTTCCGGCCGGCTCGGCAGGCAAGGCCGGCGCCCCGATCGGCGGCCACAACCTGATCGCCTACGCCGGTTCGGACGCCGCCCACCAGGCCGCCGCCGAGAAGTTCATCGCCTTCATGACCTCGGCCGCCTCGCAGATCACCATCGCGACCAAGAACGCGACGCTGCCGACCCGCACCGACGCCTACACCGCGGCCGTCACCGCCAACCCGGGCATCGCCGGCTTCCAGGCCGTGCTGAAGGCGGGCGTGCCGCGTCCGGCGATCTCCCAGTACAGCTCGCTGTACGGCCCCTTCGGCACCGAGCTGACGAAGATCCTCTCCGGTCAGGAGAGCGTGCAGGCCGGTCTGAGCAACACGACCGTCCAGGCGCAGAAGCTGCTCCCGGACTACGCCGCGCAGTGATCCGCTGCCGGCCGGCCGCCTCCGGTGGGACGGGGCGGCCGGCCGGCATCCGGGCGTCGACCGTGAAGAATCTTCGTGAAGAGGTGTCAGCATGACCGTGGCAGCACCGGTGAAAGCCGCTCCGCCAGGCCGGGCCGAGGAGCGGCGGGCAGGGCCGCTGAGCCGGATCCGGCGATCGTACGACCAGTTCTGGTACGCCTGGGCGATGTGCGCCCCGGTCGTGGTGATCCTCGGGCTGCTGGTCGGCTACCCGCTGGTCCTCGGCATCATGTACACGTTCACGGATGCCACCAGCCTCAACGTCGGACACACCATCGGGGTCAACCACATCCCCGACACCTTCAGCTGGGTCGGGCTCAAGACCTACCTCGACATCCTGTCCGGTCCTGACAACCAGTTCTGGCCGCACTTCTGGTGGACCATCATCTGGACCGTCAGCTGCGTGACCGTCACCGTCTCGCTGGGCCTCGGCCTCGCCGTGCTGCTCAACCGCAACGTGCGCGGCCGCTCCTTCTACCGGCTGCTGCTGGTGCTGCCCTGGGCCGTGCCGACCTTCGTCACCATCTTCTCCTGGCGGCTGATGCTCGCCGACGACGGCGTGGTCAACAGCCTCTTCGGCGCGGTCGGCCTGGGCCACCTGTCCTGGCTCAGCGACCCGTTCTGGCAGAAGGTCGCCGCGATCGCCGTCAACACCTGGGTCGGCGTGCCCTTCATGATGCTCTCGATGCTGGGCGGCCTGCAGGCCATCCCCGCCGAGCTCTACGAGGCCGCCGAGATGGACGGGGCGAGCCCCTGGCAGCGCTTCCGCCACGTGACCCTGCCGGGCCTGCGTCCGGTCAGCAGCACGCTGGTGCTGCTCGGCATCATCTGGACGTTCAACCAGTTCAACGTCATCTTCCTGCTCTTCGGCGCCAACAACAGCGACAGCGTGCAGATCCTGGTGACGTACTCCTACAAGCTCTTCTTCGGTCAGACGCCGATGGACTACGCGCGCGCCGCGACGGTGGGCATCCTCTGCCTCTCCATCCTCGTCGTCTTCACCGAGTTCTACCGGCGCTGGATGCGGCGCATGCAGGGAGCGCAGGCATGAGCGCCACCACCACGAGCACTGCCACCAAGAAGCCCGGCGCCCGCGTACGAGGCGAGCGCTCCCTCCTGGCCTCGCTGGGCCTGCACGGGGTGCTGGCGCTGGCGGCCTTCGTCGCCGCCTTCCCGGTCGGCTGGGTCGTCTACGTCTCCTTCGGGGCAGGCGAGTTCGACTACCAGCACCCGCAACGGATCGCCGCGCACCCCTCGCTGTCGAACTACACGCACGTGCTGACGCAGACCGACTTCCTCACCTGGCTGGGAAACTCGGCGATCATCGCCGGCGGCACCATGGTGATCGGCGTGCTGGTCTCCGCCAGCGCCGGCTACGCCGTCTCCCGGATCAGGTTCCTGGGGCGCGGCTCGCTGATGTACACCTTCCTGCTGACCCAGATGTTCCCGGTCGCGGTGCTGATGGTGCCGCTCTACAAGATCATGGCGCAGACCGGCCTGCTAGACAGCTACCCCGGTCTGATCCTGGTCTACTGCACCACCGCCGTGCCCTACTGCGCCTGGCTGCTCAAGGGCTACTTCGACACCATTCCGGTGGACATCGACGAGGCCGGCCGGATCGACGGCCTGACGCCCTTCGGCACCTTCTGGCGGCTGATCCTGCCGCTGGCCCGACCGGGCCTGGCCGTGGCGGCGTTCTACACCTTCATCACCGCCTGGGGCGAGGTCGCCTTCGCCTCCTACTTCCTGCTCTCCCCGAACAAGCTGACCCTCGCCATCGGGCTCAAGCAGTTCATCAGCCAGTACAACTCGCAGTGGAACTACCTGGCCGCGACCGGCGTACTCATCGCCGTCCCCGCCGCCGCCCTGTTCTACGTGGTCCAGAAGAACCTGGTGACCGGCCTGACCGCCGGCGGCACCAAGGGCTGACCCGCACCTCGGGCCATGCCCTCGCCGCGCCTCTCTTCGCCCGCTCAGATCTCGCCTTCAAGGGATTCCATGACCCAGCATCTCGTCATTCCGGCCCGCCCCGCGCGAAGTGGTGAAGGCGAGCCCAGCGCGCAGCGGAGAACCGGCTGGTGGCGCGACGCGGTGATCTACCAGGTCTACCCGCGCAGCTTCGCCGACGCGAACGGCGACGGGATGGGCGACCTCGCCGGCATCCGTTCGCGCCTGCCCTACCTGCGCGACCTGGGCGTGGACGCGGTCTGGCTCTCCCCCTTCTACGCCTCCCCGCAGGCCGACGCAGGCTACGACGTCGCCGACTACCGCCGGGTCGACCCGATGTTCGGCGAACTCGCGGACGCCGCAGGCCTGATCGAGGACGCGCACGCGCTCGGTCTGCGGGTGATCTTCGACCTGGTCCCGAACCACTGCTCGGACCAGCACGAGTGGTTCCAGCAGGCGCTGCGCGAGGGCGCGGGCTCGGCGCTGCGCAAGCGGTTCCACTTCCGCGCGGGCAAGGGTGAGAACGGCGAACTGCCGCCCAACGACTGGGAGTCCATCTTCGGCGGCCCGGCCTGGACCCGCGTCACCGAGCCGGACGGCAGGCCGGGGGAGTGGTACCTGCACCTCTTCGCCCCCGAGCAGCCCGACTTCAACTGGGAGCACCCGGCCGTCGCCGACGAGTTCCGCTCGATCCTGCGCTTCTGGCTGGACCTCGGCGTCGACGGCTTCCGCATCGACGTCGCCCACGGGCTGGTCAAGGCGGCCGGGCTGCCCGACCTCGGCACGCACGACCAGCTGAAGCTGCTCGGCAACGACGAGATGCCCTTCTTCGACCAGGACGGCGTGCACGCGATCTACCGCTCCTGGCGGCCGATCCTTGACGAGTACCCCGGCGAGCGGATCTTCGTCGCCGAGGCGTGGACCCCGACCGTGGCCCGCACCGCGAACTACGTCCGGCCAGACGAGCTGCACCAGGCGTTCAACTTCCAGTACCTGGGCACCCCGTGGCAGGCCGAGCCGCTGCGCGAGGTCGTCGACGTGACCCTGGACGCGATGCGCCCGGTCGGCGCGCCCGCCACCTGGGTGCTGTCCAACCACGACGTCACCCGGCACGCCACCCGCTTCGCCAACCCGCCGAGCAACAGCACCCAGATCCGCACCCCCGGCGACCGCGAGCTCGGCCTGCGCCGCGCGCGCGCCGCGACGCTGCTGATGCTGGCACTCCCCGGCTCCGCCTACGTCTACCAGGGCGAGGAGCTCGGCCTACCAGACGTCACCGACCTGCCCGACGAGGTCCGCCAGGACCCCTCCTTCCACCGGCAGGCCGGCCAGGACGGCTACCGCGACGGCTGCAGGGTGCCCATCCCGTGGTCCGGCACGGCAGCGCCGTACGGCTTCGGCCCGGTCGAGGGCGGCCCGAGCTGGCTGCCGCAGCCACAGGACTGGGCGGAGCTCAGCGTCGCGGCGCAGACCGGCGACCCGACCTCGACGCTGGAGCTCTACCGCTCCGCTCTCGCCGTACGCGCCAAGCACCCGGCCCTGGGCGCGGGCGAGAGCGTCGAGTGGTTGGACGCGCCCGCCGAGGTGCTCGCCTTCCGGAGGCCCGTGCCGGGACAAAGCAACGCCGACGTGGCCCTGGGTGCCTCCAGTGGCTTCGTCTGCGTGGCCAACACCGGCTCCACGCCCGTCCGGCTGCCCCTGCCGGGGCGGCCGCTGCTCTCCTCGGGCGAGGAGCCGGTCCTGGCCGACGGGGAGGCCGTGATCGCGGCGGACACCACGGTCTGGTGGACCTGCTGAGATGACCATCCCCCCACAGGCGGGCCCGGCCCGCCTGGCGGACATCGCGCAGCAGGCCGGCGTCAGCGAGGCGACCGTCTCCCGCGTCCTCAACGGGAAAGCGGGCGTCTCGGCGACGACCCGGCAGACGGTGCTCGCGGCGCTGGACGTGCTCGGTTACGACCGGCCGGTCAAGCTGCGGCAGCGCAGCGCCGGACTGATCGGGCTGATCACACCCGAGCTCAGCAACCCGATCTTCCCGGCCCTGGCCCAGGTCATCGAGCAGGTGCTGACCCGGAACGGCTACACGCCGCTGCTGTGCACGCAGACTCCCGGCGGCTCGACCGAGGACGAACTCGTCGACATGCTCGTCGAGCGCGGCGTCACCGGCATCGTCTTCGTCTCAGGACTGCACGCGGACACCAGCGCCGACCACGAGCGCTACGCCCGGCTGGCCGGACGCGGAGTCCCCTTCGTGCTCATCGACGGCTACAGCGAGCGGATCGACGCCTCTTTCGTCTCGCCCGACGACCGGGCCGCGATGTGGATGGCGCTGCGGCACCTCGTCGCGCTCGGCCACCGGCGCATCGGCCTGGCCGTGGGTCCGGCCCGGTTCGTGCCGGTGGCGCGGAAGTTGGAGGGCTTCCACGCGGCCGCGAGGGAGCTGCTCGGGCTGAGCGAGGCCGAGAGCGGAGAACTGGTCCAGCACACCCTCTTCACGGTGGAGGGCGGCCACGCGGCCGGCGGCAGCCTGCTCGACAAGGGCTGCACGGCGATCGTCTGCGGCAGCGACCTGATGGCCTTCGGGGTCATCCGCGCGGCGCGTCAGCGCGGACTGAGCGTCCCCGGGGACGTCTCCGTGGTCGGCTTCGACGACTCCCCGCTGATCGCCTTCGCCGACCCGCCGCTCACCACCATCCGCAAGCCGGTCGAAGCGATGGGCGCGGCGGCGGTCGACGCGCTGCTCGAAGAACTCAACACCGCCCAGGCGCACCGCGCGGAGTTCGTCTTCCAGCCCGAGCTCGTCGTCCGGGGCTCGACGGGCGCGCGGGCGCGGGACTGATCGAATGTCGTATCGCGCACTCTTCGCGCCGCGCGGCGCGGTCGGCTTCACGCTGGCGGTGCTCGTGGCGCGGTTCCCGATGGGCATGTTCTCGGTGGCGGCCACCCTCCTGGTGACCGGCCTGCACGGCTCCTACAGCCTGGCCGGCCTCGGTGGCGCGGCGACGCTGGTCGCCGTCGCCGTGGCCGGGCCCTGGCAGGCCAGGCTGGTGGACCGCTACGGGCAGACCCGAGTCAGCCTCCCGGCCGTCCTGCTGGCGACGCTCGGCGGCGTCGGCGTGGTCGCCGCGCTCTACGGGCACGCGCCGATCGGGGTCTATCTCGCGGCCTGCGCGGTCAGCGGACTCGGTCCCAACACCGGTTCGCTGGCCCGGGCCCGCTGGGCCCAGCTGCACCGGGACGACGAGACCGTGCTGCACACCGCGTACGCCTACGAGGGCGTGGCCGACGAGCTCTGCTACATCCTCGGCCCCATCGCGGCGATGGCGCTGGCCACCGGGTTCTCGCCGCTCACCGCCTATCTGACGGCCTCGCTGCTGGCCCTGCTCGGCATCCTCGCGCTGGCGACCCAGCGCCGTACCGAACCGCCGCCGACGAGCAGGCCGCGCGGATCCTCCTCGGGCAGCGCGTTGCGCGCGCCCGGGATGCCCGCGCTGATCGTGATGCTGGTCGCCACCGGCGGGGTCTTCGGCACGATGGAGATCACCACGATCGGCTTCGCGCAGGCCCACGGCCACAAGGCCGCAGCCAGCCTGGTGCTCTCCTGCTACGCGCTCGGCTCCTGCCTCTCCGGCCTCGCCTTCGGCCTCTGGCGGCCGCGCGGCCGCCCCGTCGTCCGACTGCGCTGGGCGCTGGCGGCGATGGCGCTGACCCTGGCCCCGCTCCCGTTCGCCGACGGCCTCGTGCAGCTCGCCCTGATCCTGCTCGTCGCGGGCCTGGCAACGGCGCCGACCATGTCGACCAGCATGGGCCTGGTCGGCGAGCTGGTACCGCCCGCGCAGCTCACGGAGGGCTTCACCTGGACCACCACGGGCCTGCTGGTCGGCATCTCCGCCGGTACGGCGGCGGGCGGCCGGCTGGTCGACCACGCGCCGCCCGGCGCGGGTTACCACGTCCCCGCGGCGGCGGCGCTGGTCGCACTCGCGTGCTCCGCCTGCCTGCGGGTCCGGCCGCGGGTCAGGGAAACAGCAGGCGAAAGTGTGTACGTGCAATAGGCTTCGGTGCTGTGAACACAGCGCGGTTGGCGGACATCGCGGCACAGGCGGGGGTCAGCGAGGCCACCGTCTCCCGCGTGCTGAACGGAAAGCCGGGAGTCGCGGCGGCGACCAGGCAGACAGTGCTGGCTGCGCTGGACGTACTCGGCTACGAGAGGCCGACGCGGCTGCGGCAGCGCAGCGCGGGCCTGATCGGGCTGATCACCCCGGAGTTGAGCAACCCGATCTTCCCCGCGCTGGCCCAGGTGATCGAGCAGGTGCTGACCCGCTTCGGCTACACGCCCGTGCTGTGTACGCAGACACCGGGCGGCTCGACCGAGGACGAGTTGGTCGAGATGCTGGTCGAACGCGGCGTCACCGGCATCGTCTTCGTCTCCGGACTGCACGCGGACACGACGGCCGACACCGCCCGCTACGACAAGCTCCAGGGGCAGGGCGTGCCCTTCGTGATGATCAACGGCTTCAGCGAGCGCGTCAGCGCGCCGTTCATCTCCCCGGACGACCGCGCCGCGATGTGGATGGCGGTCCGTCACCTCACCGGACTCGGCCACCGCCGTATCGGCCTGGCGGTCGGCCCTTCGCGCTTCGTGCCGGTCCTGCGGAAGGAAGAGGGCTTCACGGCCGCGACGAAGGAACTGCTGGGGCTCACCGAGGCGGAGAGCCAGGAGCTGATCCAGCACTCGCTCTTCACCGTCGAGGGCGGCCAGGCGGCGGCGAACGTCCTCCTGGACAAGGGCTGCACGGCGATCATCTGCGGCAGCGACCTCATGGCCTTCGGCGCGATCCGCGGGGCGCGAGCGCGCGGCTTGTCCGTTCCCCGGGACATCTCGGTGGTGGGCTTCGACGACTCCCCACTCATCGCTTTCGCGGACCCGCCGCTGACGACGATCCGTCAGCCGGTGGAAGCGATGGGCGCGGCGGCGGTCAACGTCCTCCTGGAGGAAATCGGCGGCAACCCCGCGCAGCGTGGGGAGTTCGTCTTCCAACCCGAACTCGTCGTCCGGGGCTCAACTGGCGCAAGCCAGTAGGGGCGCGGGGAACTGCGCGAGAAACCACCCTGTGCGGATGGCCCTGCGCGTTGAGGACCATCCGCATGCCGGTGGCTTGTCGCGCAGTTCCCCGCG